>NHCU01000011.1 GCA_002167365.1 Betaproteobacteria bacterium TMED41 | reverse complement strand
TACCGTCCTGATGGGGACTACCCGCATCCCGCCAATTCCTTCCGCCATCATTAGATAACCTCAGGCGCACGTCGTAGGCATATGTCCCACCGGGCGTACGTTGCAGGTAATGAGCCGCCCAAAATGAGTCCGTAACCGGCTGTACCGCCGGAATATCCGCCCAGTTCACAAACCAATCTGTGCCTCTGGCGACCTCTATGGGCTCTGACCATCCCTGCTGGGATAACACCGAATATTCTAAAATCGTTGTATCTTGCTCTTCGCGCTGCCAACTTAGAACCGGCTGACCTTTATGATTAACGCTCGCATTTGGGCTACTCGTGTTCGCGCCTGCCGGAGAGTTCAGCCGCGTCGCTGAATCATCAACGCAACCACTCAACACGATTAGCCCGATCCAACAAACCCAAGTTATTTTTGCAGCTCTGTGCATTTTTTGCCCTCTCGTCGGGTTATTTGATCGTCAATACCGCACAATGATAAATCATTAAGCGCACCGCGGCCTTCACGCACTGTTGATCCAATTCACCGTAACGTAGCGGCTAAACGAATCAGGAGCAGGCGCAATGGACCTACAAGCACTCTCCCAGATGCTTAGTAGCGGTTTCCAACCCCAGGTGGAAGTTCACGCCGTCGATCCGAGCATTTATCTCATTTACTGCAAGATCGGCGAACAACTTAAACCATTGTTAAGGCGGGACGGCAGTATTCTCAAATACCGCAGCCGTAGTGCCGCCACCCGCGATCTGCGCGAAGCCGGTCTCAAGACCGCAGAGTTCGTTCATCGCAGCGCTTTTGAGGAAATGATTGGCGTGGCGGAGAATGCGCAGCCCACGGAGCACCGAGAGCGCATCAAACTGACCACGACCTCATAATCCAATGGCCTCCAATCCATCTATTGGCGAGCGACTGCACCTAGTTCGGTTAGACCTAGGATGGTCGGTGGCTGAGTGCGCGTACCGGCTTACGCTAAATTGTAACGATCTAATTGTCCCTGACACCTGGACAGCATGGGAGCGGGCCGCCGACCACGACCCAGTTATGCAAAATTTTTTGCGCTATGCGCCAAGTATCGGGCAAATGTTTGGAATTGATCACGAGTGGCTCTTGCACGGCTCCTACGACCCTCAACCCGCTGCGGATGTCATCGAACTAACGCAGAAATTTAGCAACACCACATCCGACGAGCGGTCATGAGCCGTGCAACTTTTCTGGGTCAGTGGTGACTTGTATCATCTGTCGCTCTTTGTGCTTACCACCCAACCAGGAAAAGAAATCGAAAATACGGAACGTTAAGCCGTACTTGGCGCGAAAGGCTGCATAAATGGTATCGCTCTCGGCCACTAGCTCAGCACGAGCCGGCTGCCATACCCCGAGCAATTTGCCCCGAACATCACACACCGCAATCTCCACCTTGGGGAAATTTCTTACGCGCTTCACTTTGCCGGAGTTCACATTAGTGAAGACATGGTAACTATCATCGTCGAGCGCACGCACGAACCACACTGGCGTATCAACTTGGGAACCGTCTTTTTTCTTCGATCTAAGACTAAAGTAGTTCGTGGTATCGAGTGCCATATTTACAACCAAAACAGAGTCAGAAAAGACAACGAAGGACTACATACATCTGGAGTCACGCTTTCTAACTGTTATTATATCGTAGGAACGGAGTCCAAACTAAACAGCCGCGCAACAACCCGTCGAGTTTGACCATGCTAATGTCCGCGCCGATCAGTGATAGTCAGAGAATAGCAAGTTTAGACGTCCTGCGTGGGTTTGCTCTATTGGGAATATTGCTCCTAAACATTATAGGCTTTGGGTTCATAGCTTCCGCCTATGTTGCTCCGAGCTTAACCATCCATTCGACGGCCGACCTCGTTGCGTGGCTGCTAGTAGAGCTCACCGCTGAAGGCGCGATGCGCGGACTCTTCTCGATTCTTTTTGGTGCTGGCGTGGTGCTGTTTCTCGGTCGTGACAACAGCGGGCGCGGCTGGCTACATGTCAAGCGCACATTCTGGCTTTTGATCTTCGGCCTTATCAACGGTTATTTATTGTTGTGGACTGGGGATATTCTGGTTACTTATGCGCTGTGCGGGTTCATTTTATTTTTTGTACGAAATGTCAGCGGCAAGCGACTATTCATAAGTTCATGCGTTATTTTTGCGCTGCTGACCCTACAAAATGCGGCAATGCATTTAGGACTCGAATATCTCGAGGGTTCCGCAGAAAAAGTTGAGACTCTAAAGACCCAAGGCAAGCCAATACCTGAGGACTTGAAAGCTGCCGACGCCGACTGGCGCGAATTCGCCGACGAGTATCTTCCCTCGACACAGAAGATTAGCGAGGAGGTAGGCGCACGCGGCGAATCTTATGCGAGCGCATTCAATTGGACCTTGGAACACAATACCGAGATTCTGCTGGGTAGCATTTGGTTTATTATGCTGCCCGATGCATTAGCGGCCATGTTACTGGGTATGGCGCTTTTTAAGCTGGGTGTGCTACAGGGCCGGCTGGACCTAACGGTTTATCGCAACATGGCAATCTATGGCATGCTCGTGGGCTTGATGATTAACAGCTACGAAGCCTGGGGAGCCTATATCGGCGACTTCCAGATTCTCGCCTCATTCGGTCCAATTTCACCAACCTACCACCTCGGTCGTATGGCACTCGCGATTGGCTGGATAGGGATTATTATGCTGCTACTGCGCAATTTCAAAATTGGCTCGCGACTTGCCGCGGTGGGTCGCATGGCACTGACCAACTACCTTATGCATTCGCTGATTTGTTTGTTCATCTTCACCGGCGCGGGTTTCGGTTTAATCAACCAGCTGGCGCGCTGGCAGCTGTATGGCGTAGTGCTGGCGATCTGGATTGTGCAGCTCTACCTTTCGCCGTGGTGGCTCGCACGCTACCGTTACGGGCCATTAGAGTGGCTGTGGCGAGCACTTACCTATGGCAACCTGCCACAGTTTAAGCGCTAGCCGTTTTAATCATGTCGCCGACAGATTCGATTCACGCGTTACAAAACCGCTTGGATTTTTGCGCAGCCACACCTACTTGATCTAGGGGGAGCGCCCATACCACCCCAGATACCCTCTGCAGATTCAACTCTGCGGCATCACCCAGATTGGCGAGGTCCAAGCCCGCTCCTGCAACGTCTTTTTAAGATCCGGCCGCGGTTCAACGCCGGCTTTGACCGCATCCCAAGTCGACCAGCGGCACGTTGGATTCTCTAACACACGCGCGTAGTAAAACGCTCTGTGCTCTGGATTGTGATCGGGATCTCGCCACACCACATCAAGATTAGATGCACCGACATTCCGGGTAATGGAGCAGTCGTTTAAATTAACACTCGCGCCGTTGTCTGGGCACCGGTGAGTCTTTGGATCAACCTGACCACCGTCTGAGCAAGCAACATCGTAGACCTGTTCGTTAGTCTGCCCACCGACAACCCAGCCCTTGATAATTTGTAATCGCTGGAGCGCGGCAGAACTTGGGTCGCGCAGCGCACTGGCCACAAGTGTGGGCGCACGGCCATCCGCCCCATGCAGTTCGGCACCCATTGGAACACCTTTCGCATATCGATCGGCCAAACCGTCGTCTGCATCGTAGTCATAGCCTGCAAACAGTCGAATCTTTATCCGTGGACCCGATGTCGCAAAAACCTCTTTCCGACGAAGCGCGGCGTACAGTGCATCCCGCGTGTTCTCCTCCGCCCAAACACCGGTCAATCCAGATGCGCTCCAAGTTTCATAAGCACCCGTGGCGTAGTCGCGTCCACCAATCTCCTGCACGTTGACCCGACCCGCTGCTCGAATAACTTCCACTTCACCCGCATCCATCGGCACCGAACCACGCCGCTCGCCATCAGCATCCAAAAGGCCGACTTTCGAGAAAAAATTTGACTCGTCCAGCGAGGAAGCGCCCACATGGGTATCCGTGGCACCCACAAGACCAAATTGGTAGGCATTTGTAATGCCAGAATCGGCAAGCGCTAAACCGTCCAGTAACGCTTCTCGCGCGTACGACCCCTTGGGCTCGCTGGCAAGAGTTGTCGCCACTCGGTAGGGCATGATTTCAAAATCGGCCCATTCATCTGAGTTAGATAACAACGGGTGGGTTTCCGAGGTGCCCTTAACCTGAGTCACCTCTACCAGAGGCTCGTTGCGGATTCGCTTGCGCGCCCATTCGTCGTCTACCGGATTGCTGGCCCAATCCACCAATTTAAACATTTGCCCATTGGAACCATTGGAGTTGTGCGGAATTGCCAATGCCTCGATACCATTTTGGCGCAGCCCGTCCATCCAATCCCATAAGCCCTCAGGGTTCTGACTATGGAAGCGCGAGAACGGCATCGCAGGCAGACGATCAGCTCCTTGGAATATGACATTTCTATGCAAATTGCCGCGGTCATCCGTAGAGGACGTGAACTCATATGCAACAAAAGTCGTAAAATTGCCGGGATCATTAAACGACTCGGCCGCCCGAATTGTGTCAGTCCACGCGTCTTTGGCGATCTGATCCACGAGGTCCGGATCAATGCTGCCATCGCCAACTTTGGTGAGTGTATTCCCAAGGAAAGTGGTAAACGCAGTGACTCGTTCGGGGATGCTTTCGAAATTCTGATTTTCCGGCGCATTCAAATTGTGCAGCCCCTGCACATGGTCGAATCTAGAAAACTCTGATGTAGTATCGGCCGCGGCTTTTACCGCGCCCAAAAACATAGCATGGTCGGTAACGGCATAAAAATCCAATGGCGCTCGAAGCTGCACGTCGAAGCCAGCTGGATGCTTGATGGCCTCACCTTTGGCAAAACGATAGGCATCGTATGGCGAGGCGACCGTGCCAAACGCAAAGGCATCGAAAGAGTAATTAGTGTGCACATGTAAATCGCCGAAGTAGGCGTTTCGAGTGGCGTTACTTTCTGGGTTAGCGTTCAATGTATCTGCGGGCATAACCAGCTGAACGCCATCGAATCTTCGTGCGTTTAGTTGAGATTCAGTAGAATCAATGTCGGGAGCGGACTGCGAGTCCAACCCATCCATATTCTGAGGTGCATCTTGGCCGCATCCGCCAAGCAAAATCATTGTTCCAACCGCAACGCCCAATTGGCGTGCCCGGAAAATATCCACAAACTTACCCATTTTGTCTCCCCCTAAGTTCTACTCCAAATCCCGCCTCAGGCAGCATAGTCGAAACCTGCCTCAGATTTAAGTGGTTATGTTACTGTGCCGTTCAGTGAAAAACCGACGCTTCGTAGGTCTCTCGCCGGATCGTTCGAGCTTTTTATTGACCACCTTCTGGTCAGAAAAAGTACCTCTTAACCAAAAGATTTAAACGGCCTTGCTTCAAGAACACTTTTACGCCGCGCACATTGATCTGATTTTTTAGGCGCTAGGATTATTAAACAGCCTTGGCCGTTAGGGAGAGACCTTAAATGATTAGTTGGTTGAAGGACCCTGTAACCTCTTTCGTCATTGCAGGCACCGCCATTTTTCTTCTTTCCGGAATGTTTTCCGATTCCGAAATTTCAAAGGTGGTTGAGCTGAGCGACGCCGACGTAAAACGGTTAAGCGGCATTTGGCAAATGCAAAGAAGCCGCGAGCCGTCTAGTGATGAGCTCAACGATCTCGTTGAACAATTCGTTAAAGACGAAATTTACTTTCGAGAGTCGCAACGACTTGGGCTGAACGTAAATGACTCTATTATCCGGCGACGATTAGTGCAGAAACTTACCTTTCTCACCGAAGATATCGCGAGCATTCAACCTCTCGATAAGACAGCATTGCAAGATTTCTTTGCTCAGAACAAAGAGGATTATCGTATCCCCGAACGCCGGTCCTTCACCCACAAATACTTCTCCAACGAAGGCAGAGAGAATCCAGAGCAAGACGCTAAGGCCGCATTGGACACCGAGGTCAAAAGCGACCCATTCATGTTACAGACTGATTATAAAGGTCGTACCTTAGGGCAGATTCGCGGCTTCCTAGGCAGTGAATTCGCGGAAGCGCTAAACGAATTAGAACCCAGCCCAGACTGGCAAGGCCCACTTAAATCAGCGTACGGCTGGCATACAGTCAAGTTGCACTCAGTCGAGCCATCCTACGTGCCCGAGTTTGCGGTCGTCGCAGAGCGCGTGGAGAGTGATGCTGCGATTGCAGTGCGCAGCAATGCCAGCGAGACCTACTATGAAGAATTAAGGGGGCGTTACGAAATCGTCTATCCAGACTCTATGAAGCTCGCTAACTGATGCTACGCGCTCGTTTACTTTTATTCGTTGTCGTTCTTGGCTCAGTCGGGATCGAGAATTACGCCTTTGCCCACGAGTTTCGCCCTGGCCATATGCAGCTTATCGAGGTTGACGATGGATCGCCCGGTTACCAGGTGATATGGAAAGAGCCGATACTATTGAACACCACTGTAAAACTGAATCCAGTTTTTTCTGCCGATTGCGTAATGACCAACGTAGCCCCCCCCAAAGTCGGCAACGTCGCTTTGATCTACCATTGGAGGACCGATTGTGACTTGGGAAAATCTACAATCCAGATCAGCGGACTGCCCTTCAGCCATACGGACGTCTTAGTCTCTTTAACAAAATTGGACGGCGAGAAAAAAAATTATGTTCTAAGGCCAGATGCCCCGTCGCTAGATTTGCGTGCACAAGCCGCTCCGGTAATGAGCTACTTTGTCATTGGCGTTGAGCATCTCGTCTTTGGTATCGATCACGTTTTATTCGTCATTGGGCTGTTCTTGTTTATCCGTGAGCCAATCGCGCTGATCAAAACGATAACCGCCTTTACTCTTTCTCACAGTATTACTTTAGCGCTGTCCGTCTTGGAACTGGTGAAACTTGACCAAGGCCCTACCGAGGCCGTGATCGCTTTGTCTATATTTTTTCTCGCGCGAGAATTGGTTCAAGAAGAACACCAGCGCTCCCGACTCACCCAAGGACGTCCATGGGTAATGGCATTTATTTTCGGCCTGCTGCATGGCCTAGGTTTTGCGGGGGCATTGGCCGATATAGGCCTGCCGAAGGACGATCTCTGGCTTTCCCTATTGTTGTTTAACGTTGGCATCGAGGCCGGTCAAGTCGCGGTAATTCTACTACTGGCCCTATTCGCTTGGGTTTTGTCGCGTTTCGGATGGCAGAATGTATTCAACAAAGGAGCGGCCTGGAGCATGGGTTGCCTTGCCACCTATTGGACGATCGACCGAACGCTTTTATTGTTTTAAAAAAAGCACTTGCGCAGTCGCTAAATATCTCCAGCATTTTTTTTACAATTGTCCAGCGCCAACAGCACTGACTTCAAGACAGATTCCTCTGGAGATTCGGCGTCGATCGCAAGCGCGCTGAGTGATTTTTCCAGACTACAAAACTGCGACTCCACAAGATCTGCAGGCATAAAGTGGTCTGGCCTCGAGGCAACCCTATCAATCGCGGTTTCTCTCGATACTATTAAATGAATAAAGAGCGTCGCTTGCGGAACATCGGCAAGAATCGACCGATAACTCTCTTTGAGGGCGGAACAAGCTAAAACACAGCCGTCGCTGGCACTTAATCGATCCCTAAGACTTGAGAGCCAGGGCAGTCTATCGCCGTCATCCAAAGGAACCCCCGATTCCATTTTTTTGATGTTCGCCATAGGGTGGAAATTATCGGCATCCAAGAACTGGATCTGTAGTGCTTTTGCCAACTTAGATCCGATCGTTGTCTTTCCAGATCCAGTAACGCCCATAATTATGTAGTTAGTTTTCACCACTCACCGTGGGTCTTTTGATCCGGATTTTCGAACAGACTTAGGCCATGGGCGCCAAAAGCATCACGCTGAGCTTGAGTGATTGCCTGCGGCATACGAGCGCTGGCAAATGCATCGAACCATGAGATCGCTGCGTGCAATCCGGGGGTTGGTATGGCCTGATCCACCGCACAGCGAACGGTCGCTCGCATTGCATCTTGATGATCCATTAATGCCTGGCGGATTTTCGCGATGCTCAAAAGATCCAAATTCTCGGCATCCGTGATGCCATCAAAGAACATACTCAGAATCGCTCCGCGGATAATACAACCCGCACTCCATACAGCGCAGACATCTCTCACAGAGATAGACCAATCATAGACCTCGCTAGCTTTGATCAGCATGTCAAAACCTTGCATATATGCGCATATCTTGGAAAACCAGATTGCCTTTTCCAAATCAGCCAATGTAAAAGACGACACGGAAGCGTCAGCACTGGCATTGCCAAAGATACTTGCGCGCCGCTGTCTTTCACCCCAGAAGCTCGACATCAGCCGCGCATCTACTGCCGCCGCTATACAGGGAATAGAAACACCTAATTCCAGCGCTGCCATTACACTCCAGGCGCCTGTGCCTTTTTGCTCTGCTGAATCAATTATTAGGTCAAGCGATGTAGTTGTCGGCTCTAGGACTTTCCTGGCGAGGTCAATTAGGAAACCTTGCAGCGGGCCTTGGTTTGCGCGCTTAAAAAAATCTGCTTGCTCCGAATGGGACAGGCCCATTCCTCTGGACATAATATCGTGCGCTTCCGCTATAAGCTGCATTTCCGCGTATTCGATACCATTGTGAACCATCTTCACAAAATGGCCTGCACCAAAATCCCCAAACCGCTTTAGGCATGGACCGTCAATGCCTTGGGCAGCAATCTTTTCCAAGATTGGCCGGACATGTCCCCAAGAATAGTGATCACCCCCAAACATCATACTGGGTCCATACCGCGCACCTACTGACCCACCGGATACCCCAAGCCCAACAAAGTGCATACCCTGCAAGCTTTCTCGAGAACCGCGTGAAATAGAGTCTTGGTAATGAGAATTTCCGCAATCAACGACAATATCGCTTGGCTGAAGCTTGCTAGCGAGGGCCGCTAACGCTTTTTCTACCGAATCACCAGCGGGCACAAGCAGCAGTACTTTCCGTGGAGTTTTTAGCCCCTC
>NHCU01000010.1 GCA_002167365.1 Betaproteobacteria bacterium TMED41 | reverse complement strand
CATTCATAAAATCTTTAAATACTTTTTTAATTTAAGCTGAATAAAAAAAACCACTCTAATGAGTGGTTTTTTTTAAGTATGTGTAATTACTTAGCAGCAACATACATTGTTATTTCGAAACCGAATCTTAGATCAGTAGCAACAGGCTTAGACCACATAATATATCTCCTTAATTAGTTTAGATTTAATATATCTATAATACTATTATATTAAGTTTAAATATCTAAAGATAAAATTAATAATATCTAGTTAAAATCATTAATAGTCAATAATTAATAAAGAACAACCTTGTTAAAAAAACAAAAAAAATCTGTGGCTTTATCAGGAATAGAGGCTGGCAACACAAGCTTATGCACAGTAGGTAATTCTGGAAATGATTTACACTACAGGGGTTATGATATTAACGATATTGCAGAAAAATGTGAGTTCGAAGAAATTGCTCACCTTTTAATTTATAAGAAATTACCTACTCAGAAAGAACTAGACAGTTATAAAACAAAGCTCATTAACAAAAGAGGATTGACAAAAAACTTACTTAAAATTTTAGAACAACTTCCTGCATCATCTCACCCAATGAGTGTTTTACAAACAGCCACATCTGCTCTTGGTTGCATGGTTCAAGAAAAAAAACAGTGCAGTAATGTTGATGTTGAAGATCTATCCAATGCTCTTTTAGCAAATCTTGGGACAGCTCTCATTTATTGGTTTCATTTTAGTCACTCCAAAAAAAGAATTTGCCTTGAATCAGATTCTGACTCAATTGCAGGTCATTTTTTGAATCTACTTCATACAAACAAATGTAGCGATGAGTGGGTTAATGCAATGCAAATATCACTCAACCTATACGCCGAACATGAATTTAATGCTTCCACTTTTTCCAGCAGGGTGATTGCAGGTACAGGCGCAGACTACCACTCTTGTATTTCGGGTGCTATTGGAGCACTTAGAGGCCCAAAACACGGTGGTGCAAATGAAGTGGCCTATGAAATTCAGACCAGATACACAACCCCTGATGAAGCAGAACGTGATATAAAAAAAAGACTAATTCAAAAAGAAATCGTTATTGGTTTTGGTCATCCTGTATACACAGTAAGCGATCCTAGAAATCAAATAATCAAACGTGTTGCAGAAAATCTTTCTATTAGTCAAAAAAACATGAAAATGTTTAATATAGCCTCTCGCATAGAAAAGGTGATGTGGAATGAAAAAAAAATGTTTCCAAATCTTGACTGGTTTAGTGCTGTAAGCTATGACCAAATGAACATACCCACCTTACTTTTTACACCTATTTTTGCAATAGCAAGGACGTCTGGTTGGACTGCTCATATTTTAGAGCAACAGCACGACGGAAAAATAATTAGACCAAGTGCAAATTATACAGGGCCATCACCTAAAAAATTTACTCCAATAACCAAACGTATTTGAAAAATTCATGAATCAATTTTCTGATGTCAACAAATTCGAAAAATTAATACTAGATATTGCCGATTATGTCTTTAATGATGAATTGCAAAACCAGGACTCACTAAAATCCGCCTCATTTTGTTTAATGGATTCATTAGGATGTGGTTTAGAGGCTCTTGAATACGAAGCCTGCAAGAAAATGCTTGGCCCAATCGTAAAAGATACAATTGTACCAAATGGTGCCAGAGTGCCAGGCACTAACTACAAATTGGATCCAATTCAAGCAGCTTTTAATATTGGAACTATTATTAGATGGTTAGATTTTAATGATACTTGGTTAGCTGCTGAATGGGGGCATCCTTCCGATAACATTGGTGGAATCTTAGCAGTTAGTGACTGGTTATCAAGGGAGGCAATTAATCAAAACAAAACACCATTAAAAATGGTTGACGTCCTTAAATCAATCATTAAAGCCCATGAAATACAGGGTGTAATGGCACTAGAAAATTCTTTTAATAAAGTTGGGCTTGATCATGTAATTTTAGTAAAGCTTGCATCTACTGCTGTATGTGGAAAACTTATTGGTTTGTCTAAAGAACAACTTTGCAACGCAATTTCACAAGTTTTTTTAGATGGCAATTCTCTCAGAACTTACAGACATTTTCCAAATACTGGCTCTCGCAAGTCATGGGCAGCTGGAGATGCAACCAGTCGTGGAGTAAGACTTGCTCTTATATCCAAAACTGGAGAAATGGGCTATTCAAATGTTTTAGGTGCAGATGTCTGGGGTTTTAATGATTGTCTCTTTAATGGCAAAGAGTTAAAAATAAATAGAAATTATGGCACTTACGTAATAGATAATATTTTATTTAAAATTTCTTATCCAGCAGAATTTCACGCCCAAACTGCAGTTGAAATTGCAATGCAACTACATCCAAAAGTTAGACATAAAATAGAAAATATAAAAAAAATTACAATTAGAACTCATGAATCAGCAATTAGAATTATTGATAAGAAAGGGCCTTTATTAAATCCTGCTGACAGAGATCACTGCATACAATACATGGTTGCAATTCCTCTAATTTTTGGAAGACTTACAGCAAATGACTATGAAAATAAGGTAGCAATGGACCCTAGAGTAGATGCACTACGAGAAAAAATACATTGCATTGAGGATGCTAATTTTACTAATGATTATCTGGATCCTAAAAAAAGGTCAATAGCAAATGCAATAACTGTTGAGTTTAATGATGGGGAAAAACTTGATGAGGTACTAGTAGAGTTTCCAATTGGGCACAAAAAAAGAAGAAAAGACGGGATTCCCTTATTAATTGAAAAATTTAAAATAAATTTGAATCGACAGTTTAAAAAAGAAACTCAAGAAAAGATTTTAAATCTCTCCTTGGATTTAGAAAAATTAAAACAAACTGCTGTCAACGACTATTTAGACTTATATGTAAAAGAATAATCAAGAAAATACTATTCTTGAATTCATAAAGAAAAGAGACATTAAAATGGACTTAACTTCATTTCATAAAACTTCAATTAATAACAAAGAAAACTTTTGGGGAGAACAAGCCAACAATATTAGTTGGTTTAACTTTCCAAAAAAAATTTTAGACTACTCAAATCCACCTTTTGCTAATTGGTATTCAGACGGAACAACAAATTTATGTTTCAACGCAATTGATCGTCATTTAGCTCAAAGAGCTGAGCAACCTGCTCTTATTTACGTTTCAACTGAAATAAATAAAAATAAAACTTACACTTTCAGAGAGCTTCATGAAGAAGTTCAAACTATGGCTAAAGTGATTGATGGACTCGGAGTTAAAAAGGGTGACAGAGTTTTAATATATATGCCAATGATTCCTGAAGGAGTTTTTGCAATGCTCGCATGCGCAAGAATAGGTGCGATTCATTCAGTTGTTTTCGGCGGCTTTGCCGCTCAGCCTTTGGCCATCAGGATTGATGATGCTACTCCCAGATTAATTATAACCTCTGATGCTGGAGTTCGTGGAGGTAAAGTTATTCCGTATAAAAAATTAGTTGACCAAGCTTGCGAAATATCAACTCACTCGCCTGAAAAAGTTTTACTAATAGACCGTATGATTTCAAAGTTTGAAATTGTTGAAAATAGAGATGTTGATTACGCGGAAACCTCTAAAAATATTGCATCAAGCCAAATTCAGTGTCAAAAGCTTTTTTCAAGTGAACCTAGTTACATTTTGTACACATCAGGAACAACAGGTGCTCCAAAGGGAATTCAAAGAGATACAGGAGGTTATGCTGTTGCATTGTCAACATCAATGAAGTTGATCTTTGATTGTAAACCTGGTGAAGTCTTTTTTTGCGCATCCGATCTAGGTTGGGTGGTTGGCCATTCATATTTGGTTTATGCTCCATTAATAAATGGATCTACAACACTTCTTTACGAAGGTCTTCCTATTAAGCCTGACCCAGGTATTTGGTGGACTTTGGTTGAAAAATTCAAAATCACGACAATGTTCACCTCACCTACTGCGATCAGAGTTTTAAAAAAACAGGACTCCGAGTATTTGAATAAAACAGACACCACATCGCTAAGAAAACTTTTTTTAGCTGGTGAGCCACTTGATAAACCTACTACTGAATGGATTTCGTCATCCCTGAAATACACTCAAATTATTGACAATTATTGGCAAACAGAAACTGGTTGGCCAATTTTATCTGCTCAATTGCCTATCCAAAAAACAAAATTGAAAAATGGGAGTGCAAGCTTTCCTGTTTATGGTTACAACATCAAAATAATTGATGAACAAACAGGAAGCTCCGTAGGTGCCAATAAAAAAGGTGTGTTGTCCATTATTGCTCCGCTCCCCCCAGGCTGTTTTCAAACTGTTTGGGGAGACAACAAAAGATTTGTTAGCACATATTTTTCAAAATCAAACGGTAACTTTTTATATTCTACATTTGACTATGCAAAATATGATGATGATGGATATTATTTTATGTTAGGAAGAACAGACGATGTTATTAATGTTTCAGGCCATAGAATTGGTACAAGAGAAATAGAAGAAGTAATACAAAATTATAAAAATGTTGTTGAAACTACTGTTGTTGGAGTGTTTGACGAAACAAAAGGCCAAGTACCCGTAGCATTTATAGTTCCAAAAGAAAATCAATTATTTAACGACCATAACAAAAAAAATGAAGAAACAAGCAAGATCAAAGAATTAATTAACAGACAGTTAGGACCATTTGCCAGACCTAACAAAGTTTATTTTGTTAGCTTGTTACCAAAGACTAGATCAGGAAAATTACTCAGACGTGCAATTCAAGCAGTTCTTGAAAATAAGGATGCAGGCGATCTAACAACACTCGAAGATCCCTCTGCTTTAGAGGAAATTAAACGAATAATTCATGAATAAGATTTTTATTGTTACAACCAATTTATCTTAAGTTATCAACATTTACCGAAGCAAAATCATGCCCTGAAGGTTTTTGAAAGGTCCTCAGCCCAAATTCCGGTAGTATGGCGAGCAAGTGTTCAAAAACATCGCTTTGAATATTTTCATATTCAATCCAATCAGTTGTTGAGGTAAAACAATAGATCTCTAGTGGAATGCCCTCTGAATCTGGCTTCAGCATCCTAACCAATCTTGTCATATCTGTATGAATTTTTTTATGGTTTAATAAATAAAAGTTTACGTATGCCCGAAATGTACCGAGATTTGTTAGTCTTCTGTGATTCACAGGCTTGGAAAAAAAATCTTGAGATTTTTCAGCTAGTTGTTTGTTTGAATCTTCAATCATGGTGGATTTTTCGTTGAGATAACTGTTAATTAATGAAATATTTTTTAAATCATCTACATCATGTTTTTCTATAAATTTTACTGAGGTTGCATCAATAAGAATGGTTCTTTTAATTCTACGCCCTCCTGATTCAGACATTCCTCGCCAGTTTTTAAAACTATATGACATCAACCTCCACGTTGGAATTGAAGTAATTGTTTTATCAAAATTTTGAACTTTAACTGTATGCAAAGCTATATCGACAACGTCTCCATCTGCACCAAGTTCAGGCATTTCTATCCAATCACCTACCCTTAACATGTCATTGGTGGTCAGTTGTATACCAGCCGTAAACGATACCAATGTATCTTTAAAAACAATAAGTAACACAGCTGACATTGCACCCAAACCTGACAACAAAATTGCAGGAGACCTATCAATCAAGGCAGCAATAATTATAATCGATCCTAATCCTATTATTAAGATTTTACCAAGTTGCAAATAACTTTTAATGGGTCGAGTTGACTCAGTTGAATTTAAAACAGAGTTGCTATAGTAAATTTGCACAGCATCTAGTATGGCTGTAATGATTCTTATTGTATGAAGAATAGTTACTGCAACAGCAACATTTTTGATAACAGTTGCAACAGAAGTATTCAGATGAGGAATCAGTGAAATTGTTATCTGAACTAGTATTGATGGTGACATTTGAGATACTCTCTTGCCAACTTCAGGGTTGAGAAGTATTTGGACTACATTTGTCTTTATTAATAATCGCCACCTATTAAACGACTTGGTTATCACCCATAAAAGTATCGGTTGAGATAAAAAAGCCAAAATAAGCAATATAGATAAGCTTAATGAAGCTTCTAACCAATTGGGAAAATCATCAAAGTATAAAAAATCCATAATATATATTATAAAATAGTAATTCTTGTTTGGATGGTAAATAATAAATTTTTACGAAAGAGAATCATCGTCAAGAAAGGATTTTTAAGTCTATGGCCAAGTTTTCAATTTACAACATTAAAAAAATATTAATTTTTATTTTTTTATCTATAAATACATTTCTATTTAGCATTTCCTATGCCCATGAATACCGACATAACGAATTATTAATCAATCACCCATATTCAACTCCCACTAGACCAGGAACAGACAATGGTGTTATGTATATAGTAAGTATTAAAAATACTTCAGATATGGAAGATGAACTCATCGGTGTTTCAACTGCTACTGCAAGCTTAAGTGAAATTCACAGTATGAAAAAAGTTAACGGCATAATGAAAATGCGTAGGATATCAGCAATAAAATTGCCACCAAACGAAACAGTCTCTATAAAGAAAGGCAACAATAATGGATATCACATAATGCTTATCGGGCTAAAAAGTAAATTAAAACACGGTGATAGTTTTGATGCGATTCTACATTTTAAAAATACTGAATCACTGAAAGTAAATGTCGAAATTATAAAAACAAACAATACTCATAAACACTAATGAATTTCAAATATAAACTAAATGAAGACTTTTATTAAAGTATCAATACTTGTACTTTTAGCCACAGGGATATTATTTTTCTTATCAATGTTTAGTTTCAATTTTATTGCTAAAAATGTTATTAATGCTTATGGCACTTCTATAACCGGTACTAAGGTTAAAATTGAAAAAGTCCGATTTGCAATAGTTGGAACAGGGCATTTGGGTTCACTAGATATTCGCAACCCCGAAAACTTCACGTCTGATAGTTTTTTTAAAGTTGAAAGTATTTCAACTGATATTGATATTAAAAGTTTTTTTACTAATACAAAAATTATAAATTCTATAATAATAAAAAAACCTATAATACGTTTTGAATTAAATAAAAATTATGACTCTAACTTAGATGAAATTTTAAAAAGAGTTATGAGATTCTCAAAAAAAATAAAAGAAAATACATTAGCAGAAAAAAAAATAAACACAACTTCAAAATTAGTGATTAATGAATTCTCATTAAATGATGCAACCTTAGAAATACTTGTTCCTAATACAAAAAAAATTGTCACTCTAGGTTTATCTCCAATTTATTTAAAAGATATAGGTTCCGTAGAGGGCGGTGTTTTGCCAAATGAACTAGTTAAAATAATTATTGAAAGAATTAAGAAAAAAATAATAAATGAGGAGATAAATGAATTAGTAAATTATAAAAAACAAATTGAAAAAACCAAAGATGCCATCAATGATTACAAATCAAAAACTAAAGAGAAAATTCGTAACAAAATAAATGAAAAAATCAATAATATTTTTTAACTGTTTCATGTTTAAAACAGCTTTTGTTATTTTTATTGTTTTCACAACAATCAATGTTTTAGCTGAAACAATAAAAGGAAAAATAATCAGAGTTATAGACGGTGATACTGTCGTAGCAAGAACAGTTGATAATAAAAAAATCAAGATTAGACTATCTGGTATCGATGCTCCTGAAAAAAAACAATCCCATGGTATTGAGGCGAAAAATTTTCTAAAAAATTTAATTTCTTCAAAAATAGTAAAAATATCTATTTCAAAAAAAGATAAATACAAACGATATTTAGGTATGATTTTTTTGAATAAAACTAATATTAATCTAGAACTTGTAAAATCTGGTAATGCTTGGGCTTATAGAAGATATTTAAAAAAAATGAATAAAAAAATGGAAGAAGCTTTCATTAAAGCAGAGAGTCTTGCTCAATATGAAAAGAATGGACTCTGGAAAAAACCAGCGCCGATTCCCCCATGGATTTGGAGAAAAAAAAATAAATAGTACAAAAAATTATTATATGTGAAACTTTTTCTTTGTTTGTGTATCTGACAAGATATTAACTTATCAAATCTATATGCATAATATTTCTCTTTATTTAACCTCTGCGTGTTTGGGAATTATAATTTTTTTTTCTATAATTCTTGCTCCGACAGTATTTAAAGTTTTGGACAAAGAATCCGCTTCGAGGTATTTAAGGGCATTCTTTCCAAAATTCTATTTATTCCTTTTTGGTGTTTCTGGTATTGCAGCAATACTCTCGAACAACACTATCATAGCTACTATGCTTGCAATTACATCATTTTTGTTTTTATTTAGTAGATGGCCACTAACAACTGCAATAAATAACGCTACAGATAAAAAAAATTCGAAAATGTTCAAATTGTTGCATGGATTCAGTGTTAGTATTGTTTTATTACAAATTTCAATAATGATTTCTTTGTTTTTTATAAACTTTTAATGTTCTTCATTCACATATTTTTTCCTAAAAGAACAATATCCCATTATCTATTTGAGATGCCACCAAACTAATATTTTCTGGACTTTCTGAAAAACCAATTAGTGCCATGCCTCTATCCATATAACCAGCCTCAGTTTTTTCTTTTTCAAAATTATCAATATAAAATTTCACTTCTGTTTCCGAACCAGACCTTCCTAAGACATTTTGGTACAGAGCATTAACATAATCAATATCAGAAAGATTTGAACCGTACTTATCCAAAAATTCCGGAGAAGCTAAAAAATTTTGTGCAACTTGATATAGATTCAATCCATTTTTTTCAATATCGTTGACATGATAAGAAACACCCTGCCCATCAGGCATTCTAGCAAAAGCTGCTTGGTACAACCTGTAAGCTTGTCCTGCAGTTTCTCCAGGGCCAGTATCAAGTGCTACAATTTGAATCATCGAATCACCGAATGTTACATCACCAAAACTAAGTCTTTCAATTCCTGTTATTAAATCATCTCCTTCTCCAGGGTTACCATCAATTAACCATGTTTCATCAGAGACTTGATTTAAAGAATAGTTGTCATATGCATAAGTTAATTTATAAACGTCAAAACCTGCACCACCTTCTACATTATCGCTCCCAGGCCCACCCTTAATAACATCATTACCATCTTCACCAAAAATAAAATCATTTCCCAAACCACCAGAAATTTCGTTATTCAAGTAATTACCTCTAATTACGTCGTTTCCACGACTTCCAATTACATTTTCAATCTCAGTATTATTAGAAAGCCAAATATTTGGAATTGCATATTCAGAATAACTGGAGTTGTTTCCGTATGTTTCAACTTCTTTGCCAACAAAACTACCAGAACCTGGGATTAAATTTATATTGAGACTATAATTACCATCATAAGAAATTGTATCGACACCATTAGGATCCCATATAGTTTCAAAATAAAACTGACCATCTCCAAAATAATAGGTTGTATCTTCGATTCCAAAAGACACATTTTTGCCATATAAGTGTTGAATTGCGGAAATATCATAGGACATAGGAGTAGATGGATAAATATTCAATCCTAAAACTGAACTGTCATTAGCCACATAGGTGTAACTCATTATTGTGTTGCTAATCTCATCCAAATTAGAGGAGAGTACAGACTTTGCCTCTGGGAGTGTTTCGAAGGGATGCTTAAGACCTAATGCGTGACCGAATTCATGAAGGGCTGTGTAATAGGCTAGTGATCCAGGTTTAAACTCAGAATTTTCGAATGTACTAGTAACAAAACCACCAAAAAGATCGTTAGCATTTGAATTAAACCAAATATCACCTGAACTGGGGTAAAAATTACCTGGCAAATAAGCAAAACCAGTTGCGTCACCAACCAGACTCTGTACCTCAGAACTTAGTCCCAGTCTTATATCTCCGACAGTTGTTTCCGATTCTTCCACCTCTATAAAAGTAATACCAGAAACTTGTGACCACTCAGAAATGACATTTCTAAGTGCAGTTTTTTGAACTAAATTGAACTCATCTAATGAACTCCATAAAATATTAGAGTTTGTTTCAGAGTCGTAATTGAAATCATCAAAAACAGAATTTTTATTTATAAAACTATAGGATAAGTCATAAGTATCTTGCAAATCATCAATAAACCATTTGTGCGAATAGATTAAAGAGTCTATAGTTTGCAGTTCTGACAAATTAGTATTGACAGCTGGGGTTGATTCAGTTGGACTTGGCATAAAAGTATAAACAAATCACTTCTAAATAATTTTAAATAACCATAACATATGCACATCAAATCCAATGTGGGTTTTGTGTAATAAACATCAAAAATAAAGTTCAAAAATCATTACAACCAAAGAGATCCATATTGCCACTACAATGATTGCACCGTAATAGACTGTTGGATGTTTTTTTTGCCTATCAAACCATTGCTGAGCAAGTGCTCTACACCTACCAAGAACTTTTACAGGAATTAGTTTTACTGCAAAAGTAACGGTTATAGCTAAAAGGATTAAATCATCTAATAGACCCAAAATGGGAATAAAGTCTGGAATTAAGTCTATTGGACTCAGTGCATATGCGACAACAAACCAGATAAATATTTTTATTAAGAAAGAAGTCTCAGGATGCTTGGTTGAGAACCATAAAGCTATAGAGTCTAACTTGAGAATATCTATGTAATTGTAAATTTTATTGACAAATGATTTAGTTGAAGACTTTAACAACATAGATACTATATATAATTAAGGTAAATTTTGTTTAAGATGAATAAAAAAATAATATTACAATCAGATTTTACATTAAAATCTAAAAAAAATTAAACTAAAATCTTGAAAATGGTGTTAATGCAGTTCAAATTTTGAAATCATTTTTTTATCTTATAGTCTTTTAAAGTTACTAAACAAAACCAATCAAAAAAAATATTTTTTTCGTTAATAGTCTTTAAGAAAATAAAATTATTTGATACAAACATCGTAAATTTTTCATAACAAATAAAAAATTCAGTAATTAATACACTTCACCAAACTAGTTTAAGTTAAAAACTCATTAAAATTTAGAATATTGCAGATACAGAATTAATAAATTTACAATTGAAAAATAATTAATGGATATCTTTCTCAAACTATTCTGGAGTATTTCCATGAAATAATTTTAATCAAATAAATTCAACTATTTACAGGGGGTAACTATGTGGAAAACTTTTTGTTAAAAAAAGATAAGCACAACAGCAAAAATCTGAAGATTTTACTAAATACTAATAATATTTAGTAAAATCAATTACTTAATTATATTTAATTTTTAAAATATTTTTCCTTATTAATAATAAGAATAAATATTAAAATTGTTGAAAATTCTTGACTATTGGTGATTTTTTTTTTAATGTTATTGATACATATGGAGGGATTTAATCCAAATTGCCGCCTCCAGACACTTTGTCATTGCGGCTAAATAGGAGATTATAATGTCAAAAGAACTAGGTGATCTGCACCTAATACAAGAATTAAATATTTTTCAAGACTACTTTTCAAAACATAGTGATTTTTCATATTTTCCATATATTGGCGAATTCGATCACTCCAAATCTGTTAACCTAAAGTTGGCTGAAACTGTTGCCGAGATAATCGATAACGGAATTAATGGGGTTGTTCCTAATTGGATAGCTTTAAAGAATGAACTTTTCAAAAATAAAAAAAATAAAATTCCCATCCACCCACTATCAAAGGACTTTAGTTTTTCTCCTAAATTAATTTCAAATATTTTAGTCCGCCACAAAGAAACTAAATTAGAATTATTTGAAAAATATAGACTAGTTTTTATTCCAGGGTTTGATAATTATATTGTTACTTTGCATTCAAAAAATCCTCAATCTAATTTAATCACTCATTTTGCTATAGGAACTGCAAACGGCTTTATGGCTCCAAAAAAAGCTGCAATAAAAATAGTAAGTCAATTTAACAGAATTTGTGTCAGAGGAAAAAATCTTAAGACCAAACTCATGCATCTTGAATCAGGTCTGATAGATTTTGAAGAAATGGACAGTTGCCACTCATAAATTAAATTATTTATTTTGAATTTTTTTATTTCTAACTAGTAGTTCAAATTTCTTGTCGGAGTTAGAGTTAGAAATAATTTCTTCCCAATCGCTTTTAGTATCGTCTTGTAGCAAAACTGTTCCTCCTCCCATCGAGTCAGAGCATGCTAACTTAGAAGTTGATTTTCTAAGTTTTTTTTGAAGATCATATTGTGCCGTAACTCTCATAGAATAATAATTTTTGTCAGAACTTAATTTTTTTGGAGTTTTAAAATCAACGATTTCTTCAACTTGAAAGATATTAAAATCTTCCGACATTTTAATAGTTTCGTAATCTAAATACTCTGTGAATTCATCAGACTCATAAACTATAACCATCATATTGTTTAGGGTTCCTTTGTTACAAACTAAAACAAAAAAAATTAGGACAATGCTTGTTCGAGATCTTGAATCAAATCATCAATGTGTTCAATACCAATTGATAGTCTAACCATATCTGGCGTGACTCCAGCAGATTTTAATTCTTCTTTAGTTAATTGTCTATGAGTTGTACTGGCAGGATGACATGCAAGTGATTTACAGTCGCCGATGTTAACCAATCTTGTAAACAAGTTTAATGCATCCTGAAATTGACTACCAGCTTCTTGACCACCTTTTAAACCAAAGTTTAAAATTCCGCTAGCCTTTCCTGCCATAAATTTTTTGGACAAGGCATGATCAGGGTGAGATGTTAAGCCTGCATAATTAACCCAACTTACTTTTGCATGACCACTAAGAAACTCAGCTATCTTAATTGAATTATCACAAATTCTGTCCATCCTCAAAGGTAATGTTTCAATCCCTTGCATTATTTGAAATGCATTAAAAGGGCTTATAGCTGCCCCCATGTTTCTTAGCGGAACTACCCTAGCTCTTCCGATGTAAGCAGCTGGGCCTAATGCCTCTGTATAGACTACGCCATGATAACTTACATCGGGCTCATTGAGTCTTTTGAATTTTTCTTTATGACTTGCCCAGGGAAATTTGCCAGAGTCGACAATAACACCCGCAACACTTGTACCATGACCTCCCATATATTTTGTTAGACTATGGACAACAATATCGGCTCCGAACTCTATTGGTCGGCAAAGGTATGGGCTTGGAACAGTATTATCAACAATTAATGGAATCCCATGATTATGAGCTATTTGAGATAGCCTTGAGATATCAGTTATATTTCCAAGCGGATTGCCAATACTTTCACAATAAATTGCTTTCGTTTGATCATCAATCAAAGCTTCAAAATCTCCTGGATTTCGATAGTCTGCAAACCTTACCTCAATCCCAAATTGGGGTAAAGTATGAGCAAAAAGGTTATATGTACCACCATAAAGTGTAGATGCTGAAACAATATTATCCCCCGATTCACAAATTGTCTGAATCGAGTATGTCACTGCTGCTTGACCAGAAGATAGAGCAAGACCAGCAACTCCACCCTCCAACTCTGCAACTCTTTTTTCAAGGATATCCTGGGTAGGATTCATGATACGAGTGTAAATATTTCCAGGAACCTTTAAATCAAATAGATCTGCTCCATGTTGAGTATTGTCAAAAGCATAAGAAACCGTTTGATAAATTGGCGTCGCAACTGACTTGGTTGTTGCATCAACTTCATATCCAGAGTGAACGGCCTTAGTCTCAAATTTCCAATTTTCGTTAGCTTTTGCCATAACGTATCCTCAGTAAAATTTTGTTTATTTAGCAGTGTTATGTTAGATAATTTATAACAATACATTACTCCGCGAATGTGTCAAAATTTAACATACGCAAATT
>NHCU01000009.1 GCA_002167365.1 Betaproteobacteria bacterium TMED41 | reverse complement strand
TAATTATTACACCGAGAGGATATGTTACCAAAGTAAATAACTTTTTTAGGTTTGAAAGACCATTCGGTTATAGTAGTGTTTTGTTGTGTGATTGGCCATTTGTTTTTGGTTGTATCCCTATTCCTGATGTGGATGAAAATATTATTATTGATTCTTTTAATTGGTCAACAAAAAATGGTTATATAGAAGAAGATGCCATGATTCATGCAGCCATGTATGCTTATGGGTTTGGTGAAAAGAAGAGTATTAAAGACTCGATTTTGTTTCCATCCTGCATCCCTAATTTGATAGATTTTCCTAATAAAACAATTTTTAATTTATCAAATGATAATTTTTTAAAGAAGTTTGCGGACAACGCTTCTACTTTTTCATTTCCCTCAGCCGCGAAATATATAGATTCTGTATATCCAATAGTGGATTCTATTGAATTGTTACATCAAATGTTTGATGCAGGTGCCAAAATAATACAGTTGAGACTAAAGGAATACCACATTGGCGATCTGGACAAATTAATAAAGAGAGCTTGTGTGTTATCACTAAAATACCCAAGTTCGAAATTGTTTATTAATGATCATTGGAATCTTGCAATCCAAAATGGGGCTTATGGTATTCATTTAGGGCAAGATGATTTGTTTTTGGCTGATATGAAAGCGATTGAAAACTCTGGCTTACACATAGGCCTGTCAAGCCATAGTTATTGGGAGGTGAGTAGAGCGATTAGATATAAACCAAGTTATATTGCATGTGGACCAATTTTCCCGACCAAAATTAAAAAAATGCCTTGGAGAATTCAAGGTGTTCAAAACTTGAAATACTGGTCTAGAGTTTTAAAGATACCAACTGTTGGGATAGGTGGAATAAGTTTATCTAATCTGCATGAAGTAAAAAAAACCAGTTGTTCAGGAATTTCCATTATTAGTGCAATAGTCCAAAGTAAGCATCCAAGAAAAACTTTTAATCTTTTTGAATCTCAATGGAAAAAACACAGACATGAGCACATTGGGTAAAAACGGCAATTCACCAGTAAATGTAGTTCTTGTGGAACCTGAAATTCCAGCCAATACAGGAAATATAATTAGATTATGTGCTAATACAGGAGCTACTCTACATTTGATTGGGCCATTAGGCTTTGAATTAAATAATTCTAAAATGCTTAGAGCTGGACTTGATTATCATGAATTGTGTTTATTTAAATTTTATGAATCATGGGAATCGTTTATGGTAGAGGAAAAACCAGTCAAGAATAAAAGCTATGCGATAACCACGAAAGGAAAGGTTTCTTTTTACGATAAAAATATCCCTGATAAAAGTTGGCTTTTTTTCGGTTCTGAGACAAGGGGTTTGTCAGCTACACAAAGAGTTTTTTTTTCAGTTCATCGTCAACTTAGGATTCCAATGAAAGAAAAAAGTAGAAGTCTTAACTTGGGAAATGCAGTCGCAGTGTGTGTGTATGAAATTTGGAGAAAATTCAATTTCAGTTATAAATAGCTGTGCATATTATATTCTTAATTCACAATTTTTGAATATTTTTAGATTAGAATATTGAATTTATTTAACTTACCACATGACTAATGATTAATTTATTCGCGATGGAATTTCACAAATATATTTTTATTGGTCCATAAATTGCATAAAATATAATTGAACAAGGGAGTAAAAAAAAACCATGAAAAAGTATATTTTTGAGTCATACTTTGCCGTTGAATTGGCAAATAGTTGCCTGTTGTTTATCAATAATGTGATGCAAAATTTAAAGCAATGTTTTGTAGTTCTTGTTTCAATCTTTTTTTTGCAAGCTTGCAATAAAGATTCAAACAACACAACAGCACCTCAATCAAATAATGTTGATCCAATTTTGGGAATTAAGATGCCCGAATCGGTTTATACGATGAGAGATGGACGGATTATCGTTTCTGAAATCGGCGAATTTGGCAAGGATGGAGATGGGAAGATTCTTGAAGTTAAAACTGATGGCTCAATCAAAGTTATCGCCGATTCTGGACTAAATGATCCTAAGGGCATACTAGTTGAAGGCCCAACTATTTACGTTACTGATAATGATGAGGTAAAAAAAGTTAGTTTTACCGGTGAAGTATCAAAATGGCTAGGCCCTGAGGACTTTCCCAGAAAACCTCAGTTTTTGAATGACATTACAATTGATAGAAATACAATTATTTATATTTCAGACAGTGGTGACATAAATAATGGTGGAGGAGGTGCAATTTACAGGGTTGATTCCAACAGCAAAGTATCTGTTTTAGTTGATTCAGTCAATGATTCTAGGATTCTTAGTCCAAATGGATTGTCAACGTTTCAACGTGGTTACCTAGCCTTTAATGATTTTGCTAATGGATTTTTATTCAGAGTTCGTTTACGGGATCTAGATGTGAAAAAAATGTCTGAGGGTTTCGGCGGTGCTGATGGATTAGTGTATTCAGGGATAAACCTTTATATTTCAGATTGGAAAAATGGTAAAGTTTGGAAAATTGACATTTCTAAAGTTAGAGAAGATGGATCCCTATTTGACCCAGTTCTTGTGAAAGATGGTTTTCGTGGAAGTGCAGATATAGACGTCACCTCTGATGGTAAATACTTAGTAGTACCAGAAATGAATGCAAATAAGATTGTTTTCTTACCTTTGTTATAATTTTTAGTAGAAAATTACATTCAAGGCAACTAAATATTTGTCGATAAAATACATATGAAAAAATGGTTACGCTTAATTTTGGAAATTTTACTATTTGGATCACTAGCGGGTTCAGCGGTTTTTATTTATTTGCAAACGAATGAAATTGAAATGTTGAAAAATGATTTGGTTTCAATGGACTCAAAAAAAGATAATCCTGCTTTAAGTAACCAGAGTTCACAGCAGGCAAATTTAATTGCCGAATTAACTGAAAAATCAAAAGAGTATGATGCAGTTAAGACTGCTTTGTCTGGTGGACAGGCACTTTTGGACATCGAGGCTGCAGCTAGCAAAGCAAAAGTTGAAAGTCCAGAGCGATATTTGGCAATAGGTGCCCTTAGACTTTTAGTAAAAGGTAAAAATGACCCATCAACAGCTGCTGCTTTCGAAAAAGCCTTAGACATGGTTCAGTGGAATTCTAAGTTGAAATCTGTTTGTGCGGCTCAAGCAGGAATGGCAGTATCTGGAAAGAATGTTGGTATGCTCTCTGACTGTAGCCGCCTTGAAGAATTGGAAAAAACCAGTAACAATCCTAGCTTAGTTGATCCAGAATCAGCTTCAGAGCAGAGTTTATCTTCACCTGAAAATAATTCGGATGTTGAATCAACACAAAACAATCAAGCTGGAGTTTAAAAAGTGTATTTGCTAAAAAACGAGGCGTATAGACTTATCTTCAATTTGGCATTTTTTTTGGTTTTGACAGTCTATTTTGCTCTTGCTTTGCAGTACCCTGACATATTTTTAGCAGCTGATTTTTCTAGTTTTATTGGCATGGTTTTTATGGGTTTTTTGCTCATTTATGTTCGTTCAAAAGTTTTGAGTGTTTTTCCGCAACCAGCTAAACCGAGAAAGAGATTAAAAAATTCTGCGAAAAGTCTTAGAGAAAAAATGGAGGCTGATCGTGCTAAGCGTATTAAGTCTCCAGCTATTATTGTTGGCCCTCCTCCTTCTGCAGGTGGCCCTCCAGCAGGCGGTATAATGCATTTTGATGATAGAGGATTACCTCTCCCTAAGCCTGGGAACGGAGGTGTACGACAAGCCGACGGATCTATTATCTACCCTGACGGAAAGGTGATTACTATTGATGGTACAACCCGGCATCCTGATGGAAAAATTGAAAAAGCAGATGGAACAATAATTTATCCTGATGGTAGGATTGATGCTCCTTCAAATATAGATATTAAAGAGGAAGACGATGAGATTTTAACCGATGGTGAAATGCAAATCGAGGAAGGGCAATCTTTAGAGGACATAAAGGCTAAACTCAAGCCTAAAAAACCAAAAATAGATGTGAGTATGCTTGACACTTCCAGTTCTTATGATGATAAAGTAGTTCTAATGAGAATGCTTGTATCTGAGGACTCAGGCAAGGTTGCTCAAGTATTAAAGAAAATGATTGGTTCAAATTCTGCTTAGTAAAAAAAAAATTAAATCTACTGACGAGTTTTTCGGAGAAAAAAATCTTAATAATGCCTCTCCTAAAGTTCATTGTTCAAAATACTGGTCGTGGCTGTCTGATCAAACATACACAGAATTAACAAAAGCAAAGAAAGAAGCTGATTTTTTATTCAGAAGAGTAGGAATAACTTTTAACGTTTATGGAGATGATGAGGGTGCTGAAAGGCTGATTCCTTTTGATCTGATTCCAAGAATAATTTCTGAAAAGGAGTGGAGCAGGCTCGAGAAAGGCCTGATTCAAAGAGTTACTGCACTTAATGAATTTACCAACGATGTTTATGGTAGGGGCATGATTATTAATGCTGGAATAATTCCCCCAGAAATTGTGTATCAGAGTAGTCAATATCGACCAGAGGTTCATGGACTAAAAATACCAAAAAAAATTTACGCCCTTATTAGTGGTATTGATTTGATTAGAGCAGGAAGAGGTGATTTTTTTGTTTTAGAGGATAATTTGAGAGTTCCCTCTGGGGTCTCCTATATGATTGAGAATAGAAAAGTCATGATGAGGCTTTTTCCAGAAATATTTGCAATTAATTCGGTTTCACCCATTGAACACTATCCAGATTTGTTATTAAAACACCTTAGAGCCTTAGCTCCAATCGGTGTTGATGAGCCGGTCATTGTTGTTCTTACTCCAGGAATTTTTAACAGTGCATACTTTGAACATTCGTATTTAGCCCAACAGATGGGAGTGGAGTTAGTAGAAGGTCAAGATTTGTTTATTGCTGATGATCGAGTATTTATGAAAACAACTGCTGGGCCTGTACGAGTTGATGTCATCTACAGAAGAATAGACGATGAATATTTAGACCCGCTTTTTTTTCGCTCTGATTCTACAATAGGGGTACCGGGTTTATTATCTGTAATTTTGAAAGGTAAAGTGACAATTTCAAATGCTATTGGCAGTGGAGTTGCTGATGATAAGGCTGTATACCCTTATGTTACTGAAATGATTAAATTTTATTTAAAAGAGGAACCCATCTTACAGAATGTTAAAACCTACTTATGTCGTACACCTAGACATAAAAATTACGTATTGAATAATTTACATAAATTAGTCGTAAAGGAAACCCATGGAGCCGGTGGGTATGGCATGTTAGTTGGTCCTCTATCAACAAAAAAACAAATTTCAGAGTTTAAAAGTAAAATCTCAAATAACCCAAATAAATATATTGCTCAGCCTATGCTTGCCCTCTCAACTTGTCCCACTTTTAACAATGAAAGAATTGTGCCCCGACACGTTGATTTGAGACCATTTATTCTTAACGGAGAAGAAACCTCAATAGTACAGGGAGGTTTAACAAGGGTTGCTTTAAAGGAAGGTTCAATTGTCGTTAATTCTTCTCAAGGCGGCGGCACTAAGGATACATGGGTGGTGAAATAAGTGTTAAGTCGAGCAGCAGATAATTTGTACTGGATGGCTCGCCATATTGAAAGGGCTGAAAACACAGCAAGAATCCTTAGTGTTCAATTACAATCTGAAATGTTACCCCATAGTGATTATTCTCCAGAAAGACAATGGCAGGCTCTTCTCGAGCTGTATGAATTAGTAATTTTATTCAAACAAAAAAATAATTCTTATAAAAAAAAAGAAGTCCTAAGGTTCATGGTTGATGACCTTGATAACTCCTCAAGTATAGTTTGTTGTCTAAAATTAGCTCGAGAAAATGCAAGGGTAGTCAGAGGTGGATTGCCAACAGATTTATGGGAAACTGTTAATACTACTTGGTTGGATGCAAATAATCTTTTTTCGAACACATCATGGTTAAAAGACCCTGATAAAACTTTTGATTGGGTTAAACAGAGGTCACATTTGTTTAGAGGTGTTTCGGAAGCCACTATGCCAAGAAGCGAGTCCTTGTATTTTACTAAGCTAGGTATGTTTATTGAACGAGCTGATAATACAGCGAGGATTTTAGATGTTAAGTATGTTGCTCGACCTATTCAATTCGCATTGAAAAAGTACCAAGATGAAGATCTTTTTTCTAAAAGCTCAAATCAAAGTAACAAAAAAAAAATTAATCTAAGTAATTCTAAAGATTATTATTTTTGGGCATCTGTACTAAGATCTTTGTCCGCATTTGAGATCTACAGAAAGGTATATAGTGATGAAATAACACCGCAAAGAATAGCGGAATTATTGATTCAAAGAAATGACATGCCTAGATCTCTTTTGGTTTGTATCTCTGGTGTTGTAAAAAACTTGTCAAGGGTAGCCAGACAAAATAACTCTTCAAGTAAAAGTTTAAGGCTTGCTGGTAAGCTTGAAGCCGAATTAAAGTATATTATAATTGATGAACCATTTATCATTGACATACATGAGTTTCTGACACTTTTTTTAAAAGAAGTAGACATTTTGGCTAGGACAATTAGTGATGAATTTTTGTTGCCCTTAGCAGTTGAGAAAATGAAAAATACCCCTTTTTTTTCTACTGGCAACAATACAGATTTTTTATGAGTAAAATTTTAGTAAAACATAATACGCTATATAAATATGAAGAGCCTGTTCGGTATGCTGTGCAGAGAATTTTTTTAAGTCCCCGTATAGAAACTCAAAGAAGAATCATTAAGTGGGTCATCAATTCTAATGCTGATTTGTTTAAACAGGAGGATTCGCTGGGCAATATGATGCATGTTTTAGTTGTTTCAAAACCAACTAAGACAATTACAATTGATATCTTTGGGGAGGTTGAGTTAACTAAATTCAAGAAAATAAGAAGTAATTTGCTGAGGAAAAAAACGGGTAAGATATTTAAAGATTCTTTTGGAATTCCACTGGATTATTTTAAGTGTCAAACTGATTTAACTACACCAAATGATGAAATTGTTTCATTAGCACATGCAACTTGTAGGTCCATTACAATCAAGAATCTAATTCAACTCGCCAGAGCTATAGAGGAAAAGGTTATTTACACAAAAGGTGCAACTACTGTTGCAACATCAGCTACTGAGGCCTGGGAAAAAAAAGCTGGGGTTTGTCAGGATCATGCACATGTTATGCTTTCAGCATGCAGGTCACTGGGTCTTCCCGCAAGATATGTAAGTGGCTATCTAAGGGGTCAAGCCAGAGCAAGCGAGGCAACTCATGCCTGGGTTGAGGTATGGTTGAATAAATGGTTAGGTATTGATGTCACCCATTTCAAATTAATTGACGATCAGTTCCTCAGTCTTGCTGTTGGCTTAGATTATGAGCATGCATCTCCAGTTAGAGGTTTTAGACAGGGTGGTGGTGTGGAAACCATGGAAGTAAAAGTTAGCGTAACGGACTGAAGATTTTATATGACTTACTGCATATCAATAAAGCTTGATGAAGGTTTAGTTTTCTTATCTGACTCTAGAACCAATGCTGGGGTCGATGATGTTTCAACTTATCGAAAAATGACAATATTTAATGAAGATGAAGATAGAACTATTGTTTTAATGAGTTCGGGCAACTTGGCCATTTGTCAGAGCATAAGACAGATATTAATTAGAAAGGAACAAGCTGAATCAATTTGGAATGCATCATCATTACTCGATGTAGCAGAGACGGTTGGTGAGGCAATTAAAAAAATTCACAAACGCGATAGTCCGACAATGAATGATTTGGGAGTTGAGTTCAATTGTTCATTTATTTTAGGGGGACAAATTAAAAATGAGGAATGTAGACTATTTAAAATATATTCTGCCGGAAATTTTATTGAGGCAGGCACAGAATGTATTTATTTTCAAATAGGTGAATCAAAATATGGAAAACCAATACTTGACAGAGTTTTAAACCCAAATATGAATCTAAACGTTGCTGCAAAATGTGCATTACTTTCAATGGATTCAACTCTGAGGTCTAATATATCAGTGGGGTTACCATTGGATTTATTAGTGTATGAAAAAAATGATTTTGGCATTTCAAACTATTTATCTATCACAGACGAAAATTCTTATTTTAAGGAGATTAGATCTAGTTGGGGCTCCTACTTAAGAGAGGCTTTTAATCATTTAAAAGATATAGACTGGTCTAATTCAAAACTAAGACATTCCCGTGATACTTATAACAAACAACTTCTTCAAAAAAAAATAAGTAAATAAGCGTGTGAAAAAGAATATTACAGGTTTAATTTTGGCTGGTGGTAAGGCTCGAAGGATGGGTGGTATTGACAAGGGTTTGGTTAAAATCAAAAGTCAATATTTAATTAGTTACGTTTTGGCCCGTATAAAATCACAAGTTGGGTGTTTGATGATCAATACAAACAGAAATGTCGACATTTATCAGACTTTAAGTAAACATGTTATTCAAGACTTTACTGATCAAAGACTAGGACCTCTTGCTGGAATTCAAGCTGGTTTATACAATTGCGATACTCCATATTTGATAGCAATTCCATGTGATGTACCTAAAATTCCATTAGATGTATGTGAGAAATTGTATAAAGAATTATTGTACGAGAATGCTGATTGTGCTATGCCCGTAACTATTGACAATGCAGGAATTAAAAGAACACATCCAGCAATTTTATTGCTTAAAAGTGACCTGATTGATAGCCTTGATTGTTTTCTTGATTCAGGAGGAAGAAAAATAGATCATTGGACTAACCGATTAAATTGTACTGAGGTACTTTTTAAAAATGTTGAAGATTTCATAAATATAAACAAACTTGAAGATATGGAAAAGATTTAATATATGTTTCATTCCAAATTCTCTAAGGCTAATTCTTGATTTAAAAAATGAACAATTACAGTGAAGATGAAGTTTTCTACATTCCTTCCATGACCAATGCAAAGATTGATCTCATTGCTCCCATTGATGTGATTGATGAGAAAGGCCGACAAAAAAAAACTTATATTCCTGCAGAAAGACCATTAACAATTTATGTTAATAAATTTGAACTTGTGACTTTAATGACTTTAGGCGAAATGCCTGAGGCTTTAGTTTTAGGCTACTTAAGAAATCAAAGAATCGTATCTAAAATAACCCAGGTAGATTCAATACAAGTTGATTGGGATATCAATTCAGCAGCTGTAGTAATTAAAGATCTAGATTCAAGATCTATAACAGAAAAAATTGAAAAAAAAACAGTTACAACTGGCTGTGGTCAAGGTACTATTTTTGGTGATATCGAAGAGGACTTTGATAGATTAAAGTTATCGGCCTCTGCAAAGTTAAAGCAAAGTACATTAATTTCAATTGTTGATGTAATTAGAAAGCACGAATCTGTGTATAAAAAAGCTGGTTCAGTGCATGGGTGTGCATTATTTGAACAGAGCAAAATGATTCTTTTTGTCGAGGACGTTGGAAGACATAATGCGGTTGATTCAATTGCTGGAATGATGTGGCTTGAAAGGCTTAAAGGTGAAAACTTGGTTTTTTATACAACTGGCAGGCTCACATCTGAAATGGTTATAAAAGGAGCGCAAATGGGCATCCCTTTTTTATTATCCAGGTCTGGTGTTACTCAGATGGGTGTAAAAATGGCTAGACAAGTAAATTTAGCATTGTTCGGCCGTTGCTCTGGCAAACATTTTTTACTCTTTAGTGGATTTAAACGATTTATTTCTGAATACAACGATGAATATAAATAGATAAAACTTCTAAAGATAATATTCAAGCACTGTTTGTAAATGTTTCTGCAACCTCCTCTGCAGAAAATGTAACCACATGATCAACCTCTAATTTAATTCCAATTGGTTTGTTTATTGGATGGTCATGATGGCTAGGAACCAAAGACAAAACTTTTTCTCCATTAGCTAGTTCAAGAGTGTATAAAAAGTCTGATCCTCTAAAATCTTTTTTTAAAACTTTGGCTTCTAATGAACTTGCGTCATCATGAATAATATCATCAGGTCTCAAGAGTACTCTGACGATCTCACTTTTTGTAGTTATCTCCCGCACACAGTCTTTTAAACAAAAAGAGCCAAGAGATGTAAGAATAGAACTTTTAGACTTGACACCAGTTATAAATGCACCTTCACCAATGAATTTAGCAATTTCAGCTGTTTTAGGTTTGTGATATAAATCGTATGGAGAACACCATTGAACCAAAGAACCAGAAAAAATAACTCCAATTTTTTCAGCTATTGAAAATGCTTCTTGTTGGTCGTGGGTGACCACTAAGGCTGTTGTTTTAGTAATTTTCAATATATTCAAAACCTCTTGACATAAATCAGATCTCAAATTTGGATCTAAACTTGAAAACGGTTCGTCTAACAGCAAAAGATCTGGAGCTGGAGCCAATGCTCTGGCTAAGGCAACCCTTTGTTGTTGGCCACCAGAGAGTTGGTGAATAAAGTTCTTTCGGTTCTTGCTCATTCCAGTTATTTCAAGCATTTCATCGCATTTGGTTTTTTCTATATTTGTAGCTCTAGAGGGTAATCCTTTTGTTAATGCAAACAGAATATTGTTTTCAACATTTAAATGAGGAAACAAGGCGTAATCTTGAAACACCATTCCGATTTTTCTTTTATCGGGCGAAAGCATTTTAATTGTGTTTGAGGCATCATAAACAACTTTTTCACCAATGGTGATTTTTCCTTGTTGTGGTTCTAAAAAACCAGCGATAATTCTCAGTAAACTTGTTTTTCCGCAACCCGAAGGTCCCAATATGCATCCTATTTCACCGTAATTAAGATTTAAATTCACATCAGATATTGCATTTATTGGCAAAGATTTGACAGAATTCTTTGATGAATATGTCAAAGATACATTTTGTATTTTAAGAATAGAACTCATTAAATGATTATAATTCTCATTTATGTTTTAATTTAGGATTATTTTGAATAACAAAAATTTTTTTAACCTTCTTTTATTTTAGTTATGGGATTAACCTACTTTTACAGGTTTTCTCTAATGGTTGCTTCTCTTGTAATTTTAATGCCGACCTTGGGAATGATTGCTTTGGCAGTTAATGTTTTCGGAGATTCCTCTACGATAATTAACTTAAATAATACTGTTTTGTATAATTATACAATCAACACTATTGTTTTGTGTCTGGGAACTCTGGTTGTTTCTTTGCTCGCATCTATACCTTCGGCATGGATACTATCATTTTACGAAATACCTTTTAGAAAAGGCCTGGACTGGCTGAGTATTTTACCCATGG
>NHCU01000008.1 GCA_002167365.1 Betaproteobacteria bacterium TMED41 | reverse complement strand
TAATTATTTCAAATAGTTTTTGCACCAGTGGAATTACTCTGGAGTCAATGGAACTTCTTGTTAGAAAACTTGTTGATATTAAATCATGTGACTCAAAACTTGTAACTGGCCTTAAACCCGAAAGAGTTGGTGTTTTCGCTGGAGGCCTTGCTATTTTATATGCAATTTTCAAAGAACTGAAAGTTAAAAAATTAGAATTATCTAATGCCGCTCTTAGACTTGGAGTGCTCTATGATATAGCCGGCAAAGGAAGGGATGGTGACATCAGATCCCTAACAATTGAAAAGTTTATTGATTTATATAATGTTGACAGGCTACAAATTCAAAGAATAAATCAATTGGCATTTAACCTTTGGGATCAACTTCAGATGGATGAGAAAACTGAGTATTCGATCATGTCAGAGGTCCTGCGTTGTGCAGTGAGTCTTTTGGAAATTGGTCACTCCATTTCGCATAATGGCTATCATAAACATTCTTCATACATAGTTTCAAATTCTGAGATGCCAGGTTTCTCTCAAGGCGAACAGCAGTTAATCGCCAAAATAATCCTAGGTCATGTAGGCAAAATTACAAAAGTGATAGACATGACATACAAAGAAGCTTATCGGAGCTGTTTGCTCAGCATCCGATTAGCCGCGATTTTTTCAAGAAGTCGAACTGACTTGAAACCTCCAAAAATGTTAATTAAAGCATTAGAAAAAAAATATACTCTTTATATTTCTGAAACATGGTTAAATTCCCATCCACTAACACAATACACCCTTGAACAAGAGTCCAGGGAATGGTCACGACTAGGAATAGATTTTAATTTTAAGCCACAAAAAAAATTTCTGAAATAGCCGCTTAAGTATTAATTCGGCCCTTTGCCTTTAGCATAATAAGTCTATAACTCGGTAAATCTTAAATGTTCCGTTTTTAAATCAGTGATATAATTTATTAACAGGCGCGTAGCTCAGCTGGTTAGAGCATCACCTTGACATGGTGGGGGTCGTTGGTTCGAATCCAATCGCGCCTACCAGTTAATAAACTTTCTTTACTACATCATGGTTCAAATTACTCTCCCTGACGGACAAAAAAAAGAATTTGTTATCAAAACTTCGCTTTCAGCTATTGCAAAATCCATTAGTAATTCTCTATTTAAAAAAGCAGTAGCTGGAAAAATTGATGGTGTTTTGAGAGATTTGAGTGTCTGTGTTGAAAAAGATTGTGATGTTGAAATAATAACAAATTCCGATCAGGAAGGTTTAGAGATAATAAGGCATTCTTTTGCTCACCTAGTAGGCCACGCTGTGAAACAAATGTACCCAGATGCCAAAATGGCTATTGGTCCAGTTATAGAAGATGGTTTTTACTACGATATTGAATTTGATGATGCACTAAGTGAATCTGATTTAAAAAAAATTGAGTCAAAAATTAATTATTTGATAAAACAAAATTACGACGTTGTAAGACAAGTTGTGAGTCCAGAAGAAGCTTTTAAAGTTTTTAACGAGCGAAATGAGGATTACAAGATTCAAATTATTGAAGATATACCTAAAAATGAAGTTATAGCACTCTATCATCATCAAGAATATACAGATATGTGTCGGGGGCCACATGTGCCAAATACAAAATTTTTAAGGTTTTTTAAACTAACAAAAATTGCAGGAGCATATTGGAGGGGAGATTCAAAAAATAAAATGCTTCAAAGAATTTATGGAACAGCCTGGAATTCTAGAGATGATTTGAATGCTTATTTAAAACGTATAGAAGAGGCGAAAAAGAGAGATCATAGAAAGTTAGGTAAGTCTTTAGATTTTTTCCATTTTCAAGATCATGCCCCTGGAATGGTGTTTTGGCATCCTAAGGGTTGGGAACTATGGATGGTTGTAGAAAATTATCTGCGAAACGTATACAAAGTAAGTAATTTTTCTGAGGTCAAGTGTCCTCAAATAATAGACAAGTCCTTGTGGGAAAAATCAGGACATTGGGAGCATTACCAAAAATATATGTTTACAACTTCCTCGGAAAATAGAGACTATGCTATTAAGCCCATGAATTGTCCTGGTCATGTACAAATATTCCTCTCAAACCTCAGAAGCTATAAAGAACTACCCATTAGATTCGGTGAATTTGGTTCATGCCACAGAAACGAACCATCAGGAGCGCTTCATGGATTATTTAGATTGAGAAACTTTACTCAAGATGATGGCCATATTTTTTGTACCGAAGATCAAATTCAAGCTGAAGTTTTCTCTTTTACTAAACAATTACAGCAAGTTTATAAAGATTTTGGATTCGATGAAATTTTATATCGCCTGTCAACTAGACCATCGGAAAGAGTGGGATCAGATGAAACATGGTCAAGGTCAGAAAATGCTCTTGCAAAAGCTTTAGACGCGGTTGGGGTTGATTGGACAGAATTAAAAGGTGAAGGAGCTTTTTATGGCCCGAAGATAGAATACTCTTTAAAGGATTCTTTAGGTAGGGTTTGGCAATGTGGAACAATTCAAGTTGATTTTAACATGCCAGAACGATTGGGAGCGGAGTATGTTAATGAAGACAACTCCAGACAAACTCCTGTCCTTTTACACAGAGCAATCGTTGGTTCTTTGGAGAGATTTATAGGTATTTTGATTGAAAACTTTGGTGGTGCATTACCTGTTTGGTTGTCGCCGGTCCAAGTTGGAGTCGCTTCAATTACTTCAGCTCAAGCGGATTTTGCGACTTCAGTGGTAAATGGCTTAAAAGAAAATGGGATTAGGGTGATTGGGGACTTGCGAAATGAGAAAATAAGCTATAAAATTCGAGAGTTTAGCCTTAGTAAAATACCTTATATAATTGTTATTGGTGAACAGGAAAAAATAAATAATTCTGTGAGCGTTAGAATTAGAGGTGGTGAAAAAATTAGTTCGTGTAAATTAGACCAACTTGTTTCAAGAATTGAAAAGGAAGTTGAAAATTTAGTTTAGTTTTAATACTTTTATGGAAGGTTCAAAATAGCTACTGAAAAAGACTACAAGGTCAATGATGAGATAACCGCAGTGAAAATTCGTCTTGTTGGTGAAAAAAATGAAGCGCTAGGAATAGTTTCCAAGGGTCAAGCCATTCAAATGGCTGAAGATGCTAATTTAGATTTAGTTGAGATAGCCCCACAGGCTGAGCCTATAGTATGTAGACTGATGGACTTTGGAAAATTCAGATATAAAGAACAAAAAAAGCTACATGATGCAAAGTTAAAACAAAAAACCATACAAGTTAAAGAAATAAAATTTAGGCCAAGTACAGACGACAATGATTACAATGTGAAAGTTAGAAATGCAGTTAGATTTCTAGGTGAGGGTGACAAAACCAAAATAACAATGAGGTTCAAGGGGCGAGAAATGGCTCATCAAGAATTTGGTATGCAAATGTTAGAAAGAATAAGAGATGAGTTGGCAGAAATGGCCCAAGTCGAACAGATGCCTAAACTTGAAGGTAGACAAATGGTAATGGTTTTGGCGCCAAAAAAAAAGAAATAGGTTTGGTGGAAATATACTGGAGTTAATTTTTTCATTGTTATGTGTGTTATTTTTAAAGGGAATTCTGATTTATGCCTAAAATGAAAACAAAGAAAGCCGCTCTAAAGAGGTTCCGTGTTAGGGGTAGTGGTTCAATCAAAAGAGCTCATGCAACAAAAAGACATATATTGACCAAAAGAACCACAAAAAATAAACGCCAATTAAGAGGAACACTTACTGTTAATCCCTCTGATGTTGGTCATATTCGCAGTATGCTGGCGATTAATTAAAGGAGCGAAAAAATGCCGCGTGTTAAAAGAGGCGTAACAGCACATGCTCGCCACAAAAAAATATTAGATCGTGCCAAAGGATTCAGGGGACGTAGAAAAAATGTTTATCGTGTTGCTAAGCAGGCTGTCATGCGAGCAGAAATGTTTGCTTACAGAGATAGAAGAAATAAAAAAAGAACTTTTCGCTCTCTTTGGATTGTAAGAATAAATGCTGGTTGTAGGAATCACGGAATAAGATATAGTCAGTTCATTAATGGTTTGAAAAAATCAGGCATTGAGATGGATAGGAAAATATTGTCAGAACTCGCGATTAGTGATAAAGAAGCTTTTTCTGATATCGTTAAGAAAGTAAAAGACACTCTGGGTGTTTAAATGTCCGATTTTGATCGGTTAATTGCTGAAGCAAAAATTGCCTTTGAAAAATCTTTGTCGATCAATGAGCTCGATGTTGCCAAATCTCAATTTTTAGGTAAATCTGGAGCTTTAAGTAAGGCTTTTAAAACTTTAAGTGATGTCTCTCCTGATGAGAAGCGCGAATTAGGAAAATCAATAAACTTAGTAAAAGTAAAAATTGAAAAACTGTTGTCAGCTAGAAAATCAAGCATTTTAGAATTCGATGCTCTTAAGCGCTTGTCTGAACAAGAAATTGATATTTCACTACCAGGTAGAGGCATAAGAGTTGGTGCGATTCATCCAGTCACAAGAGTGATTAGAAGGGTTGAAAATATTTTTAAATCTGTTGGTTTCGATGTGGTTGATGGCCCAGAAATTGAAAATGATTGGTTCAATTTTACAGCATTAAATAACCCTGAAAATCATCCTGCAAGATCAATGCAAGACACATTTTACTTGAATAAAAAAGACGAAAATCAATTACCTTTATTATTAAGAACTCATACAAGCCCCGTTCAAGTAAGAAATGCATCAAGTAATCCACCACCAATAAAAATTATTGCGCCAGGTAGAACATATAGGGTTGATAGTGACGCCACTCATTCTCCAATGTTTCACCAAGTTGAAGGCATGTGGATCGGGAAAGATGTAAGCTTTTCGGATTTGAAAGGCTTATATGTATCTTTTTTGAAAGTATTTTTTGAATCAGATGATCTCAAAATAAGATTTAGACCTTCGTTTTTCCCATTTACTGAACCTTCGGCTGAAATCGACTTGGCATTTCCAGATGGACCTTTAAAAGGAAAGTGGCTTGAGGTATCCGGCGCTGGTCAGGTTCATCCTAATGTTATCAAAAATTTTGGTTTAGATCCGGAAGCATATATAGGATTTGCATTTGGAAGCGGTATAGAGAGATTGGCAATGATTCGATATGGCATATCTGACTTAAGATTGTTTTTCGAAAATGATTTGCGTTTTTTGAAACAGTTTTGAGGCAATCATGCTAATTTCTGAATCTTGGCTAAAGACGTGGCTCGATACAAACTTATCAGTCGAAAAAATTTCTGATGTGCTTACAATGGCTGGAATCGAGGTTGACAATGTTGAATCCCTCGCTCCAAACTTTTCAAAAGTTGTTCTTGGCAGGGTCATTAAGGTAAATAAACATCCTAACGCTGATCGTTTAAAAGTTTGCATTGTAGATATTGGGGAAAAATTAGAAATTGTCTGCGGTGCATCAAATGTCACTGAAAATATGTTTGTCGCATGTGCCACAGATGGAGCCTCGTTACCAGGTGGAGCAAAAATTAGAAAAACAAAAATGCGAGGTGTGGCAAGTTCTGGTATGTTGTGCTCCGAAAAAGAGCTTGGAATATCGAGCGATTCAATTGGAATTATGGATGTAAAGAATTTTAATATTTCTGATGTTGGTAAAAATATTCGAGAATTACTTAACTTAGATGAAAAAATTATGACATTAAAGATCACTCCAAACAGGGGAGATTGTTTGTCTATCAGAGGACTTGCCAGGGAGATCGCAACGTCGACTAAATGTAAGTTAAAAAATCCAATTATTGCTTTTGAAGAAAAGTTAGAAATAGATAAAAGTATCCCTGTACCAAAAATAAAAATTCACAATAAAGATTTGTGTGGAAGATTTTCCTCTCGTATTCTCATGGGTGTTGATTCTGGAGTCCAGACTCCTGATTGGATTGTTCAAAGATTAAAGGAAACTGGACAAAGATCAATTTCAGTTTTGGTTGATATTTCAAATTATGTAATGATTGAATTGGGTAGGCCTTCTCATATCTTTGATTACGACAAAATAAAAGTCTCTGAAGAAAATACTTTGGAAGTTAGGTGGGCAAGATCGAGTGAAGAAATTGAGTTGCTTACCAAAGAGAATTTTGCCTGTAACCCTTATTATGGCGTAATTTCTGATGAAGAAGGTCCTGTTGCATTAGCAGGAATTATGGGTGGTGAGAAAACCGCTGTAAATAAAAAAACTAAAAATATATTAATAGAAACTGCATATTGGCTCCCTGACGCTATCCGGGGAAGAGCACAGAAGTCACGTATTCTCACTGAGGCAAGCCATAGATTTGAAAGGGGAGTTGATTATAATTCAACAGTTGTTGATTTGGAAATTATCAGTAATATGATTCAGTCTATTTGTGGAGGAAAAGTTGGTGCTATAACTGACCATACTACAAACATACCTAACGTACCTGAGATTGTTTTTAGAAAAGAGCGATGTGAAAAAATTTTAGGAATGGGGGTATCTAATATTCAAATTAAGCAAATATTTGAGAGTCTAGGTTTTTTAATTAAAGTTGACCCAACTTTACCAGATGAAAATTATCTTGTGACTCCCCCTCCATATCGATTTGATATACATATCGAGGAAGACCTAATTGAGGAAGTAGTAAGAATGATTGGATATAACTCAATTCCAACAAAACCGCCTTTGTCTTTATTACAACCAAAGGTTATATCTGAAAATGTGATGGATTTTAATACCTTAAAAGATTTGATGGTTGTTCAAGACTTTTACGAGGTCATAAATTATGGTTTTATTGATTCAAAAATGGTTGATATTTTTACTTTTAATAACGAGTCAATTGATAGTTATATAGAATTGATTAATCCAATTTCTACAAATATGTCTGTGATGAGACATAGTTTAATTCCAGGCTTGATAAATAATCTTTCCGCCAACATCAATAACCAACAAAAAAGAGTTAGAATTTTTGAGTTAGGTAGAAGTTTTAAAGTTAATAATAATGTAGTTCCAGATGAAAACTCTGTTTATTGCGTTCAACAGCCTTACCAGTTAGGAGCTTTAATTTATGGACCAAGATACGAGGAACAATGGGCAGAAAATGAAGAGATAGTAGATTTTTTTGATTTAAAAAAAGTATTGGAAAATTTATGTAAACATTTTACTATCGAATTTAAAAAAACCTCTTCTGCAGTTTCATTTCTTCATCCTGGTAGATCAGCATTAGTTAAGGTAAAAAATTTTGAATGTTCTTCAATTGATTCTTATAGTTTTTTGGGTAATGGAGTTATTGGCTATATTGGTGAATTACATCCTCGTTTGAGTAGCTTTTTTGATTTTCCAAGCCCTCCAATTATTTTTGAAATTGCTTTAAAACAATTGTTACAAAAAAAATTTCCTAAATTTAAAAAAATTTCTAAAGTACCTGTCGTTCGAAGAGACCTAGCTTTTATTGTATCTCCTCAAATTGAAGCAGGAGCAGTCATAGAAGAAGTTTTATCAAGGAAAAAGGATATAAAATTTGGCAATTTATTAGTTAAATTTGAAATGTTTGATGTTTATAAAGGTAAAGGAATATCTAATAATAAAAAAAGTCTTGCATTCATGGTTTTATTGCAAGACACTGAAAAAACACTTGAGGAAAGCATTGTTGATTCTTTGGTTGAAGAGATTGTTAAAATTGTAGAAAATAAGTTCTCAGCCAAACTTCGTAGTTGATTTATTAGTAATTTTAAAAGTTTTTTTGATTCAGGAGATGATATGACTGATGAATCTAGTTTTTCTAATTCATTGACATCAGAACAAGATAATAATTCTATTAATACTCTCACTAAAGCACATTTAGCTGAGATACTGTTCAATAGAATTGGCCTTAATAAAAGAGAGGCTAAAGAATTTGTTGACTGTTTCTTTGATGAGTTAAGAAAAGCACTAATTTCTGGAGAGGAAATTAAAATTACTGGATTTGGTAATTTTAATTTAAGAGATAAAAGTCAAAGACCTGGAAGAAATCCAAAAACCGGCAAAGAGGTCGATATTTCTGCCAGAAGGGTGGTCACTTTTCATGCGAGTCAAAAGTTAAAAGAAAAAATCCAGATAAAAAAAAATAGTTAAGCAAACAAAAATTGTGAAATTAAATTATTTGGACAAAAATATAGCATGTCCATAAAAACTTCAGTTATTTTTCCCACTGTTCCTGACAAACAGTATTTCTCAATTGGTGAGGTTTCGACCTTGTGTAGAGTTAAAGCTCATGTTCTGCGATACTGGGAGAGTGAGTTCCACCAACTAAAGCCACTTAAGCGAAAAGGCAACAGACGATATTATAAAAAAAAGGAGGTGTTGTTGGTAAGGAAAATTAGAGAGCTACTTTACGATGAAGGCTACACAATTAGTGGAGCCAAAATGAGATTGTCCAGTGAGACTATTCAGACTAAAACTTCGTCATCAAATGATACTCTTAACTCTTTTAATTCATTAAACAATAGTTCAAATGGATTTGCTAATCCTGATTTTTTTTCAAATAATAATTTAAATACTAATATAAAAGATTTGTTGTCTGAGGTTCTTGATATTTTGCATGGTTCTAAAGATAATAATTGAATAATAGTTAGTTTCATGGACGGGGCGTAGCGCAGCCTGGTAGCGCACTTGCATGGGGTGCAAGGGGTCGGATGTTCGAATCATCTCGCCCCGACCACATTTTTTTTGAGGTTTTTTTTGCGAATTTTTACAACTTTTTTAATACTATTTTCATTTTGGCTTTTGCTTTCGGGCATCTATAATCTTTTGACAATTAGCTTGGGTGCTATCTCTTGCATTTTTGTTATACTGCTTTTGCACAGGATGGATGTCTTAGATCATGAAAGTCATCCTATAAAACTTGCACCAAAAGCCTTATTTGCTTACTGGCCCTGGCTTATAAAAGAAATCATTCTGTCTGGACTCAACCTGTCAAAAATAATACTTAACCCCAAACTACCAATTTCTCCTTCTGTTGAGCTAATCCCCTCTAGTCAGAGTACAGATTTGGGTAAATCAACCTTTGCAAACTCGATAACACTCACACCAGGAACTATTGCCATTGAAATAAAAAAAGACTCTGTTTTAGTTCATTCAATAGAAAAAAAATTAATCTCTGATCTCAAGTCGGGAGATATGGACATTAAGGTTACTAATTTTGAGAGGGCTCTTTAGTTGTTAATTTTTGTTTCACTTTCGCTTTTATTGGCTCTAATAGTGGGTGTTTATTTGTCTTTAATTGGAGAAACTATTTTTCACAAAATTCAGGCTGTAAACATTATTGGCACAATAGCTGTAATGCTGATAACAGTGTTTGGTTTCTTGACTGAAAGACCAGATTTTTTGGACCTAGCGTTAGTTTATGGGTTATTGAATGTTATAGGAACATTCGCAGTTTTGAAATTTTTTAAGTTTGGTAGTTTGGGTGAAGAAAATGAAGACAAAGATAGCCTGTAAATATGTTTGAAATATCATACTTTTTGCATTTATTGTGTTTGTTTTTAGGAGGTTTATTTTGCTTGATAGGTACCATTGGTCTTATTCGCATGCCAGATTTTTTTACTAAAATGCATGCATCCAGTTTAATAGAGACTCTTGCAGCAGGATTTATTTTACTAGGATTGATGTTCGAATCTGGATTTTCTCTTATAACAATAAAACTATTTTTTATTGGCTTGCTTCTATTGTTCACAGGTCCAACCGCCACCCATGCTCTCGCCCGTGCCGCTATCATTCGGGGATTAGATCCAAATAAAAATAAAAAAAGGAATAACTCATAGAGTCAGTAATTAATTCACTTCTGTTAGCATTGATGGCAGTCACTGTAATTTCTTTAGCAAGACTTACCAATTTATTTTCGGTAGTAATGCTTAGTAGTTTATTTAGTTTTTTAATGGCTACAGTTTTTGTAACATTAGATGCAGTTGATGTAGCAATGACAGAGGCATCTGTTGGTGCTGGCATATCTACGGTTTTATTTTTAAGTTCGCTATATTTAATTAAAAAAAATGAAATAAAATCAATTAGTAATTCCTTTTTCCCAATAATTATCTCTATAGTAGTGAGTTGTTTTTTAATCTGGGGGATGTTGGGCCTTCCTGACTTTGGTGACCCAAGTGCTATTATTCATCAACATGTTGCTCCAAGGTATTTACAAGATGGATTGTCAGAAACTGGAGTTCCCAACATTGTTACAGCAATTTTGGCAAGCTATAGGGGCTTTGACACATTTGGAGAGGTCGTCGTTATTTTTACAGCAGGTGTTGGATTGATGGCTTTATTAAGAAAAAAATTAACTGGAAAAAAATAAAACAAATAAATATGAAAAATGATCCTATTCCTCGAGTAATTGCCAAATTATTCATACCCTTTATTTTGGTTTTTGCGCTATATATTCAGTTTCATGGAGATTATGGTCCTGGGGGTGGTTTTCAGGCAGGAGTAATTTTCTCTGGGGGCATTATCCTTTACTCTTTAATTTTTGGAATTTCAAACACTCAAAATTTGATACCTCCGGTACTAGTCGAAGTACTCTCTGCGATTGGCGTTTTATTATACGGTGGTGTCGGGGTTGTTTGCATTTTGAAAGGTGGAGAGTTTTTGAATTACTCAGTACTATTAAATGACTCTGTTTCTGGACAACATTTGGGAATATTATTAATTGAATTTGGTGTTTTCATTACAGTGGCAAGCGTGATGCTAAAACTATTTTATTTATTCGCATCTCGATCGCAAAAGTTGTGATAGCTTACTTATCACATTTAAATTATTTTTTGGCTGTTACTCTCCTTGTCACAGGGTTATATATAGTCATTTCCAGAGGAAACTTAGTAAAGAAACTTATAGGTTTAAGTGTGTTTCAAAGTTCAGTTTATTTAATATACATTGCTCCTGGTAAAATTCTTGGGGCTACTCCTCCAATTATTTCATCAAATTATTTTGTGTATTCCAACCCCTTACCGCATGTTTTGATTCTTACAGCTATTGTCGTTGGGGTAGCAACTATCTCCTTGGGTTTGGCCTTGGCGGTGAGAATTAATGAAGAATATGGAACAGCAGAAGAGGATGAAATTGAAAAAATCGAATCGGATATGCTTAAAACATGATTCTAATGCATCTACCTGCTCTGCAGGTTTTATTACCACTTTTGTCAGCGCCAATATGTATTTTTCTTAGGTTTAGTAACCCAGCATGGGTACTTTCCCTCGTCATCAGTTGGCTGACTTTTTTTGTATCGATTTTTCTATATTTACATATTCAAACTTCTAAGACTATTTCATATGCCATGGGCGGATGGCAACCGCCTTGGGGTATAGAATATTTTGTTGATAATTTAAATGCTTTTATTCTCCTGATAATTTCTGGCATGAGTGCCCTGATTGTGACTTATGCACGAAACAGTCTCCTAAAAGAAATACCAAGACAAAAACACTATCTTTTCTGGACGTCCTACCTATTATGTGTGGCTGGTTTAATGGGGGTAACAATTACCGGAGATGCATTTAATATTTTTGTTTTTCTCGAAATTTCATCGCTAGCAACATATGTATTAATTGCAATGGGTTCAGATAAACGCTCCTTGGTAGCATCATATAGATACTTAATTATGGGCACAATCGGAGCTACATTCATTGTTCTTGGTGTTGGGATGTTGTATGCATTGACCGGCACACTAAATCTTATTGATATTTCTGAAAAAATTGTAGATGCAAGTGAAAACAGAAGTACACTTGCGGCTTTTGCTTTTTTATTTGTTGGTATATCTCTAAAGCTAGCACTGTTTCCACTTCATGCATGGTTACCTAATGCATATACATACTCGCCTTCAGTTGCTGCCACTTTTCTTGCAGCTACTTCTACAAAAGTAGGAATCTATTTGTTAATTAGATTTGTTTTTGATGTTTTTGAAGGTGTAAAAATTTTTGAAAATTTAGGAATTAATCACATATTAATGGTTTTGTCTTTGATAGCTATCATCTATGGATCAGTTGCCTCAATTCTAGAAAAAAACTTAAAAAAATTATTTGCTTTTTCTAGTATTTCTCAAATAGGTTTTATTACTCTAGGAATTTCATTAGCAACTACCTCAGGGCTAACTGCAGCGATAGTGCATATTGCAAATCACGCTATCACCAAAGGTGCTATTTTTTTATTGCTTGGATGTATTGCTTTCAACTTCGTAAACCCTTCAGTTGAGAATATCAAGGGTTTAGGAAAAACTATGCCTTTAGTCGCAATAGGAATTGTAATCACAGGTTTAAGTTTGATAGGTGTTCCAGGAACAGTTGGATTCATTAGCAAGTGGAATTTAATTTTTGCAATTTTAGAAAAGGATTTTTTGCTTATAGCTTTCTTGACATTGGGTAGTTCACTGATCACGATTATATATGTTTGGAAATTGGTGGAAATGATGTACTTAAATGAACCAAATAATAATCGTAAAAATTTACAAAAGATCCCCTTCATCATGAATATCAGTTCACTATTATTGGTTTTACTTTGCTTGTATTTTGGTTTGAATCCATCTTGGATTCTTGAAGGAGCAACTTCAGCTGCAAACTCACTAACTAGTAGTTAATTATTTAAAAGTTTATGAATTCTGTTTTAAATTTAAATATAACGACACCTGATTTAATACTGTTTTCTCTCTTGCTACCTTTAGGAGGTGCATTAATAATTCTAGCAACTGGTAAACACAGAGATTTGCGTGAATTAGTAACATTTTTAACTTCTTCATTTCTATTTGTTTTGATTTTAAATATTTTTCATCGATTAGAAACCGGAGAAATTCCAACATTGATTCTTTATGAACTTTTTTCCGGCCTAGAAATTTCCTTTACCATCGAGCCGTTAGGGATGATTTTTGGTTTATTAGCATCCGGTTTGTGGATTATTAATTCTTTATATTCCATTGGATACATGAGAGCTAATAATGAATCCAATCAAACACGGTTTTATGTGTGTTTTTCTTTAGCAATATTCAGTGCCTTGGGCATTGCTTTTTCAGCTAACCTTCTAACGTTTTTCCTTTTTTACGAACTATTAACCATCAGCACCTATCCTTTAGTTACGCATTCAGGAAGTTCAATTGCCAAAAAAGGAGGCAGGATTTATTTGGGATTTTTACTTGGAACATCGATAAGTTTTTTACTTTTTGGAATTATTTCCATATGGGAAATAACTGGAACTTTAGATTTTATCAATGGAGGAATTCTTGATAAAAATTCTGATCCTTTTGAAATTGGACTTTTGCTCGCTTTATTTATTTTTGGTATTGGAAAGGCAGCATTGATGCCTTTTCATTTTTGGCTTCCTGCCGCTATGGTTGCGCCAACACCGGTTTCGGCTTTGCTTCATGCTGTTGCAGTTGTAAAAGCTGGAGTATTTGGAATAATAAAAGTGATTATTTATATATTTGGAATTGAGACCTTGCAAATAACTGATGCCTCAAGTTGGCTCCCTGTTGTTTCTGGTTTTACAATTATTGTGGCTTCAATTGTTGCATTAAATTCAAATAATTTAAAACGAAGACTGGCTTACTCAACTGTAAGTCAACTATCTTATGTTATTTTAGCAATTTCAATGCTCAATCCATTTGCAATCATCGCTTCTGTTTTTCACCTGGTAGCCCATGCATTTGGAAAGATTACTTTGTTTTTCGCTGCAGGAGCTATTTACACATCATTACACAAAACAGAAATTAGCGAATTAAATGGTGTTGGCAGACAGATGCCTTTAACGATGATTGCCTTTTCACTTGGTGTTCTCTGTATGATTGGTCTTCCTATAAGTGGAGGCTTTGTCAGTAAGTGGTTTTTTTTAACAGGAGCAATTTCAAATGATCTTTGGTTTGTGCTTGGGATACTCTTAATAAGTACAATATTAAATGTTGCCTACTTTGTTCCAATTATTTATAAAGCTTTTTTTTTAAAACCGATAACTGATGAAATTATGTTTGATAAGTCAAATCCTCATCACTCTTTTGATCATGTTCAATATAAATTTAATTTAGAAACACCACTTCCAATTTTGGCAGCTTTGACTTTTACCAGCATCGGTTCAGTTTTGTTATTTTTTTTCCCTGATCCAGTAATTGATCTGGTCTCAAAAATAGGCAATTAAAAAATTATGAGAAAGCATTGGTTATATCGCCCCAACACAATCAAAAGGCTTTGGATAATAATGGTTGTAATACTTTTATTTTCTATTCTTTT
>NHCU01000007.1 GCA_002167365.1 Betaproteobacteria bacterium TMED41 | reverse complement strand
AGCATGACATCCTACAGCCTCAGTTGCTACTGCATTGGATTTCTCATGAATGATTGGAATTTTGATTTTTTTCATTATTAAGCAGCGTCGTAAATTACTTCTAGGGATTTCTTAGGTTTGACTTCTTTTCCAGTCATATCAGCCTGTGTTGCGGGTTTGAGAACTATATCTCTGCCAGTTATATCTGAGGAAAAGAGGTTTAATAATTGATCCTGATTAAGTGGTTTTGGATGAACTGGGGGAGCACTGGCAACATTTGCAGCCAATTCCCCAAATAATGAACCCCATTCACTGTCTGGTTTGCCAATAATTTCATAACTAGCACTTTTACGACGAATATCTTCATTTGCAGGTATTGCAGCCAAAACCGGTATACCGACTTTTTCAGTAAAATTTTTAGCCTCACCAGTGCCGTCATCCTTGTTTATGACCATGCCTGCAACGCCTACGTTACCACCCAGACGTCTAAAATATTCAACAGCAGAACATACATTATTAGCTACATAAAGTGATTGAAGATCATTACTGGCTACAACTATTACCTTTTGACACATATCTCTGGCTATTGGCAATCCAAACCCACCACAAACAACATCACCAAGGAAGTCTAAGAGTACATAGTCAAAACCCCAATCATGGAAACCCAACTTCTCTAAGGTTTCAAACCCATGTATTATTCCTCTACCTCCGCAACCTCTTCCAACTTCAGGCCCTCCTAACTCCATAGCAAAAACACCATCCCTTATGAAGCAAACGTCTCCAATTGAAATCTCATCTCCTGCTAGTTTCATTTTGGATGAAGTCTCTATTATTGTTGGACAGGCTTTACCACCAAAAAGTAAAGAAGTTGTATCACTTTTCGGATCACACCCTATGAGTAAAACTTTTTTCTTCTGTTGAGCCATCATGTATGAAAGGTTTGCGAGAGTAAAACTTTTACCTATGCCCCCTTTACCGTAAATAGCGATAATTTGTGTTTCTTTTTTTACTTCTCCAGTCGGAACTGGATCTGGTTCAACGTTAGCTTCCTCAGATAGTTTCGTTCTCATCAATTTAATTTCTTTTATATCGGTTGCACCGACTATTGAATTTTTCACGACAACCCTTTCCAATTAATTATCATCTTCAAACAGGAAGAATCATTAAAAGCTATTTCATAAGCATCAGATATCGAACCAACAGAAACCCTGTGTGAAATCAAATCTTTAAAATCAAGTTTTTTTGTAGTAAAAAGTCTACAAACCTCTTTTAAATCGTTTGGGGTCCATTGCGCAGAGACTCTAATTTTTGCCTCTCGTAAAAATGCAGGAGCAAAATCAAAAGATAACGGTTTGTCATAGAAGCCAGCTAGAACAATTTCTCCATTAGGTTTAAGAAATTTGATCAAATTATTTAATTGGTTTGAATCACCACTAGCATCAACTACATAATCACCAATTAAATTTTTCGATTCGGTAGGAGCAATTACTTCATAACCAAAATTACCTATTCTTCTTTCTTTATTGGCTTCCACAACAATTGGTTTTGCACCATTGAGAACGGCAAGTTTTGCAATCAATCTACCTAAAGCTCCGTGGCCAACAATAATATCTGGTTTGTATTCAGTACTATTAGAAAAAATATGCTGTGCTGTTGCGGCAAGCGCCAATAAAGTACCCTCTTCATTTGTATCTCCGGGAACCTTACAAACTCTTTTGCAAGAAACTACTAATTTAGAGGCTGTCCCCCCAAATAACGACTTAAATTCTCCAAAACATCTGGCTCCAGGAATAAAGACTTTTTCACCAGGCAGTAAATCGGATTCCGATCCACTTTTTTCCACTGTGCCAATAGACTCATAACCTGGAACTAGAGGATAGCCCATACCAGGAAAATCAGGCATGCGGCCCTCATAAAGCAACCTTTCGGTTCCGGTGCTAATTCCACTATGTTCGACACTAACCAAAACTTCGTCCGATTTAAATTCTTCCATTTGAAGAGTTTTTAAACTCAATTTATTGGGCCTTTCAAGGACCACAGCTTCAGACAAAAAAGCGTTTTGATTTAAATTTAATTCCATGTTGTAACCATAAAACTGTAAATTAAAGTTGTCAATTAAAAGTGTCAGATATTTATTACAGTTACAACACTACTCTTTCCATCAATTATGTCAATCTGTTTATATGTTGCGGTGCTTATAAAATTTAATGTTTTGCAATTATCAAACCGGTTTGAATCGGAAGTGTCACACTTAAAGACTTAATGTAAGAAAAACCAGACTTTCTTAAAAGATGAAAAATTTTTTTGTGACTTCTGGGAACGCCCTTCCCCATAGCCAAAAGATACATTCCAAAATAAGCATCGCTCATTTTCTCTGTGCCTGGTTTACCTGACATGGGTTCAGCTATCAAAAGAGTTCCGTTTCTCGGTAATGCTTTTTTCACGGAATGAAGAATATTACTCACGTTGTCATCTGAATGATCGTATAAAACTCTGATTAAAGTTATCAAATCATAACCAATTGGAATCCGATCATTAAGAAAACTACCCTTATGAACATCAATTTGGTCTTGTAAACCTGCTTCAAGAATTTTTTCTTCAGCCATTTCTGAAACTTGAGGCAAATCAAAAACTGCCATTTTCAGTTTTGGATGATCTTTAGCAAGCTGTATTAAAAAGGTAGCTTGGCCTCCACCCAAATCTAAAATTTTTTGGTGTTTGTTAAAGTCGTATGATGAACGAATTTGTTCGGATACCAGAGGTTGTGAAATAGACATAACATCGCTATAGTTTTTCGCTGCTTCATATGATATTGAGGATATATCTTTTTTATCTAATGCATATGGCCAAAAACTACCCAATGAAGTAATTTTTTTTTTCCTTTGAAGAATACTTATAGGGTCTATTAAGTCCCTGTAAAAAGTTGAATGATGTTTAACTAATCCAGAAATTGAGGGTTTGGTCAAAATAACAATCCCTTTAAAACCCAAGCCTACTGATTCGTCTTCTCTTTTTTCAAGCAATCCTAAAGCTGATGCGCCCTCAACTAACCTAAGCATTTCTGGAAAATCAATTTCACAACTTACAGATAATTCTTTTATATTGATTGGTCCACTTTTTAATTTTTCGAACAAATTAAGTGAAACACAAGCAAAAAGAATTTGAGAATAAACAAAACCAGAAACCAAATCAAATATTTCTTCAGCCTGTGCCCTAACAAAAGGCTTAAAAAAAACTGAATTCTCTATAAATTTTCTTAGCCGATCATTTAAAAGAAATTGATCCCGAATTTTACTAAATCCAGAACGGTTAAACCCAATCACAGTAATTATCTAAAGAATAAGCTTAGTTTGGTAAATCAACTTTATTGGGAGTTTTAATGGCCCTTAACACTCGCATAGGTCCTTTTTTTGGAACCAATCTTTGTGCCTCCGCTCGAACCAGCTTTCTTAATCTGCCCGCACCTTTACAGATTGGCACGGCTAAAACAGCTTTGTTGATTAAATCGTCAAAATAATTAACCGCTCCAGACAAACCCAACTCTTTAGCAGAACTCATTCTACCCAGGCTTTCATCTTGACCAGTCGGCTTTCCCAACTCCGTTGGATTTGCAATTACATCTCTTATATCATCAGCGACTTGATAGGCTTCTCCTAAAACCTCACCGAGAAACCCCCAATCATTCGAGGAATCTCCAGAAGCCAAAGCTCCAGAAAGCGTGGCTGCTGAAAATAATGCACCTGTTTTTGCTTTTTGATATTGACGTAAAGAAGCTTTCGACTCACATTCCCAAGCTTGGCCAGCAACAATTCCCTCTGGCGCACCAACTCCGTCAGAAATACACTCAAGCACCTTAGACAAACGACTTTTATCTTTGAGTGGCGAAGCAGCAACCACTTTGTAGGCCAAAACAATCAGAGCATCTCCAGTTAGGACTGCAATTCTCTCATCGAAAGCTTTGTGAACTGAAGGTTTGCCGCGCCTAAAATCAGCATTATCAAAACAAGGTAAGTCATCGTGCACCAGTGAAGCACAATGTAAAAATTCGACACTACAAGCCACAGCTAAAGCAAAATCCAGTTCATCATTTTCGCAAGCCTCTGAGACAGCTAATGACAATCTCGGCCGTATTCGGGCACCGCCTGGGAAAACTGCATGATGAATAGCAGAAATTAAACGTGGGGGAGAAGTTTTACTCTCACACAGTCTAATACTTTTATAAAGATATGATTCTAAAAGCGACTCAGTATTCATATTTCCCTCCAAACACTAACTTATAAACACTCAAAAATAAAATTAAACATATTGTCAATTATAATTGACATTACTCAATGTACATCAATATTTACTAATGACACAAATTATTTATAAATTAACAGTTTGATGATTAGCAATAAAAATACTTATATTCCTAAAGACAGCCAAGTTCCAAATGATTGGCCGCACAGAGAAAATAGCAGGATGGTTCTTGTCGAAAATATATTGTGGCATGTGCAAATTTTCATAAAAGAAGACAAAAAAAAGCGCCCTTTGTTTATGTTAATTCACGGTACAGGCGGTGGAGTTCACTCATGGAATGAGATTGTCAAAAATCTTCATTCAAAAGCAAATATAATTTTAATTGACTTGCCTGGCCACGGGTTTACCCAAGACAACTTCGAGAACGATTATTCTCTAACTAAAATTGCATTTTTATTAAGGAAACTGCTAAGAATTTTAGAAATCCAATCAATTGACTTGGTTGTGGGCCATTCGGCTGGTGCTGCTATAGGAATTGAACTATGCATTCAAAGTAATCTCCAGCAAATAAACCAGCTGATAGGTATAAACCCCTCATTAATACCACCTCCCTTTTCATATAACATGCTCTTAAATAGTTGGCTTAGTCCTATAGCAACCTCTAACGGATTTACCTCAATATTATCGATTGTTACAAAAAACACTACAATGGTAGAAAATTTACTTGCTTCAACAGGCTCAGAATTAAATCCACAGCAAAAAAAACTATACAAACGGATTTTTTCAAGTAACAGACATTTAAAAGGCGCAATCCAGTTTATGGCTTCAACTGATTTGTCAGAACTTCTAAACAAATCTAGGTATTTTAAAAATAACTCAACATTTATATTGGGCAAAGATGACCCTTGGATTCAAATAAATCCGCTAAAAAAAATAATTTACAAGTATTTTCCCAGTTCAAAAATTATCGAAAACCCAGGTGGCCATTTAATGCATGAAACATATCCAAAAAAAATTTCTAAACAAATTTTAAATATTTTTATTCAATCATAATTTTTTCAATAATTTTTGATGAGCTGGCTTTGGGCAAAGGATAGTATTTAGCACCCATTGATGCTGCAATTGCCATGGACTTTTGGTTTGAAACTACGCTCGTATCAATAAAAATACTATTTATCCCAAGATTTTTTATACCCTGTGAACTACTTAAGGCCTCTGCATGAGCTTTCTCCCTTCCGCCTCTTCCGTCTCTGCATACATTTGCCCCTCCGTCCGTAAGCAAAACCAAGACAGGGGTTTGATTTTCCGATAATAAGTTTTCAACTAAAACTTTGCAATCATCTAACGCGGTAGCAAGTGGAGTTCCACCCCCCCCAGGTAAACCTGCAAGAGTTTTTTTTGCTCTTACCAAAGACCTTGTTGGTGGTAAAACTAATTCACTGTGTGTTTTTCTGAAATTGATAACGGCTACTTTATCACGTCTGACATAGCACTCAGACAATAATAACTCTACCGCACCTTTGGCTTCACCTAAACGATTTGTCGCAGATGAGCCTGAAGCATCAACTAAAAAAATTGTGGTTATGAGTCTACGACTTTTTCTCTTGTAAACCCTAAAGTCCTCGGGCTGAACACTAATTAATAGTTTTTTTTGGCTACAAATTTTTCTTGCTCTTATTTTTTGATATGGTATGGATGCCTTAATTGTATCTAGTAAATTCAGCCTAATCTTTGAACTGGGTTTCCCCTTGGTTGACCCAAAAAAACGGCCTGTACCAATTTTTTTCTGCACTTCTGCGCCTGTTTTTCCACCTACTTTTTTATTTTGGGAAAGAAAATTGATTTCTCTTTTTGATAATTCATTCAAAAGATCAGAAGATATTTTAGTTTCAGCAGAGTCGATAATTTTTTCATTACTATTGTCAAAAACGGCTGAATTAGTCATTTCTTTTTCCTTTTTCTCTTGGAATGCGTCATCCTGCTGGTTTAAAAAATCCTGTTCTTGGGTTTTATCTTCATATTGAGTAAGATTTTTTTCATCAGTTACATTCGAGCTCTCATCTTCAGTTTCATTATCAATCTCATTGTTTGCTGCAGCTTGATCATCTTCAGTTTCATTATCAATCTCATTGTTTGCTGCGGCTTGATCATCATTAGTCTTCGCTGGGAATTGTATTGCACGAGGCAGGAGCACAAACTTGATTGCGAGTTTAACATCATCATTGTTAGGAGTTAATCTTCCCTCATATGCAGAAATGACTTTCAAGAGATTGGTTGCAAAAATTAAAGGACGGAGACTTTTAATTCCAAATGCTAAGCTTGTAGCTGTAAGAGCTTTTAGATTATCTTCACTCAATTTAACAAACGGTAGTCGTGCCCTTGCCCCCTTTAATTTATTTTTTTCCGGGGGTATGAATTTCCAATCATATTCATTTTTTGAACTATATATTGGAAAATTGAGTAATATACAAAAACGATCGATTAGAGAATCACGAATACCTCGTTCCTCTTCGTCACCGCAGTTAGAGGATAATTCATCAAAAACAATAAAAGAGGAATTTTGAAATGCAAAAAGTTCGTTATTGTTAATATTAGAATCAATTTCATTACACAAACAACTTATAATTTCATCAGTAATTTGATTCGCTTTTTTAATGACAAAAAAATTTTTTTTCTTCTGATTAAAGACTCCTCTTTTTTCTATCAAATAACCTTTTGAAATAGAGCTACTAATATCTATACCTCCTACTAATGCATCCAGTTGAACATTAAAAGGAATTTTTTGTAAAGCTGGAAATGATACTGGCAAAAGTTTTTTTAAAAAAATAAGCCAAGCGTTTCCTAAAACAGAGTCATGAGTTTTTACGCAGACTCCTCCTAACAACCATGGGGCGATTGAAAACAAAATTGCAGCAGTTTCTATTTCTTCATCAGTGTTTATCAAAAGACTAAGCACCCAAGATTTTAGAAATTCCCTTTTCAACTCTTGCAGTTGAACTTGTGTCATCTAAAGGATTTCTTCGCAGCCTATGCCTTAAACAAATTTTGGCAAGTTGTTTCAAATGGGATTTTTTTACTTTCGAACTTCTTTCAAAAGCGGCAAGAGCACATGATGCACGAGATAGAGTTAATTCTCCTCTTAAACCATCTGTTTTAAGGAAAATACACAACTCTGCCATGATCTTTAGAACATCATCCGGTATTACAACTTTCGATAATCTTTTTTTCGCCAGTCCAATTTTTTTTCTAAGTTTTTGATCTGATTCACTCCACACAGAAACAAAAGATGTGTAATCTAAATCAAATGCTTGCCTTCTCTTAATAACTTCCATCCTCTCATTAAGATCAGTTGGTGTTGAGACTTCAACTGAAAAACCAAATCTATCGAGCAATTGCGGCCTCAAATCCCCTTCTTCGGGGTTCCCGCTTCCAACAAGAACAAAATGAGCAGGGTGGGTCAAACTTAAACCTTCTCTTTCCACAATATTTTCTTTTGATGCAGCCACATCTATTAGCAGATCAACTAAGTGGTCTTCGAGCAAATTGACCTCGTCGATATACAGGAAACCTCTGTTAGCCTCCGCTAAGAGACCCGGTTCAAATTTTTTAACTCCTTCGGTTAAAGCACTTTGCATATCAAGAGATCCTACAATTCTGTCCTCAGTAACACCCAGTGGAAGATCTACAACGGGAACTGGGATTAAATCACTCCTTAAGGCTTTTCGTCTGAGTAAGTTATTTTTAGTTGTAGAGTTTTTGCAACTTTCACAAAGTCCTGACGTAAAATTTGAATCAGGATCACAATGATAAATACAGTTTTTTACAACTTTTAAAGGAGGAAGAATATTTGCAAGAGCTCTTACTGCTGTGGATTTGCCAGTCCCCCTGTCACCCAATACTAAAACTCCGCCTATTGAGGGATCAATTGCAACAAGTACTAAAGCTAATGTCATCTCATCCTGTCCAACTATTGCGGAAAATGGAAAGGATTTAGTCATAAAAAAAATTACTCATTCTTATTTTTCACTTCCTTTAAAAAATTAATTAAACATCTGAAATGACATAACCCAGAAAAAAACAAACATGAAACCGAATAGATATATGGCGTTTCACTCAATGCAAAACTAAACGCAAGTAGCAAAAAAACCCCAGCGAAGATATTTAAAAAAAAAATTGTTGCTTTAAAATTTTATCGATGTTTTTTAAAAAAAAACACAAAACAATAATTTCAATGAATGAAATCATGATAATTACATTAACTAATTTTTCCAAGCTTAAAAATTCAAAAGTCAACATTTGTTTTTTCCCACAAAACTTGATAAAAACTTTGAGACATTCTTTAAACGGCTAACAGGACACATTTCGGCTAATAGCTGTTGCCTAGTATTTGTGTTTACAGATAGCAACTCAGCCCACCTATTAGAAACCCAACCACTCTCCTGTAAACGAAATGGAGGGAGTATTGGCATTTTATTTTCTGTAAGTCCATTTTGTTCCATTGATGCGATAAGTTTTCCTAAAGAATCAGAGACTGGCTGAAGTGAAGGCGGTACCTGTCTTAGTTCATCATTCTCTATTAATTCTATTTCCCCTTGCCATAAACCATATTTGACTCTCTCTTGTCGAAGTAATCGAAATCGATTTTTTCCCAAACATCTAATTAAAATTAAGGCGGGTTGTAAATTATTTATTTCTATAATTTCTGCAATTGTACCAACCGGCATCAGCTCCTCTGTTATGCCAGGTTTTCTTATTTCGCTACCACTTTTTAGCATAACCAAACCAAATGGACTTTTGTTATCAATACTTTTTTTAACCATATCCAAATACCTGACCTCAAATATTCTAAGAGATATAAGTCCGTCAGGAAAAAGACCCGACTCAAGTGGAAATAATGGAATAATCATCTAACTGATAAATATACTTTCAAGTCAAAGATTATTTAGATTTTTCATTAAATTTACTTTTTTTACAACTCAAATAACTGGACTTGATTACACCAATTATTCAAAAAACGGTGAAACAGAAATTTTTTAACAAAAATCGAAGCATTCTTTCAGGTTAAAGCATTAAGTAATAAAAAGGTAAGTTTTAGTGTGAAACATTAAAATTCTTTTGGATTTTTTTTCCAAAAGTCAAAGCCTATTAGCAATAGGCAATTGTATATTTAAGAAAAGGGCTAATTTATTTCAAAGTTTAGTGAAGTGTTCTAGGTATTTGAAGGTGAAACTCAGGAATCTCAGCATCAAAAGGAGTACCGTCTTCAGCAACCATCTGGTACTTACCCTTCATGGTTCCAACAGGAGTTGCAATAATTGCGCTACTTGTGTACTCGAACCCCTCACCGGGCTCTAAGACAGGTTGTTGACCAACAACTCCATCACCCCGAACCTCTTGAATTTCTCCATTAGCATCAACAATTTCCCAGTGTCTACTGACTAACTTGAACGTGTGTTCACCGGTATTCAAAATCCTTATTGTGTATGCAAAAACATACTGGTCAGCTTCCGGTGAAGAGTGATTTTCTAAGTAAGAAGGTTCAGCCTCTACTTCACAAAAATAGCTACTGTCGTTAAATATATTTGATTTCATAATTAATTATAACCAAAAAAAATTATCCTAAAAGTAAGGGGCTCGAATACCCAGTTAATTCCAAAAAACCTTTGCCAAAAAATTTTCCATTGATATCCAGCTCCACTGCCCCTTCCCAGTAAAAACCCCCAGTAGTTCTTCTCGCATCAATTTCTTGATTATTTATAAAGGGTGTAATTTTTAAGACATTATCACCAAAGAGAATTTTTTGAAAAATAGGATACTTGGCAAAAGAAACTGGTGATGACCACTCTCCTAATGTCATCCATCTCACAGTTTGTGCTATGTTTTCCAATTTATTTTTATTTATCAAAGGGTGATTGTCGCCTTTTGCATCCAACATGGAAAAATCACTCCATATAATAGATTCATCAGCTCTTCGAATCTTGAATGCCATTAAACTTCCACCATCAGCTAAATTAACACCAATCCAATCCCAGCCTATCGCTTCAGGATGCAAGAATTCACTCGACCACTCATGATCCAACCAAGACAATCCCTGCATATGCAAAGTTTTTTTATTAACCACCACTTTGCCATTTGTAACAATATTCGGTCTACTGTAATACCAACTGGCTTGTTTATCGTCAGGCCCTTTTCTGGACAAACCATTTTTACCTCTTAAAATGAGGTTCTTTAATTTGGCCTGAGGTTGAAGTCTGAGTCTAAATGAAAAATCATTTCCTTGAACACCAATTTTATAAGAATCACTGGTTAAATCTCTTTTCATAAACCAATCTTCAAACTGGATATCTGTATCTAATGAAGAACACTTAACCAAACCAGAACCTAAACGTCCTGCTCGCTGAGCACTTTTTAAAACCCCAAGTCTCTTTGAAATAATAGTAGCGTGCGCAAAAATCAAGTGCTTTGGGGAAAAACGACTTATATTGTTTTCGCCAATAAATGTCTTTCTCCTAAAAAAGGTTAATTGAAATGCTAACTCCTCATCGACTCTATCATTCAGCCAACCTGTTACATACCACCACTCAATTCCGTAAAGCAAATGAGCCCCAAAATCTCTTGGAAAAGTAAGTTCATCTTTTGAAGAGACTAATTTGCCTTTATTTATTTTTTTGGATTTTGTTGATAAAAAGTTTTCCGCAATGGCAAAACAAGGAAAAGCAACAACACTTGATTTGGTTGCTAATGATAAAAAATACCTTCTCTCAACCAAACGAGTTATGCTCCTGTTTCGGATTCATATTTGGTCGAATTTTTTAAGTTCATTGTTTATAGCCATTTTAGAAAAATTTACTCCTGCGGCAATCAGAAAAAACCCCAATAAGAAAATATATGTAATGGGAAAAGTAAAATTTAACGTCCAATTAAATGATTGAGGATTAACTACATAAATTAATATAAAACTAATAAAGACACCAGCACTCATGCCCCAAAAAACCCCCAAGAAACAAAGTAAAAAACTTTCAAAATTTACTTGCTTGACAATATTCTCCCCTGACACTCCCAGACAAAAGAGAAGAGAAAACTCTTTTTTTCGAACTTTAGCTTGACTAATATAGGTACAAAAAATTGAGAAAATTGAAATAAAAAGTGCTATAAAACCCAACAGATACGCCACATAAAAAGTTTGATCAAAAATCTTTAACGATATCTCACGGATTTTTGTAGAACTTCTAAATTCCATTTCTTCCATCGCGCCACCAAGACTTTTAATAGATTCAACAATCTGTTGAGCTTCAAAATTTTTCTCTAACCATATAGCCAAATTATTTAAATCACTTTTGCCTGTTATATCCGTATAATCTGAGCTCTTAACTACCACGCTTCCATGCTGATTAGAGTAATCTCTATAAAACCCTGCCACTACTACCTCAGAAAACTTTTCATGCGGAAAAGGAAGTGTAAAAACTTCTCCTAACTTATGTCCATACAATTGTTTCATACTCTCAGATGAATAAATAATAATTTTTTCATTTGCTTCAGATATATGTTTATTGACTCTATCAGTTGACAACCTTTCCCCAATTAGAAACAGTTTAGATTCAGGATTTGAATGTGATAACTGACGAATGATCATTTTTATATTTGCTTTTGATGCATCTAGTGAGATCGGGAAACTTTTGGACAATTCAAATTTTCTTATGCCTTTTATATTTTGAAGTTTTTCTTGTGTCTTTTTATCAATGTTTGAATATCCTGAAATCTCTTTTACGTTTCCATACAAATCAGCAACCAATAATTTATCTAACCAGCTAATTACAGAGTCCCTAAAACTTGTGACCATTATTAGGATTGCAATTGTCAAAGCAAAACTAACAACAATTGAAGAGATAATTGGTCCAGACTCTCCGCTAGTGTTAATCAATCTATTGAGGCCCAACCAAAACCAGCTTTTTTTTAAAGAAAAGTTTAAAAAAAAGATTTTGAAAAATCTAAGAAAAACCAAAGTAATCTTTGGAATAATTCCAATAAACGCAAAAAGAATCAAAGCAATACTAATATAGCTTGCTAATGGAACCTCCTTATAGGCTGGAAGAAACAACAATGAAAAAGCCAATCCCAATAGTAAGAAAAAAGTAAATGGAGAAAAATTTATGAAAGTATATTTTTTTCTTTCTGCAGTAGTAAAAATATATTTTGGCGAGACTGCGGATATTTTAATTGCTGGAATTACACTGGCAAAAACTCCAGTAGACAATCCAAGCATCCAATAGCCAACCAGAGTAAACCAATTTATATGAAGTTTTGATGCGTCCTGAAAAATCAGGTTTGCGCCAAGATTAGCATTTAAAGTAAATAATAAAAGCTTTGAAATTACTATGCCAAAAAATATTCCAAGAGTACTTCCAAGTAAAGACAGTACCAAACCCATAAAAACGACAATTGTGATCAACTCTTTTTTAGTCAACCCCACAGTTCTCAATAAAGCAAATTGACTGTTTTGTTGCTGAACTGACAAACTAAGAACAGAGTAAACTAGAAACATACCAGTAAATAGCGCTACTAAGGCAAGGATTGACAGATTTACATAATAAGCTCTGGATAAACTATTATTTTTTTTTTGAGAACTAGTTAAATCAACAATTTCAAGTTTATGATTCAACTCTTTTTTATTTATATATTTATTTATTAAGAGTTTAGATTGTTCAAAATTCTTAACATCTAAAACTTTAAAATCTAACCTACTAATTTTTCCATAAATATTAAAAGCGGATTGAAATGAAGCAATATCCATTACGACCAAATTATCCCCAACCTCATTCGAAAGGCTGCCAGCTACAGTAAAAAAAATCTGTTTCCCCGCATAAAAAAAAGGAATGGAGTCTCCGACCGAAACGTTTAATTTCTTTTGTGCAATTGGAGATAAAAAAATTGATTTTTCACCAAAAATAGATAGGCGATTGCTTTCATAGTCGGTGTTCGGAGAAGTAAGTTGTTTTTTGCGTTCCTCTGGTATTGCCAGAAAAACTGGTGTAGCATTGGCCACTCTTAAGAAATCCACTCCTAAAACATTTAAAGTCTGGTTATCTTTTGTCTTGAGTGTTAATTCCAAGACGGGACTGATTTCTAGAACACCAAACTCCTTTTTAAGATTTAAAAATTCTTCGAAAATTAATTCATTAAAAAAACCTGTCTTCCCTTTTATTTGAAAACTAGCGTCCCCTCTTAAAATGTTAGTAGAATGATTGAATTCTGTTATGGCTGATTTGTTTACAATGTTAATTGCCACTGCAAGACTCACACCCAATGAAATTGTTAATGCAACAATTGTCCATTTTGTTGACTGAGTCTTAAATGTTCCCTTGACAAACCAGAGTAAAAAAAAAACGAAATGATTCTTTCTATTATGAATAATCTCAAATAGTTGAGTCATTGGGATCCATACAAGAATTTAATTTCATTAACCCTTTTGAGTTTAGTAACATTCTTTTTGACATTTTTTTTGAGACCTGATCTGAATGAGTCACTATTATCAAAGTTGTGCCAGAAGCATTACATTGATCTATCAACAAATTTAAAATTTTATCTGTGTTTGTAGAGTCGAGATTACCAGTTGGTTCATCGGCTAAAATAAGTTTAGGCTCATGAATTAGAGCTCTGGCAATAGCAACTCTTTGTTGTTCGCCACCAGACAATTGATCAGGAAACAACTCACTCTTACCTTTTAGACCAATTTGATCTAAGTATTTTTCTACTTTTAACTCCATGGTGTTCAGGTCCATGTTTACTAGCAAACAAGGAAAGGATATATTCTGGTGAACGTTTAGATGAGGTATCAAGCGAAATGACTGAAATACAAACCCTAAATTAAAACGCCTAAATTTAGTAATAGCTTCTTGAGTCATTGCATCAAAATTTTTTCCACCGACAAAAACCTTCCCTGAATCAGGACGGTCTATACCTGCGATAATGTTAAGTAAAGTTGTTTTTCCACTTCCCGAATCGCCTATCAAGGCAACCATTTCCCCACTATCTATTTTTAAGTTCAAGTCATGAACTGAAAATTCATTAGCACCAAAACTTTTTGATACTCTCTGCAAAACTATTTCAAGACCCATATTAAAAATCCTAAAACTTTAAATACTGCAATTCAACAGGCCATGTTACATTTGCCAGAAGCAACTCCATCAGGATCGATTTTTTTCAAAGTTTTGGACACATGCAACAACTTTTCACTGCTCTCAGATCCAGTTAATGCTTGCTCAAGAGCAAATAAAATATTTGCGTTACGGGGTGCAAGAATGCTTGCTTTTTCTAGTATCTCTATAGCTTCCGCCTTTCGCTCATAATGAATTAGCGACCTACCATAAGCGAGAAGAGCATCATAATTTGATGGCTCCAATACTCTCCATTGTGATGAAAATTCGAAAGCACTTTTCCAATTTTGTTCAGAAATATATTTCGTGAACTTCAAAAAATTTGGTTGTTCGCTCAAGTCTTTTTCCCAAAAAGTTAAACCTTGAATAGTGTTGACTTTAAATTTTTTTGATTGGCGTAAATCTATTATCCAATCACTGGGCAAAGCGTAATATCCGCCTGAATGTCCAGCTGAAAAAAAAGTTGTTATGCCTATTAAATTCCCTTTTCCATCAAATAAACCACCTCCGCTTCCTCCGGAAGAAAAACCAGCAGTTGTTTTAACTACAAAACTATTCTCCATTGGGTGCAAAGCACTTATCCTACCTTCGGTAAAAAAGGCATCAGCACCTCCTGGGTATCCATAGAAATAAACCATGTCACCAATAATCATTTCAGATGGTTTTCTTAGATTTACAGCTGGGAAATTTAATGTTGGTGCCTCAAGTAGGCACAGGTCCCTATGTATGTTTTTCTTAAAACTTGTCACATGGAAGCTCAAAGCACCCTTCATAACAGAAATCCTGTTACTTTTTCTAATCACATGACAATTCGTTAAAACTTCGCCCGGGCCAATAATAACACCAGAACCTGAATATAATCTTCCATCGGCGGGAGCCAAAACTTTTAGTACACCCATAGAAAGACCAGCATAAAACTCTGAAGACAAATTAGATCTCTCTCTGGAAAACAAGGAGGAGTTAAAAAAAATGGCTAACAACGAAACGGAAAGGCATAAAAAATAAAATTTTGTTTGTGTACGTCTTT
>NHCU01000006.1 GCA_002167365.1 Betaproteobacteria bacterium TMED41 | reverse complement strand
TTGTTGGACAGAGAGCGTTATATGACTTCCTAGTAGTTTGTGATGACACAAACAACACACCTACAAGGATTGACAGAAATGAATTGTATGTGGATATAGCAATTGAACCGATCAAATCAGTTGAATTCATTTACATACCGTTAAGAATAAAAAACACAGGAGAAATTGCACAATTAGGGAACTAATTTTGGAATAAATAGGAGAAACAGATGGCAATATCAACATTATCAAAATTTACAGTACCTTTAGCAAACGATCAAAGTTCAGCATCACAAGGCTTGTTGATGCCAAAACTGCAATATCGTTTTAGAGCAATCCTGGAGAATTTTGGAGTATCAACACCAAGATCAGAACTAACAAAACAAGTGATGGATATAACAAGACCACAATTATCTTTTGACACAGTAACACTTGATGTGTACAACTCAAAAGTTTATGTTGCAGGTAAACACACTTGGGAAGCGATCACTATCAACTTGAGAGATGACGTTAACAACTCAGTAAGTAAATTGGTTGGTGAACAGATCCAGAAACAGTTTGATTTCTTTGAACAATCATCAGCGGCATCAGGTATTGATTACAAATTCACAGGCAGAATTGAGATGTTAGACGGTGGTAACGGTTCTAGTGCACCAAATGTATTAGAAACATGGGAACTATACGGTGCTTACATTGAAAACGTGAACTACAACTCACTAGCATACAACGTTTCAGAACCAGCAACTATCACTTTGCAGGTCAGATACGACAACGCAATCCAAACTCCAACAGGAACAGGAATTGGTACAGCAGTTGCAAGAACAATCGGTACATTAAGTACTGGTGGTTAATAAGAATTAAGTTAGCAATTATAAACAAAAAAGCGTCTTTATAGGCGCTTTTTTTGTGGCCATAAATACCCATATGCCGAGCATTAACAATTTTTTAAAAGGATTCTCAAACGGTCTTCCAGGAATGAAAGACTATAGACATGCTTCGAGATTGTATCTAGATGACAATTTCAAGTTGATGCCAAAACAGAAATTCCTTTTCCACGTGGTGTTCAACACAGATGAAACTCTGTTTTATGGTGGTTTCAATCCCAACGAGAGATACGAGCTCAACATGTTGGTTAAATCATGTGAACTACCAAAGTATAACATGAGCGTAGAAGAGAAAATTCAGTACAACAAAAAGTTTTATGCGGCAACACGTATAGCATATGAGCCCGTGAACATCGCATTCCATGACGACCACGCAGATACCGTGAATGCTTTCTGGAAGAAATACTACGAGTACCACATAGCAGACCCTGTGGCAATGAATTCAGATCAACAAATTAGTAATACTAAGGACGACCTGTACGACTTCGGTGACATCAGGCAGACAACAAAGTTTGGTCTCGACACACCCAAGAAAAGAAAAAAACCGTACCTAAGAGGAATTGAAATTTTTGTTCTACATAAGCAGAGATTCACATCAATGACTCTGGTCAATCCTGTTATTGGTTCGTTCTCACACGACAACCTCGACGCGGCGGATGGCACTGGTGTGTTACAGAATACAATGCAAATATTGTATGAAACTGTTATATACAAATCAGGTATAGTAAACAAGAATAATGTACCTGGGTTCGCCACAATACACTACGACAAATCGCCATCACCACTTACGGTGTTAGGTAGAGGCACACAAAGCATATTTGGTCCTGGTGGTATAATAGATGGGGTCGGTTCTGTGATAAGAAATGTACAACAAGGAAACATATTAGGAGCAATCCTAGGTGCTTCCAATACCTACAACAACGCAAAAAGAATGAAAAAGGCCGGTGTGAAAGAAGAGTTGAGAGGTATTGCAAAAGAAGGAATTAAGAATATAGGAAAACAGGCAGGATCAATCACTAATCCTGTGGGAAATTTTACAGTGGGAGCGGCGGTGGCAGGAGCGGCACTAGTTGCAGTGGCTAAAAACTCAAACGATAGTAAAAACAACACTGTGATATCTAATTCAAAAATAGACACAGTCAACTACCTGACAGCAGAAGAAACAGCGAATCTTATCAACAACGACACTGCAATAAAAGACGAAATAGCCGCCGGGATATATTATAAAGATATCGGTTCAAGGAGTGGATTGACAATTTCAGAATCAGATATAAAATATGCCGCGGCATCAGACACAGTGAAAAGAGTCTACAGAAACAAGGCAATTACGGACGTTAGGAAATTAGTTGCCAATGGAACAATTAAGATAAACAGAACTACACAAGAAGTATCGGTATCAGTCGAGAAGGCGACAATATAATGGCAGAATTTTACACAAACCTACCACCAGGTGAACCAAGTGAGATGGACGAAACAATAGATAAACTAATGACGTCAAACTATGAAACTGACTATCAGTTTGCCGCAGGCGATTATGATACTACCATAGCATTCTTTGTTAAAAGAGGGTTCTCTAGAACGGCGGCAGAATCAACTGCATATGCAATACTTTCACAGGCCAAAATAGATGAAATCCATCCGCAAGAGATATTGGATAAACTTTCAACAGCCGACCCTGCTTTATTAAATGAATTAATTACAATAATTTTAAATGCCAACAGATACAAATCGAGCAGGCTGGGTGTCAGACAAACACTCACAACTAGCGAAACTATAAAAAGAAATATCTGCGATTAATAAATGTCTGCCGATATGTCCTTAGATTTAGAACGTATTAAAAAAGAACTGCAAATATTACCTGACATGGGTCCTAATATTTCTCAACTCGCTTTGCAAGGAACACACGACAACCTCGATCCGTTTCTAGGTGTTGGAAAAGTAAGGCATATAGATGGAGATTATAAAGAAACGGATTTTGTTTTCCCTATTTTTGATATGCCGTACATCAATTCCATCATGAAAGATTTTAAAATGTTTAGGACTAGGATTATGAATTTAAAACCAAGAGAATGTTATACGTATCATTTTGATTATACCAAGAGGATACACATACCAATAGTCACCAACAAACATTGTTTCATACTAGAAGATAAACAGGCAAAACACTTGCCGGCAAATGGTAATTATTACATAGTTGATACAACCAAATGGCACACTGCATTGAATAGTTCTAAAAGCACAATTAGGACACACATAGTAGGAGGAATAAATGCTACCTAGATTTGCAAGAGGAAAATTTTCTCCTAAAAACCAAGAAAAGTATGTGGGACTAAAAACACCAACATATAGATCTAGTTGGGAACACGCTTTCATGAGATTGTGCGATGAACATCCTAATGTGTATCAATGGGCCAGCGAAAGTATTAAAATTCCATATAGGCACCCATTCACAGGCAAATACACAGTATACGTTCCAGATTTTTTTATAGTGTATCAGGACAAGAACGGCAAGAAACATGCAGAAATGGTCGAGGTCAAACCCATGAGTCAAACTTCAATGGAATCTGCTGGCAAAAGTATTGCCAAAAAGAAACAGGTTGTTATTAACATGGCCAAGTGGGAGGCCGCTTCGGCATATGCAAAACAGAGAAAGATCAAGTTTAGGGTAGTGTCAGAAGAACAGTTGTTCCACAACGGCAAACGTAAGTAAATAACACAATGACAAAGAAATTAGAAGATATTCTCAATTTACCAAATGTGAAAGAAGCATTCAAAGAAGTAGATAAGAAAGAAAAAGACAAAAAAAATAAAGAGATTACTAATGGAAGTGTTGCGGGTAGCAACCTGGACCCACAGACTAAAAAAAATTTAGAGAAAAGTTACAGAGAATTTGATAAAGTGGCGGCCGCACTTCCACAGGTCAAAGGGTTGGGAGAACTGTCAGACCTGGAGTTGGACAAACTGGCCATAGAAGCAGAAGAAAGTTACAAGAATTTAATGGATCTGGGCATGAACGTTGATAGTAGATACTCCGGACGTATATTTGAAGTTGCAGGCAATTTCCTAAGAAATGCCATAGATGCTAAAAGCGGCAAGATAGACAAGAAGCTCAAAATGATAGAATTGCAACTTAAAAAGCAGAAATTAGATCAGGGCAATAAAGACGGGGGTCCTGTAGAAGAAAGCGACGGATATGTGATATCTGACCGTAACGAATTAATGAAGAAACTACTTAAAAAAGACTAAATATTGCATATGAGCACATTCAAAGACTACCTAACGGAATCAACAAAGTCATATGACTACAAAATTAAGGTTGCAGGCGAATTAGCAGACGACTTCTCAAACAAGTTAGAATCAGCACTTGCCAAGTTTGAAGTTGCAAACATGTCAGCAGGTAAGAAAACACCTATTATGACACTGCCACTTGATTTTCCTGCCTTAAGCAACGAGCAGGTTACAATCTTTGATGTGACAACAAATTATCCAGCATCATCAAATGTAATGAAAGAATACCTTTCAGACATTTTAAAAGTTCCAGCAACACATATCGTTGTTAGAAAACCAAGTGAACCAACAGAGCAATATCAAAGTGATATGCAGGTTGCACAAAAGTCTGAATACGCAAACAAACTACAGGACATCGAATACAAAGATGCACCAAAAGTTAATGCAGAAGATTTCCATTCAACAAAAGCAAACATGAGTTTGTTAAAAGAATTGCTAAAAGACAGGGAAGTTAACAAAGACGCACCAAAAGAAAAAGAGAACATTCAAAGCAAAGAAGAGGAATCTAAACCATCACCAATACAGGCGGCACACAAAGGTCCTGTAAAAGGCAACCCACACCCAGCAAAAGGAAAATAAGTTATGGAAATGATAGACGTACTAACAAAGTTAAAAGAAATAGCAGAAAATAAACCTGAGTTGGTTAAAGACGCAGTGGAGAATGTTGAGAAAACAAATCCAAAAGCAGTCACAGAAGGTGGAATGAAAGATTACCTACATGGTGAAGCAGAAAAAATGTCTAGAAAAGAATTCTTGGCTAAACACGGTGAAAGTCTAAGAGGTTTTTATGATGCAATCAACGGTTCGGAAGATGACGAAGGTGAAGAAGCAACTGAAGGTAAAATGCCAGCAGGTCTAAAAGCATACCATGACAAAAAAGCAGGCAAAGAAGAGAAAAAAGAAACTGTTAAAGAAGATATTAAAATTTCAGCAGACACACCACAAGAAGCATCCATGATGATGCAGATTTTAAAACTAGCAGGTGTACAACAAGTCGATCCAGCAATGATCGGTGCAGATGAACCAAAAGATGAACCACATGCAGAACCAGAAATGGATCAAGACGATGCAACAGGTTCAATGGACATGGCTAGAATGAGAGACTTAATTAAAAATCCCGAAGATGATCAAAAAGAAGAAACTTTTGCAAACGAACCAGATGAAAAAGTTTCAGACATAGATACTTTGGTAAATGTACATTCCGGTGGATTGAATAGACAGAAGAAAACTTATCCTAGAGTTTCTCCGGGCGACAATCCAATGGCGGCAGAAGACAAGATAACCGAAGAAGAGTTGGCAAACAGTTTAAGAACTCAGTACGAAAGTTTCAAATCAGCATATCAGACAGAAGCCAAAAAAGCAAAACCTGACTTCTTGGATATGGACAAAGACGGCGATAAGAAAGAACCAATGAAAAAAGCCGTTAAAGATAAAGAAGCAAAGTAATACTTTTCTACTCCGATCCACAACGTTAAATACTACACTATGGCGTATGTATCACTAGATAGCGACCAAATTAAGAAGGCGCACAAGAAACACAAATACACCAAAGAGCAAGTTGAACAACTTGAGAAGTGTATGGACCCTAAGACTGGTCCTTTATTCTTTATGAGAACTTTCATGAAGATACAACACCCCACAAAAGGTGAAATGAGATTTCAACCATTTCCTTATCAGGAGAGACTGATTAACAGTTATAATGATCACAGATTCTCTATTGCTATGTTGCCAAGGCAGACAGGTAAAACAACCTGTGCATCTGGATATCTAATATGGTATGCTATGTTTAGGCCGGATTCACAGATACTAATCGCCGCACACAAATACGCTGGAGCATCAGACATCATGTCAAGGGTGCGTTATGCCTATGAGATGTTACCTAGTTGGATCAAGGCAGGCGTAACACAGTACAACAGAAACAGCATAGAGTTTGATAATGGATCAAAGATAATGGCAACCACAACAACAGAGAACACAGGACGGGGTATGTCACTTACGTTAATATATTGCGATGAGTTTGCGTTCGTGCAACCACCGGAGAAGGCCAAGGAGTTTTGGACTTCACTATCACCAACATTGAGTACAGGTGGTAAGTGCATGATAACAAGTACACCCAACTCCGACGAAGATCAGTTTGCTATGATCTGGAAAGAAGCAAATAAAAGATTCGACGAATATGGCAACGATAAACTGATAGGAACAAATGGTTTCTATGCCATGAAGGCACACTGGTCAGAACACCCGGACAGAGATGAGACGTGGGCCGATGCGGAACGTGCCAGAATAGGAGAGGAAAGATTTAGAAGGGAACACGAGTGTGAATTCTTAATTTTTGATGAAACATTAATATCAAGTTTAACACTTGCAGACATGGAAGGTGTTGCTCCTGTCGAAACAACAGGGCAGGTTCGTTGGTACAAAAGACCAACACCAGGACACACTTACATGGTTTCACTAGATCCCAGTATGGGTACAGGTGGAGATTACGCGGCAATACAAGTTTTTGAATTGCCCACATTCGAACAAATAGGCGAGTGGCATCATAATCAAACACCAATGAATCAACAAGTGAGAATTTTACAAGGTATAAACAAACATATTCACGACGCGATAATGGAGAAAGATGCCACTGCATCACCACAAATATTTTATTCCATGGAAAATAATACAATAGGTGAGGCGGCCTTAATGAGAGTAATGGATATTGGAGAAGAAAACATACAAGGTATGTTCCTATCAGAACCAATAAGAAAAGGACACAGAAGGAAGTTTAGAAGAGGATTTAATACGACTGCTAAACATAAAATTGATGCCTGTACAAAATTTAAAGAATTGGTCGAAAACGATAAAATGAAAATAAATTCACAACTTCTCATTTCAGAAATGAAGGACTTTGTTGCAAGTGGATTAAGTTATAAAGCAAAGCCGGGACAACACGACGATCTTGTAAGTGCTTGTCTACTAATGACACGTATGATGAAAGTACTGGCTGATTTTGACCCTAAAATATTCGAAAAATGGACGGATAGGACAAGTGAAATAATTCCAATGCCTATATTTGGATCGTTCACAGGTTAATAAATACACTATATGAACCCAAAAAACTCTCAAGACTTATTCAACAAAATAAGATCACAGTTTACAAACATACGTTTAGGTGATGAAAACGGGGCGGCAACAGCCGATCCAAACAATGCTGTATTTTTTGAGTTTGAATTTCAGGAAGATGCCGACACATTTGGTTCAGTAAGTATCAGTCTAGCAGACGGCGAGAATATGAAAGTTTACTACAACAGAGATCTAGTAAGCAAAATAGACGAAGACAGTAGAGATGAATGGTATGCATTCCTTAAAGAGCTTAAAGACTTTGCTGTAGAGCATCAATTGAGGTTTGATGTGAGAGATATCACTAAAAACAACCTAACGAAGCAGGACTATGAAAATCTTGCAGATACGAACAAAACGGTAAATACTGATGAAATGTCAGAAGAA
>NHCU01000005.1 GCA_002167365.1 Betaproteobacteria bacterium TMED41 | reverse complement strand
GATGAAATAATTAAAAAAAGAATTTCGCTTGCAACAAGTGATATAGAACACTCTAAAGAATTTCAACATGTTATAATAAATATGGATTTTGATGAAACTGTTGCCAAAATCGAAAAGATAATTTTTAACAGATATAACATTTATGGAGAATAGATGATGGCGCGAATCACTATTGAGGATTGTTTGGACAAAATACCTAACAGATTTGATCTCGCTTTATGTGCTACATACCGTGCTCGCCAGCTAGCTCACGGGACAGCTCCAAAGATGATTAGTAAAGATAAACCAACTGTAACAGCCTTGAGAGAAATTGCGCTCGGTCATGTCGGCACAGAAATGTTGCGTAAGGTTCCTTTGTGAGAAACTAAATGACCGAAACATCGGTCGTTTCTATAACTACCCTTTTGAAAAAGGCTAGTTATCTTTCCAGATCCGATAGATCAGGTTTAAAAAAAGCATACAATTTTTGCTATACCGCGCATACTGGACAGTTCAGAAAAACAGGCGAACCTTATGTCTCTCATCCATTAGCAGTAGCAGAGATCTGTGCTGGATGGCAACTAGATGGGGAGGCACTAATTGCAGCTCTTTTGCATGACACGGTAGAAGACACTAACACCAGTTTAAAGCAAATCTCAAGTCAATTTGGTGGGATTGTTACAGAATTAGTAGATGGGCTCTCAAAAATTGATCAGCTTGTTTTTAAAGATTACGAGGAAGCTGCAGCTGCTAATTTTAGAAAAATGCTACTCGCAACGGCAGCTGATGTGAGAGTAATTTTAATCAAATTAGCAGATCGTTTGCATAACATGCGAACTCTTGAAGCTTTGTCAAAAACTCAAAAAAAAAGAATTGCAAAAGAAACCTTAGAAGTTTTTGCTCCAATTGCCTACAGGCTTGGATTTAACGAGTTATTCAGACAATTAGAGGACTTATGTTTTTGTAATTTATTTCCTTATCGCTATCAAACTCTTCACAAAGCAATGCTGACATCAAGGGGTAATAGGAAAGAAGTTATTCATGACCTCGAAAAAAAAATTCAAAAAAAATTACCAAGTTTTGGTATTAAAGGAAAAGTCTTCGGTCGTGAAAAAAGTCTTTACTCTATTTACCTCAAAATGAAAGAGAAAAATTTAAGTTTTGCTGAGGTTTTAGATATCTATGGTTTCAGAATTCTAGTAAGGACTTTTCCAGAGTGCTATATTGCATTAGGCGCCATCCATGCAATATTCAAACCCCTACCAGGAAGATTTAAAGATTATGTTGCGTTACCGAAATCTAATGGATATCAATCTATTCACACTGTCGTAATAGGCCCATACGGGACACCACTCGAACTTCAAATTAGAACCGAAAAAATGCACAAATTAGCTGAAGTAGGTATCGCATCCCACTGGATATACAAGGAACATTCAAAAGAAATTACTCCTATTCAACAAAAAGCACATGAATGGATGCAATCTTTGCTTACATTTCAAAAACAATCTTCTGAAGCCTCTGAATTTCTCGATAATTTAAAAGTTGATTTGTTTCCGGATATGGTCTACGTATTTACTCCGCAAGGAGAAATTAGAGAACTACCCAGAGGATCAACTCCAGTAGACTTTGCTTATTGTGTTCACTCCGACATTGGAAATCGTTGCTCTGGAGCGAGTATCAACGGTGACCAAAAAGCTCTTGATACTGAATTAAGAAATGGAGATGTAGTTATAATTTCTCAGTCGAAACATTCATCCCCACATCCAGGTTGGTTAGGTTTTGTGAAAACTGCAAAGGCCAGAGCAGGTATCAGACATACTCTAAAAAATGTGACTAAAGAAAAAGCATTATCCTTTGGTCATAGATTATTAGACCAGGCCCTAAAGTCTATAGGGTGTCTTGGCATGCATGATCCACAACTTAATTGGGATGAATTATTCAAAGAAACCAAATCAAATGATAAGGATAGTTTGCTTGAGGATATTGGCCTTGGAAGGACTCTTGCACACGTAGCTGCAAGAAGACTTATTGCTCATTCTGCCGCTTTTGACAAAGTCAACAACTTGTCATTAAATGCTCGCGAAGCTTTAAGAGTTTCAATAGATCATCTTACCCAATCTCCTGACGCTATTACTATTAACGGATCTGAAGGTACCGCAGTTCAATACGCAAGTTGTTGTCATGCTATTGCAGGGGATCCAGCTTTTGGACAAATGCTGGGAGGAGCCGGTTTATCAATTCATAGGAAAACCTGCAAAACAGCCAAAAGCCAAAAACAAAAAGATCCGAGTAGATGGACAGATGTGATATGGGGTGAACCGATTCACAAGTTATTCGTAACGAATCTCAGACTAGAAGTCGAGGATACGCCAGGAACACTTGCAATTATTGCATCGGCGATCACCACAGCCGAGGGAAATATTGTTGATATTTCTGTATTACCAAACCAAGGTTCAAAGTTGACCGTTCTTAAAACATCGATTGAAGTGAAAAATCGCCAACATTTAGCTAATATTTTCCGACATCTCAGAAGAACTGAGAAGATGTACAAAACAATTAGAACCTAAGCTAGGTTTATTTGCGACTAAATTTGTATGCTTATTTTTTTTTGGGTCTATAGGCTTTGCAAATCTCATCATTCAGCATGAGAAGGGGTCCGCCTATTAGTTCGATTCCATAAGGAACAGCTGCAAAAATACCTTTAACTACATTTCTCCCGCTAGAATCTCTGAGGCCCTCTAAAGTTTCGCGTATTGCTTTGGGTTGACCCGGCAAATTAATGATTAAAGTACTATTTCTAATTACGGCTGTTTGCCTAGACAAAATAGCAGTGGGTACAAAGTTTAATGAAACTTGCCTCATCTGCTCTCCAAATCCCGGTAGTTCTTTATCGCCCACGGCAAGGGTTGCCTCTGGAGTTACATCTCTTTTTGCAGGACCTGTTCCCCCTGTAGTTAAAACCAAATCACAATTCAAGTCATCCACAAGATTTATTAAAGTTTTAGAAATTAATTCTTTTTCATCAGGAACTAATTTTTCAATTGCACGCCACGGACTTATAATTGCCTTTGATAACCAATCTTTTAGATTTGGTAACCCAAGATCTTCGTAAACTTTTTTGCTTGCTCTGTCACTAATAGAAACCAAACCGATTTTTATTTCTCTTATTTCACTCATTTTACCGTCTATAATATATTTATGAATAATAATGATAATATCTTTTTTATCTCAAAAGAAACTCTAATCAAAAAAGCAGAACTTATGCTTGAAATCGCGAAGAGCGAAGGAATAAGAGATGCCAATATTGAAATTTCTGAAAGCAACGGTTTTTCTGTTGGGGTCAGAAAATTAAATGTTGAAACAATTGAAAAAACCCGAGAAAAAAATGCTCTTATTACAGTTTTTAATGGCCATCGTAAAGGTTATGCTCAAACTTCAAATTTTTCAAAAAATGCAATTCGTGATACAGTCTTGAAAGCAATTGATATAGCAAAATACACTGCAGAGGATCCTTTCTCAGGTTTACCTGAAAAAAAAGACCTAGAATTTTCTCCAGATTATTTACCTCTTTTTTTTCAATGGAACCTCAGTCCCGAAGAGGCCATTGAAATTGCACTAACCGCAGAAAATGCCTCTTTTGAAGTTAGCCAGCAGATTAAGAATAGTGATGGTGCTTCACTGTCATCATCACACTCCCATTTCTATATGATGAATACCAAAGGTTTTCAAGGCGGCTATTCCCATACTCGACATGCTCTTTCGGTAGCTCCAATAGCACACTATAAAAATGAAATGGAAAGAGATTTCTGGTACACATCTGATAGAAACCCTTTGAAACTTTCTAACCCTAAAGATGTAGGTTATTATGCCGCCAAAAGAGCGTTATCAAGACTAGGCTCAAAAAAAATTTCCACAAGAAATGCCCCCATACTTTTTGACGCTCCTCTGAGTTCAGCACTTATGGGTTCATTTGTGCAAGCTGTCAGTGGTAGTGCGTTGTATAAAAAACTGTCTTTTTTAAATGAATCAATTGGCAAATTAATTTTTTCACCTCATATTCAAATTCATGAGAATCCATTCATTAAGGGTGGTATTGGCTCGACTCCCTTTGATGATGAAGGTGTAAAAGTAAAAAAAAGGAATATAGTTGAAGACGGTCAAGTTCGCGAATATTTTTTATCAAGTTATAGTGCCAAAAGATTAAAGATGAAAACCACTGGAAATGCAGGCGGTTCTCATAATCTTCGAATGTTTTCCTCCCTTACATTGCCCAATGACAATCTTGAAGTAATGTTAGACAAACTTGACACTGGTTTTTTTGTTACTGAACTAATGGGGCAAGGAGTTAATGGAGTTACAGGTGATTATTCAAAAGGAGCATCAGGATTTTGGGTTGAGAAAGGTAAAATAATTCACCCTGTTAGTGAAGTAACTATTGCTGGAAATTTAAAAACGATGTTTAAAAATATTATTGCAATCGGAGCAGATGAGTGTATCAGAGGCAATAAAACCTGTGGTTCAATTTTGATAAAAAAAATGACTGTAGCAGGTACTTAGTTCTAAGCTACTTTTTCTTTCCTACGTCTCTGACTTTCTTTCAATTGCTTTTTCCTAATTCTTAAATTCTTTGGAGTTACCTCTAAAAGTTCATCATCATCTATAAAATCTATCGCTTTTTCTAAGGTCAGCTGAACCGGACTGACTAAATCAATATGTTCGTCCTTGCCTGATGCCCTTATATTTGTCAGTTTTTTTTCTTTAATTGGATTAACAACTAAGTCATTCTCTCTGGAGTGAATGCCTATGACCATTCCCTCATATACCTCTTCACCAGGGTCAAGAAACATGCGACCACGCTCTTGAAGCTTCCATAGGGCGAAAGCAACAGCTTTTCCATCCTCTTGAGAAACAAGAGCCCCATTTTTTCTGGCAGAAAAATCACCTTTTCTTTCACCATAATGGTCAAAAACATGACTTAAAAGGCCAGTTCCCCTAGTCAGTGATAAAAAATCACTTTGAAAACCTAACAAACCCCTTGCAGGAATCGTATACTCTAGTCTCAGTCTTCCCTTACCGTCAGGTACGATATCGACTAACTCTCCCTTTCTTGCCCCTAAAGCCTCTATGACGGAACCTTGATGCTCTTGCTCTATGTCAATCGTCAATAATTCGTATGGTTCAAGGAGTGCTCCATTTCTATCCTTTTGAAAAACAACTCTTGGTCTTGAAACTGCAAGTTCATAACCCTCTCTTCGTAAATTTTCTAAAAGAATTGTTAAATGCAACTCACCTCTTCCAAATACCTCAAACACATCGCTATCCTGCCCAAATGAAACTTTGAGAGCAACATTGCTTTTCAATTCTTTTTCCAACCTCTCTCTAATTTGTCGACTAGTGACGAATTTACCATCTCTTCCAGCAAGAGGAGAAGTATTGACAAGAAAATTCATGCAAAGGGTAGGCTTATCAACTTCAAGCATATCTAAAGCCTCAATGTTTAATGGATCACAAAGTGTTGAACCAATATTTGCTTCATCAATACCATTTAAAAGAACAATATCCCCAGCCTCAGCATAGAGTACCTCCTGTTTGGTCAAACCCTCAAATTTTTCTATTTGTGTTATTTTGGCTTTTTTTGGTTGTCCTTCAAAACCATCAATAACTACTATTTCTTGTTTGGGCGTAATTTTTCCTCTTTTGATTCTGCCAATTGCTATTTTACCAACATAGTTGGAGTAGTCTAAGGAAGTTACTTGCATCTGAAAACTACCGTTTATATCGCCACTTCCCTCAGGTAGGAGTGCGATGATTTTTTCAAACAAAATACTCATATCTTTAGAGGGGTTTTCATGTTTTAACGTTGCGTAACCCTTCAAAGCAGATGCAAAAACCACTGAAAAATCAAGTTGCTCTTCCGAAGCACCGAGTTTAACAAAAAGATCAAATGTCTCGTTTATTACCCAATCAGGCCTTGAACCAGGTCGATCAACTTTGTTAACAACCACTATAGGTAATAAGCCAAGCTCTAAAGCTTTTTTTGTGACAAATCTTGTCTGAGGCATGGGCCCTTCAACTGCGTCAACTAATAACAAGACTCCATCAACCATTGATAGTACTCTCTCAACTTCTCCTCCGAAGTCTGCATGCCCAGGGGTGTCCACAATATTTATATGCACGCCTTTATAATTGACAGCACAATTTTTTGAGACGATTGTTATTCCTCTCTCTTTTTCCAGATCATTAGAATCCATGATTCTTTCAGACACATTTTCGTGCTCCGAAAAGGTTCCTGACTGCTTTAAAAGTTGATCTACCAAAGTAGTTTTGCCATGATCGACATGAGCAATAATGGCTAAGTTTCTTCTGCTATTCATAGTACGCATTTATAAAATTTGTTTTTGAAATTAATCTAACCGGACGTAACTGTTTATTATCAATTATTTGACCAGTACCAAGAAAATTATTTGAAAATCCGTAAACCCTAACTAAACATTCCTCCTTGTCCTGAATGCTTGGGCAAAACATTTTAATCAATTGCCCATTTAAAAAATTATTTTCGTTGCTCTTCACTAATTGTACTGATGGCCAATGATTGATAAATAATTCGATTGGTTTAAGGGCATCATTCAAAAAAGAAGAGGATGAATCTGCTAACTGTGAAAGTTTATCAATAGTTATTGTTTGTCCAATCTCTAATGCGCCTATCCCAATTCTTCTTAAAGCAGATAAATGCGCGCAACTACCAAGCCTTTTGCCAATATCCTCAGCAAGGGTGCGTATGTACGTACCTTTGGAACAAACAACATCTATTTTTAAGACCTTATTATTTAGTGAAATGAATTTAATAGATTTGATATTAATTAACCTGCTATTTCTTGCTATTTCTTGACCTTCTCGGGCATATTTATAAAGTGGTATTCCGTTATATTTTAAAGCAGAAAACATAGGGGGCATTTGAAATTGTTCTCCAATAAACGATTTCAAAACTGACTTTATATCAACGTTTTCAGTAAAAGAAATTTTCTCAATTATTTCACCCTCTGAATCGCCTGTGGTAGTTTTTGTTCCTAATGAAATTTCAGCTAAGTACCTTTTATTTGAATTAAGTCCATACTCTGCAAACTTAGTTGCCTCGCCAAATAGTATAGGCAAGATTCCAGTCGCCAAAGGATCTAGTGTACCTGCGTGACCAGCTTTTTTGGGACAAAAAATTTTTTTGACTAAACTCAAAGCCCTATTCGAAGATATACCCTTTGGCTTATCAAGAAGCAAAATACCATTCCTATTGAGCTTCAATTAATTTCCTTTTTTATTTCGATTTTTTAATAGATTTGTTACAAGCCTCTTCGATTAGATTACTCAAAAACCTTCCTCTTTCGAGTGAATCATCATAAACAAACTTTAATTCAGGTGCATGATGAAGTCTGATGTTCTTGCTGATTTTGGAACGCAAAAAACCTCCAACTGCCTTTAGTCCCTCTTGAGTAGTGTCAAGATGATTTGAATCACTTGGGAAAGTACTATAAAAAATTCTTGCAAGAGAATAATCAACGCTAAGCTCAACATCTGTAATTGTAATGAAATTTATTCTAGGGTCCTTTACTTCCGAATGAAAAAGCTGTGCCAACTCTTTTTGTATTTGGTCCGCTAGTTTAAACTCTCTATGTGATGAAGTTTTACTATAGTGCTCTCGCAATCTCCCTGACTTCGAATACTTCAAGTTGATCTCCCTCCTTGATATCATCATAGCCTTTCAAGGTTAGTCCGCATTCAAAGCCTTCTTTAACCTCTTTCGTATCTTCCTTGAACCTTTTTAGAGAATCTAACTCACCTGTCCAAACGACCACATTTTCCCTTAAAAGTCGAACAGAAGCATTTCTTCGAACAACTCCCTCTAAAACCATACAACCAGCGATATTACCTAATTTAGAAACTCGAAAAATTTGACGAATTTCTACTAATCCAGTTGTTTCTTCTTTTTTTTCTGGACTTAACATTCCTTGCATTGCATTTTTAACATCGCCAACAGCATCATAAATTACATTGTAATAGCGAATGTCAATTCCATTAACCTCAGCAAGCTTTCGTGCATTGGAGTCAGCCCTGACGTTGAATCCTATGATTACTGCTTGTGAAGCTATGGCTAAATTAACATCTGAATCAGTTACTGGGCCAACAGCAGTATGAACTAAACCTATCTTGATTTCCTCATTTGAAAGTCTAGTCAATGACCCTGCTATAGCCTCTTGAGATCCTTGCACATCCGACTTGATTATAAGAGGCAAAGTCTTGACTTCATCTCCCATATTATCAAATACATTTTCAAGTTTTGCTGCTTGTTGTTTGGCTAATCTAACATCCCTGAATTTGCCTTGGCGAAATAGAGCAATTTCTCTGGCTTTTCTTTCGTCGCCAAGAACTAACAATTCGTCACCCGCTTGAGGAACATCAGTGAGTCCTAAAATTTCAGCGGGAATTGAAGGTCCAGCAGACTTTATAGTTTTACCATTTTCATCCAATAAAGCTCTAACTCTGCCAAAGGAGGCGCCAGCCAAAACAAAATCTCCTTTTTTAAGAGTACCTGATTGTACTAAAACGGTAGCCACTGGCCCTCTACCTTTATCAATACTTGCCTCAACAATTAATCCCTTTGCAAGAGTATTAACTTGAGCCTTCAACTCTAAAATTTCTGCCTGAAGTAGAATGTTTTCAAGAAGTGCGTCTAGGCCCTTGCCGTTTTTGGCAGAAACAGGAATAAACGGGGCATCTCCGCCAAACTCTTCTGGAACAACCTCTTCAGCAACCAACTCGCCACGTACTTTTTCAATATTTGACTCAGCTTTATCAATTTTATTTATTGCAACTACAATGGGAACGTTCGCCGCTTTTGCATGGGAAATAGCCTCTTTGGTTTGAGGCATTACTCCATCGTCGGCGGCCACAACTAAAACAACTAAATCAGTTGCATTCGCACCCCTTGCCCTCATCGCAGTGAATGCCTCATGCCCTGGTGTATCTAAAAATGTAATAGTGCCCTTGTCGGTGACTACATTGTAGGCTCCAATGTGCTGAGTTATTCCACCAGCCTCATTGTCAACCACTTTTGCTCTTCTGATCAGATCAAGAAGAGAAGTTTTACCGTGATCAACGTGACCCATGATTGTTACTACAGGAGGACGGGCTAAATGTTCAATTTCTGAATCTGAACTAATACTGCTTTCCACCAGGAACAATTCAGGATCATCTAACTTGGCTGCGAAAGCTTTGTGGCCCATCTCTTCAACAACAATCATTGCAGTTTCTTGATCCAAAATTTGATTTATTGTAACCATCTGACCCATGGTCATTAATGCCTTTACAACCTCAGCGCCTTTAATAGACATCTTATGAGCTAGATCAGCAACAGAAATAGTCTCGGGAATATGAACATCCTTAACGACAATTTCTGCCGGCAGTTCATCCTCGATGTTTTTTTGCTCTGGGGTTGAACTTTTCGGTTTGTGTCTCGGACCAACTCTCCAGCCACCACCTCCACCTGAAGTATCACCGCGTGTTTTTAAAGCTCTTTTCTTTTGTGCTTCCTCTTTCCACGTAGATGACAATTGGGATGACTTAATTGATTTTTCTTGTTTTTTTTCTTTGGGCTTATCCTCGTCCTGTGGACGAGGAACTGGTCGACTAAGCTTCATTGTCGTTGAGGCTTTATCAACTTTTTTCTTGGGTTTTGAAACTTTAGAAGTAGAAGGCAGTTTACCAGAGCGCGCAGCTGTCATTAAGGCGTTTATAGCGGCCACTTCATCATCTGTGTTTTTTTTATTTTTTGAATCCTCTGTTTCTTTTTGTGAATCTTTATCTATTTCAATCGAAGATTTTAAATCGCTATTAGGGGACACCAATTCTTGATTGGATGAAATATTATTTTTAGTAGTTACTTCTTCGGGCTTTGTTGAACCTTGAGTATTTTTAGTATTCGTTTTTTTCTTCTTGACTAATTTTTTTTCTTTATCTGAACTAGTTGTTAATTTAACATCATCAGAATTGTTTGAATTCTCAATGGTTTTGGATGAATCTAAAATTGACGGACTGTCATTAGGTGATTTTTTTTCTTGATTAGATATATCTGTAAGATCAGAATTATCTAATTCATCTTCACCTCCTATTTTCAAATTAGGTTGATCTCTTTTCACAAATACTCTTTTTTTTCTGACTTCAACTTGGATCGTTCTGGACTTTCCAGTTGAGTCGGCTTGCCTAATTTCCGAGGTTTGTCTCTTGGTAAGAGTGATTTTTTTTCTTATAGTTGGTTTATCAGCTTTGCCATGTGATTTTCTTAAAGTTGCTAATAATTTCTCTTTATCTTCTTCGGAAATTGAATCCGAACCAGAGGACTTAGGAACCCCTGCGGCTTGTAACTGTTCTAGTAAAGTCTCTACAGGAACTTTCAGTTCGGTAGCAAAAGCTTCTACACTACTACTTGCTATCATTTGCTACCTCCTTTTTGTCTGAATTTTCTTCAGATTCAGATTCAAACCAATGCGCCCTTGCTTGCATAATCAATTCACTTGCAAAAGAATTATCAAAGCCGGCTAAATCTACCAACTCATCGGTAGATAATTCAGCTAACCCATCACGAGTGAAGATTTTTACATCAGCCAGTTTTGATGCAATTTCATTGGTAACTCCAGATAATTCCAATAGTTCTTTTTCAGTGGTTTGTAATTTTTCCTCTGCTACAAGTGCGGCGGTTAACAATGCATTACGAGCTCGTGTTCTAAGTTCGTTAACAGTGTCCTCGTCAAATGCCTCAACAGATAACATTTCAGCGACTGGAACATAAGCTATTTCCTCTAAGTTAGTAAAACCCTCATCAATAAGTACACTAGCAACTTCTTCATCAACATCTAATTTTTCTGTAAAAATCTCAAGTGTAGATTCTCTTTCAGTTGCAGTTTTTTTCTCGGACTCATCAGCTGTCATTATGTTAATTTGCCAACCTGTTAATTCGGACGCAAGTCTAACATTTTGCCCACCTCGTCCTATGGCAACAGCTAATTCTGCTTCCTCAACCACAACATCCATTGAATGCCTTTCTTCATCTACAACTATTTGAGAAACGTTTGCCGGAGCCAAGGCACCAATTACAAATTCTGCAGGATCCTCAGACCACAAAACAATATCTACCCTTTCTCCAGCAAGCTCATGAGTTACTGCTTGAACACGACTGCCTCGAACACCTACACAAGTACCAATTGGATCAATTCTTTTGTCAGAAGTTTGAACAGCTATTTTTGCCCTAATTCCCGGATCTCTTGAAGCAGACTTAATTGACATCAAACCTTGCTCGATTTCTGGCACTTCTAACTCAAAAAGTTTAATTATAATTTCAGGGGTTGTTCTGGATAGCACTATGTGAGGACCTCTTTGGGATCTATCGACTCTTAGCATAAAAGCTCGAATTCTATCACCAGGTCGAAGATTTTCTTTTGGTATTATCTGATCCTTGGGGAGTCTGGCCTCAATTTTCCCAGCTTCTACTATTACATCCCCTCTCTCCAAACGCTTTACAGTACCTGAAATTATAGACTCTCCTCTATCAAGAAAGTCCTTAAGAACTTGTTCTCTCTCTGCCTCTCGAATTCTTTGCATTATTACCTGCTTTGCCGCCTGAGCGGCAATTCTTCCAAACTCTACTGGTTCTAAATCTTCCTCTATGTAGTCTCCAATTTCGATATCAGAAATTTGTTTTTTTGCATTATTTAATTCGATTTGCCTTTCTTCATCCTCGAATTCTTCAGGCTCAACAACCTGCCATCTTCGAAATTCGTCATGATCACCACTCTCACGATCAATTCTTACAACCACATCAACATCCGCATGAAAACGTTTTTTGGACGCAGACGCTAATGCGCTCTCTAGAGACTGAAAAACAATTTCTCTATCTACATTTTTTTCTCTTGCCAGAGCATCAACTAAAATTAGAACTTCTCTGCTCATTCGGATTTACCCTTCATGGAAATTTCTTCAACAAGTCTGGCCTGCTCAATGTCCCCAATATCAAAAGCTATCCTTTCAACACCATTAATTCCGATTTCTTCTATGTAAAAAATTGAATTTTTACCATTTAGGTGAATATCATCAAACTTTGCTGATTCATTCTTGAACATTTCAAATGAACTGTTTTTACATGGTCTTCCTAAAAGGCCAACATATTTTTTTTTCCCGGCAACTAAATCTCGAAATTTCAACTTAACTTTTGCTCCAATAAATCTTTCAAAGTGATGCGCTTTAGTTAATCTTCGATCTAATCCTGGTGACGAAACTTCTAAGCGTTCAAAATTAATCCCCTCTACAGGAAAAAGATAAATTAACTTAACAACTAAGGACCATATAGGTGGTCTTCATGTAGATATTCATGACGGTACAGAAGCATACACCAT
>NHCU01000004.1 GCA_002167365.1 Betaproteobacteria bacterium TMED41 | reverse complement strand
GTTGGTAGTCTCACTAGCCCAATCTTTGAATGATGATCTCATTCCATGAATGGTTGTATCAACACCCAGTCTTTTTTGAACGGCAAGACGGAGAGTGTTGTTGGATAATTCCTTGCCTGATTGGTCACTTGAAAAAACAAAATCAGTTGAATCAATTTTTTTCTTTGCCTCTTTTAGTATATCCAACATTCCTGAACTTATTGGAACCTCATGAGCTTTGTCAGTCTTCATTCTATTGGCTGGTATTGTCCATATAAGGGTCTTCATATCTATTTCATCCCATGATGCTCTTAGCACTTCAGACGTTCTGCATGCGGAGTGTATTGTAAATTGAATTGCCAGCTGTGTGGGAAGACTGATTTTACTTCCCCTGATCTTGACGATGAGATCCGGTATATCCTGATAGGGAAGGGACTTATGATGATTGTCGGATCTTTTCTTTTTGGGAAGAGGTAGAAATTTTTAAAGCAGAAGAGTTTGAATTGCTTGTAGTAAATTCATTAAAATCTGCAGAAGAATCAAGTGCTTTGAATGAGGTTCTGAAACGTTCTAAAACAGCCTTAACGACACCTAAACCAGATATTTTTGCAGTGCTTTTATCAATCTTGCCTTGGATTAAACTTTCTCTTGGTATTTTCTCGGCGTCAACCAATGCTTGAGATAGCTCTTTTATATTAATGCCAGAACCTGCTCCAAGACTACTAACGAAATCTGTCGTTGAATTTGCCACTTAAATACCTCGTAATTATTATTATTTTTAATACAGTACAACACCTTTCTTATCGACTCTAATTAAAAAAACTTTAGTTTTTAATCATTAAATTTTTATCTCAAATAATTAAATAGACTTAGTGATGAGATTTTAGAAAAACTACTTTGTGTAGCTTGAAGAGCAAGCATATTTTTTTGCATTTCAGTTACTGCAGCCCCATAATCCAAATCTTCTACCGTCGATAAAGCTGTTTTTAATTGAAGCACTGTTTCCTCATTAACTAGTTTCTGGGTTTCAACAACTGCCATTTCTGTCCCAACTTTAGCAGTAGCTAGTGAAATGTTAAAGGAGGCTTGATCAAGATCATTGATTCCAGTTTGCATAGAACTCTCATCAGAGTTTTTTATTGCCTCAGCAAGTTGAGTTAAAGCCTCAAAAAAACCTTTTCCAGTAATTGATCCATCCGCTTCCTCTCTAACAACACGGGCAAAAACATCGGTACCGGTTCTATTAAAACGAATCATTCTTTGTTCTCCGACTTGAACCTGGTTTCGTGTCTCATCGCCAGAGTAAGCTATTTTGCCAGCGGCATCTTTTTCAAATGGCTTTGTTTGAACTCTGCTTCCAGAAAAAACAAAATTATCATTTACGTCCTGAGTATTAGCTAGAGCAATTAAATCATTAGATAAACCCTCTATCTCTACAGCAACCAACTCTCTATCCTTAGGTCCAAGAGTTCCATTAGAAGCTTGAATTGCCAATTCTTTAATACGTGTCAAAACATCATTAGTAGCGCTTAAAGCAGTTTCTTCCGCTATAAGTCTATTCTTGGCTTGTTGCAAATTTTGTTCAAAAGATTCCTGCCTTCTAATTACAGATTTGACTCTTTGTATTGCTGTAGCCTTATCAGGAGCGTCACTTGGATTTACAACATTTTTACCAGTGGATAACTTTGTTTGATTATTGGCTAATGTAGTTTGAGTATTTATCATTTGATCCACAGTACGATCAAAAAAAAGTGACGTCGAAATTTTCATTTTCTTTTTTCCTATCTGATGGCTACAATGGCGTCAAAAAGAATGCCGGCTGTCTGCATTACTTTTGCAGAAGCTTGGTAAGCTTGTTGATATCTAACCAAATCAGCTGCCTCCTGATCAAGACTAACTCCTGATACTTGATCTCTTTTGGAAACAGACTCCTCATATATAACTGTTAAAGCCTCCTTTGACACTGCAGCTCTTTGAGAGTAGTTGCCTATAGTTGTTACCATTCCATCGTAACCTTCGCTCAAAGTTAATCCTTTATCTGTCCCAGTAACCCTCTTTTTTTCTAACCCAGCAATAGCAATGATATTTTGATTGTTTCCAATTCCATCAATATTTCCGTCAACTAAATATCTATCACCTGTAGCTGGAGGTCCTGATAAAGATATTTCCAAATTTTGATAACTAATTCCCTCTAAAATGTTGAAGTCCCTTTCGGCCAAAATGGTTTCAGTAGCGCTCTCAATAATTTGATATCGAGTATCTGAAGTAAAAATAATTTCAATAGGGTTTTCCCTTAGCAATTGAATTCGATCAGCTACTACCTCTTCGTATGAGGCGGCTAAAGAAAAGGCAGCATCCCCATCAGCAAAAACCAACATGTCTTCAGGTACTGATCCCTTAATATAAATGCTTGTATCAAAACCAAGTCTCTTCAAATCAGCAGGGGTACCTCTACCACCAAAACCGAGCCTTATCTCAGCCGGAAGTCCATCATTAGTTGTTTTTGCCTCTTCAAGATCTCTCACGTATGCACCTGGACTTAAATTTAAAACATTCTTACCTGCCATAACTATTCCATCAGTGCTAGTAGTACCAATAACCAAGGCCCCTGAAGTATCTAAATATGCTGTAACTTGATTGAGTCTATAATCAGTTTTTGCTAGTTCATTGATTTTATCTTTAACATCATCTATGTCAGAAAAAGAGCCCTGTGAGCCAACAATCACATTATTTATCGTGAGACCCTCGGTAAAGTCCATTTCCCCTGCGAAAACTCTCACTTGATCAATAAGCCGTGTCAGTTCCAATTCTCCAAAGTACTCTTTTGCAGAAATACCGAGAATATTGGCAGCTGAAACACCAGCAATGTCAATATTTTTTCCTGTTTGGTTTCCAAGAACCAAATCACCATCGGGATCCATATAAGCTGCAACGCCAGTGATGGAAGTTTGTAAATTTATTGCATCTCTTATTTCTCGAATTGAATCTGACCTTGTTCTTAACTCTGCTGAAATGTCATCATCTGTAGAGGACTTTAGAATTGTATCTTCAGCTAAAACTTGTGTCCCATTTATTTTTAAACCAGATCTTGGAAGAATTTGAGCTGATGTAATTTTAATCTCGGAAGAAGCCTCAACTTTAATACCAAATTCTTCGGCCTGAGGTTTTAACCATCTTCTAATATCATTAGCCTCCATGGTATCTACGGCATCAATTTCTAGAGCTGTTAAAGCTTTTCCATTTAGGGTAAACGTTTCCTCAGTAAAACCCAGACCAAGCTCAGACTCGTTTATTGGTTCAGACTTAGAGACACCAAGAGTAAATTTTCCTGAGTCAACTACATGATCTAGTCCTAGTTCTGGTAACGCATCTGGAAGAGCCTTCAAACCATAAAAAATATCCATGTCTCTGTAACTATCTGGGCCGTATACGCCAAAATATTTATCACTATAGGTACTACCTGGCGTCAAACCAACTTTAGCCTCATACGCAGATTCCAAAAACTCTCTTCCAGCTCTTTCTCTGATTGGGATTTGTTCTACCTCTGTTAATTTTCTCCCAATTCGCTCCTCCTCAAGAGCAACTTGTTTGTCTCCAAATTTATTTCCTGCAAGATGATTTCCCTCCCTAGTAAGAAGCTGTAAATCAACAGGTTTGTCCAAATCTGCAGGGGTAATAACCATTTGTATATCCTGAAAGCCGGCTGGAATAATAGAAACAGGGGGAACTGTTGGCTTGTCATAATCTTTAAAAACAGAATCTAATTCACCAAAACTCTGATTAACCAAAACATTGTTTAGGTTTGAAGCCAGATCTGACATTGTTAATTCTGAATCGACGTCAACAAGAGCATTAACACCACTAGGATTTTCCTCATCATCAATGACTCTAAAATCCCCAGCAGCTGCAACTAAAGCCGGGTTTTCAAAAGCAACTCTAATGCCTGCAGCGGGTCTATTTTCGCTTTTTAAGTATAAAATCTCGCCATCTTGTGGGTTACCGGAAAAAGCTATGTTAAGACCATTAATGTTAATGCTTTCTACACCAACCACTTTTGAGCCCGTTGCTTGGTCGGTAGCCTGCCACAAACCTCTTTGTGTCGTTGTACTTATTAAGCCTTCCGATGAGAGTGTTCCAGGCGATAATGAAAAAAAACCAAACTCTTCACTTTTAATGTTTATTTGTCTATCAGATTCTTTAGATAGTTGGAGAGATTGGCCATAATTTGCATCTAAAAATTGAAATAGCCCATCTCTTATTTCCTCCAAATCTACAGTAGCTCCTACATCTTCAATACCCAAAAAAGGAACGGTGTATTTGATTGTTGCTCCGTTGAGCGTAACCTCAATTACATCACCTTTGCGATATTGCCCATCAAGCGTTAAATTTGAGACTTGTCCTGCTTCTGCATCAAATTGAAATTCGATTTCATTGGCATTTATTTCCAATGAATCAATTACAACGGGAGTTAACCTAACATTTGAACCAAGTTCAGAATGAACAACTGTAAGTTCTGGATCAATTCTAAAAAAATCTTTGCCCTTATCTCCATTCAGATCCAAACCTTTTTTGTGAAGCTCATTAACCTCGTGAACCAGGGTCTTAGCTAACTCATCCAACGAGCGGAATGTTGGCTCCAAAAGAGTTTTGCGAAAAGAGAGCAAACCACCAAGGCTTCCCCCTCCAATTCCTGAGACCACTTCGACAGTCTTTTCATATTGTCCTAATTGAAGATCAACTTTACTTATATCAGCCTCATCAAAAGTTGCTACTAGCTTGTCGTATTCCAAATCGGATACTATAACGCCTCCCGCAAAATTTGAACCTAAACTCACATCAATGGATCCATTGGGAGACTCGTTAACTTTAATTTTGGCAATCTCTGCCATTTCCCTTAAAATTTGATCTCTCTCATCTAGTAATTGCAGAGGCTGTCGGGCTAAAATCTTTGTGGCAGCTAATTGTTTATTAACAAGTGTTAGTTGTTCTGCAAGTACATTTAATTTTAAAATATCGGAATTAATTGCCTCCTTGGTTTCATCTACTATTAAATCCATTTGGCTTGAAAGATCACTAAATCTACTTGTCAAATTTTCGGAATCTGACAAAAATACTGTTCGCATTATTAGTGATGATGGATCTGTCGACAATTCTCTAGCTGAATTGAAAAACTGATCTAGAGCTGATGTTAATCCAACGTTTTCACTTCCAAGAATATTTATGACTCTGTTTGAATAATCAACCATTGGATTTTGTTGACTGAGATCACTAGTGCTGTTTCTCAAACTATCTTCAATAAAACCGTCATATAATCTTTTAACACCATCTAGCCTAGCCCCAGTTCCAAAAAAAGATGTGCCAAACTTTGTTGGTGTATTTTCCGATAACGAGACTTCTTGGCGAGAATAACCCTCACTATCGACATTTGCTATATTGTTTGCAACTGTTGCAAGAGCTTTCTGATAGTTGGCTACAGCCCCAGCTGCAATTGAATTAATATCACTCATCTAAGAATTTTTTACCTTTGTTATGCTTATTAATAGGCTTTTCTTAATGTTGATCACCATTTTAATTTTCATCCTACTTTCTAATTGAAAAGGTTCTGTCTCTCAATTCATGAACCGGCAAGGCCTTTTGTTGATTCGTTTTTAATGGAATTGCCTTGTTAGATGTATCTCTAATTAGATCAAATGATTTTTTAACCTTTTCTAATTGCATTGTTTTTTGCATCGATTGTCTGTCTTGCAAATAATCCTTTGTGGCTGTTTTTGGTTGCGACAAATGTTTCATCATCATGTCGGCTAAACCTAATCCACCTTTTTTGGACAATGCCACTGCAATTTCTCTGTCATACATAGCCTCAAAAGTATCCATAGCCTTTGACTTTAATAACTCACTTTTGGGGACAGCATCTCTCATTGACTTGAGCATCATTTGAATAAACATAGCTTCAAATTGTTGAGCGGTTTGCCGCGTTGCTGCCTCTTCTCGACTTTGCGCTCTGGCTCTGAGTTCACCAAGACCTTGAAAATCAAGTGAGGAGCGGGGTAGACCCGAAACTTCATCCATTTTAAATTATCACCAATTCTGCTCTGAGACTTCCTGAGCTTTTTAACGCTTCAACTATTGCGATAAGTGAGGATGGCGTTGCACCTACTTGATTTACAGCATCTACAATCTGACGAAGGTCAACTCCTGGTTGAAATAAAAACATTGGTTTATTGGGTTCAGCAACTTCAATATCAGCATTCTGAACAGGCACTGTTTCGCCTTGAGAAAATGGTAGCGGCTGACTGACCTCGTTAGTAGCAGCGACTGTCACAGAAATAGTACCGTGAGATACTGCAGCTGCAGTAACTTTTACTTGTCGACTAATTACAACAGTTCCAGTTCTTGAGTTTATGACAATTCTTGCTGGAGGCTCAGCTGGTACAACGTCTAAATTTTCGACCATGCTCATAAATGATACTCTCTGAGTTGTGTCCTCAGGAGCCTCAATAATGATCGATACCGGATCCATGGCTCTAGCAACTCCATCGCCGAATGTGTCATTGATTTTATTCACAATTGCTATAGTGGTCGAAAAATCACTTTCTCTTAAATTTATAACTACATAATCAGTTTTTTCAAAGGGTGTTAAGACTTCGCGTTCAACAATCCCCCCATTCGGAATTCTTCCAGATGTTGGAACTCCCACTACAACTTTTGAACCGGCCCCTGCAGCGTCAATTCCGGTTGCTGTTAATGGGCCCTGAGCCAGGGCATATACCTCGCCATTAGCCCCTCTCATACTAGTTAATAATAAATTTCCGCCTCTTAAATTAGTGGCTTTTCCAATGGCTGAAACACTTACATCAATTCTTTGGCCAGGCTTTGAGAAACCTGGTAGTTCAGCTGTTACCATCACAGCAGCAACATTTTTTAAATCTAGTCTTCCAGTAGCAGCATTAGCTGTCTCAAAATCTGATAATTGTCCTGTAATACTCACCCCAAGTTTTCCTAAAATTGCACTTAAACTTTGAGTGGTAAAGAAAATACTTGAGCCATCACCAGTGCCTTGTAAACCCACAACAAGGCCGTAACCTATTAATTGATTTGCCCTTGCACTTGCGGGGCTTGCTAGATCTTTAATGCGATCCGCATTGGCCTGAGGAACTACCCCTGCTGAAAGAAATATGCAAAGAACAAATAATCGCACTAAAAAGGATTCAAAGTCAGAAACTACTTTTCCCCAATTACAACGAACTAGAAGCTTATTTTTTAAAAGTCCGAAAAATATTTTCATTTAAAATGGCCAAAATTTTAGTAAAAGTCCTGTTCCCCAAGGAACCCGATTTGCTGAGGCTAACTCTCCACTGCCTATGTAGGAAATTTGAGCATTCGCTAACCTTCTGGAAAATACTGTTCCATTTGGAGCAATATCCTCTGTTCGCACTATCCCAGCTACTCTTATCACCTCACTACCCTCGGAAAGTTCTAATTTTTTCTCTCCCCTAACAATCAAATTACCGTTTGGTAAAATTTGTACTACTGTCACGGAAATCTGTCCTTGCAAAGTAGCCTCTTGGCCAGCAGTCCCAGATCCGTTGCTGGTTATTGATGAACCATCAACATCCAGACCACCTATGTTGTTTTTAATGATTGGTAATTTGCCTAGTACTCCAGCAGCAACCTCATTTGTGGTATCTCTTTTTACATCGGTTGTTTGCGTTCTATCAGCTTGTATTTTTTCGTCAAGGATGACCACAACAATATCCCCAACCTCGAAGTCTGTTCTTCTTCCGAACCAGCTATCGCTCATTGCTCCATCATAAAGCGAACCAGTCACAGGTTTTGGATCTTGATTAACTGTCGGAAAAACTGCGGCATAATCGGGGTCAGGCAAAATTTTTTGTTTTGAAGATGTCGCACATGATGACAAAAAAATCACGTACGAAACCATCAAAAACATAAAAATTATTTTTTTTAAAGATAGAAGTTTCATTCAAATTCCATTTATAAATTGTTGTTCAAGAAACGTAGCATTCCATCAGTTGCTGAGATAGACTTTGAATTAACCTCGTACGCTCTTTGCGTTTCAATCATGTTAACCATTTCTTCAACTACATTGACATTTGAGGCCTCCAAAGAACCCTGACGAATAATTCCAGCACCTTCCAACCCAGCATTCAATACTGCTGGCACTCCACTTGCAATTGTTTCCTTATACAGGTTAGATCCTATAGGTTGTAATCCGGCATTATTCAAAAAACGGGCAACTTGTATTTGCCCCAGAACTTGCTGCCCCTGGCCTGCGAATAACTCTACTGAGACAATTCCATCTCTACCGATCGTCACACTTGAGGTATTTGGAGGTAGAGTTATTACTGGCTGAAGTAAATCACCATTAACGGTTACAAGTTGACCAATGTTTGAAAGTTTAAAACCTCCATCTCTTGTGTATGCAATTGTTCCATCTTGTTGAGCGATTTGAAAAAAACCATCACCATCAATTGCTAAATCCAAGGCATTTTCAGTTGTGATAATGTTGCCTTGAATGTGAATTTTTTCGTTTGCTAAAACCCTCGTGCCGGTTCCAAGCAACAATCCAATTGGAGCTTGCGTATCTGCCCCAGTTTGTCCTCCTGCCTGTCGTATATTCTGATAAAGTAAATCCTCAAAAACAGCTCGTTCTCTTTTAAAACCAGTTGTGGAGACATTTGCCAAATTATTAGAAATGACACCCATTCTTTTTTGTTGAGCATCTAAACCTGTTTTCGATATCCAAAGTGAAGCATCCATCTCTTTATCCCTTTATAATTAGTTAGCTAGGCTTCATCATTGTGTTGCCTGATTCATCAATTGATTTTGCTTCTTTGATAAATTTAATTTGTTCCTCAAAATCTCTTTGATGCTCAATTAAAGCAATCATTGCTCTAATTGGATTGACATTACTACCTTCCAAAACTCCTGCAGTGAGCGAAGGTACGATTTCCCCACTTTCAAAGTCTCCATTTGGAGCAACATCCTCTCCAATTGCTTTGAAAAGTCCGTCTTCTCTACGAACCAAAAATGCATCTTTTGCCTCCCTGATCAAAATTTGAGCAAGAGGTATGGGAGCAGCGACTCCTATTGCATCTGTATCTGTTGCGGTTACATTTCCATCTCTAGTAATTTCAATCTTGAATCCCAATGGAACGCTTATTGGTTCGCTATCCTCATTTAATACTATGTGCCCCTGGCCATTTTCTAGGATTCCGCTATTATTAATTCTTAAATCACCACGTCGCGTAAAAGCAAGTTCTCCATTTGGAGCCTGAACCCCCATAACAGTTTTGTTATCCATCGCAATGTCAAGCGCCTTATTAGTTACCATTCTTGGACCTGGAGCAAGATTTATTTGATCAGTTGTTCTTGCCTGAGGCTGAACTCTTGTATCGTAACCATCACCTCTTGTTTTAATAGCGATTAAGGCCTGATCAAAACTCTTTTTAAACCCAACAGTGGAAACATTCGCCAAATCGTTCGACTGGGCCTGTCGCTGAGGCCTTCGCTCTGTAATTCCCGCCAATGAAGTGTAAATAAGCCTGTCCATTTTTTTACTTTCTCAAAATTTAGAAATTCCTTTATCGAATGTTAATAATTGCCTGAGTTAATGTATTGTTGGTTTCAATTGCTTTTGCATTAGCTTGGAAATTTCTTTGGTTGGTAATCAACTCAATTAATTCCTTAGTTAAATCAACATTCGCTCTCTCTCTAGCACCAGCACGAACCGTGCCAAAACCAGCAGTTCCAGCTTCACCCAAGGTAACTGAACCTGACTTCGATGTTGCAAAATAACTAGCATCACCAATCTGCCTCAATCCTGTTGCATTAGCGAAGTTTGCAATTACAACTTTTGCTAGATTTTTTTGACTACCATTAGAATAGTTAGCACTAACCAAACCATCGTCGCCAATATCAAGTCCAATTAAATCACCCTCAGGTTTACCATTTTGGCTTTGGGCTAAAATTGCAAATGGATTTGAAAACTGCGTAGATCCAGTATAGTCAACAGCAAATTTTAGAGTCGCTCCTGATTCACCAATTGTGGTGCTTTTAAAATCTATAGCTGACAGAGGTGAAGACAAATTTCCCGCAGTGTCAAAAGTCAATTCCCCTTTGTCAAAGAAGATTTGCGACCATAAATCTCTTGTTTCTTCTTCAGAGAAATCTCCTGGGTTTGCAGTTTCCAATCCATCTCTATCAACATAGAGAGGGAAACCCTCATCATCGGTAGCTTGAGGTGGTTCAATCCAATCAGTTGTAGCACCTCTTGAACTTTCTAAATCTGACAAACCCCAGATACTTGGACCACTTACCTTTAAGAATGAAGCGTCCCCTGTTGTGCCAGTTGTAAACTCAAAAAAACGAGTGCCATTAACTGGATTGGTTTGAACTGTAACGCTAACACCATTAACAGTTCTACCAAATGAATCCGCTAAAGCATTTACCCTTTGCTCAAGAAGTTCTCTAAACTCCTCAATGTTATAGTCTGCCTTGTTAGGCATTTTTATAAGCCCTGTCACATTATCGACAGTCACAACGAAAGTATCATTTCTTGGATCAACTGCAAATTTATTATCTAAGTTAATACCAATTGAAGTTCCTTGTAAGACTGCTGGTGTTGATAGAATGCCCCTAAGAGGCACATTGGATGATTCCACAACAGGTGTAGGTCCAACAGCAGCTGGTTCAACCAAGTCTGCCCTTGCAGTTTCAAAACCAAATAACAAATTAGATAATGGCGTTGCATCACTGATTTTTACCGTTGAAGTATCCCCAGTTGTTCCAGAGGCTACATTAAACGTCTTAGTGGTGTCATTAAATTCAACTTTAATGCCATAACGCTGATCGGATGCATTTCTGATTTCGTTTCCGTTAGGGTAAAAACCTGTTCCGTATAAATCTGTTTCCTCATCTACGGCAGTTGGTTGCAAGCCAAGACCAAATAATACGTTTTCAGTTGCAACCTGTGCAGATTGAAGACTTATTTGATCATTTTGAGCTGCCCCAAATGAAAATCCACCATCAACCTCGTTGTAACCAACATTAATATTTAAAAATCTATTTTCTCTTGATATTGCCGAAGAACTATTTATGTCACTTGTTCCAGACGTATCTGTTACAAAATCTTGAACTGTTAACAAACTTGAGGTTGCAAGACCAGCTTGGGTACTTGAAAGGGTAACTAAAGTGTTGGCTTCGTTATCTGCCAATGCTTTTGCATCTCGTATTGATTGTAGAACTGTGGCACTTGTGGAATCTCTTTTTGAATAGGCTTGAACTGCAGCTCTTTGAATACCTGTTCCATTATTTAGAACCGATAGATAAACAGACAATCCAGTAGCAGACGATTTACCTGCTTCACTTGACGCCGCAGCTTGAATAGTAGCAACATTATTATAATAAGCATTTCCTACATTTTGACTCGCAACTGCAGTGTTAATTGCAGCTAAAACATCATTTTTGTCGCCTTTGTTTTCCAGTGCTAGTCTTGCGGCCACATGGATTGGTGCAACTGATTCTGCAACTTGTCTAGCAAAATCTCTTTCTGTTAAATCAGCAGTATTAAAATAATCTTGAACTTGATTTACAGTCATGGTGATTCCTGAAGCCTCAGTATCAACAAGAGTAAATAGGTCGATGTCTCCATCATCAAGTACGAAATTCATAACCACTGAACCCGCAGGAGCGGCAGTTGCTGAAATATCGGCGTCAGGATAACGATCTCCTAAGGCTGTTGCCATAAAAGTGGCTACATCAGAAGCTGTTTCTATTGATGCTTGGCCAGCAGCAGGGGCTATTGTTACTTCTTGTCCTCCAATTGTGACTTTCTTACTTAAAGTAATTGGATTGGCTGGAGCGGTAAAAGTAAGGGTTTGTATTTCAGGCTTAGTTACCTGATAACTCTGAATTTGAGCAGAATTTACTGTCATGCTCACCCCATCAGAGATGGTCGAAGTCAGAGGATTTTTATCTTCATCGGCCGTCAAAAATTGAAGTGTGTATGTTCCATCATCATTATCAAGTATTTGCCGTTTTGCAGTGGCTGCATCTGGGTACGTCGGAGTATCAAATGTAGATGCTTTGTATTCTTGAGACGTAAATATAGTGTCAGTTGCTCCACCCTCTGCTCCTCCATTAGTTCCGACAGGAGCATTAGACTGGTCTTTAATTGTTATATCTCCAACTGTTGTTTCAGTAGTTAAAAACTTGAATTGAATTTTTCCATTTCCTAAATCCACTATTTGTCTTTGCTCGTTGCCATCTCCATCTTTTTTGGTTTTTTTGAATGCTGCAACTTCCTCAGCCAAATCATTTTCAATTATTCTATCGATGACTAATCTTGCCAAAGCCTCTTGACTAATGGCTGCACTATAGCCAGTAACCGATACAGAACCACCATTGTTTAAGCTTGTTGTCGGTAAAGTAAACGTCAAGGTTGTTTGAGCTAAACTAGTGCCTATAGATGTTAATGTAGTTAGATCTATCTGTTGAGCCTTTGCAACGCCAACTTCCTCATAATTGCCAGTTGCAACTAATGCATCAATTGAAGCACGAGCAACACTCGTAGCACTTTGATTATTATCGTAATCTCTTGTATCAGTAATGGTCGTACTTACTGCAGAGGTTCCTCCAGCTGTAAAGATTGGTATACCATCAGCCAAGTTGTCAGTAAACGTTACAGTTGAGGCTTTATCCGACCTCATAAATTGTATTTGAAATCCGGTACCAGCCGAATTGATTAGAAACTCTCTTTCAGCTCCGTCAGTAGCATTTGTATCATCATTATTTTGCACAGTAAAAGTTGTAACTGCAGTACCCACTGATTGAGTTCCCAAAGCAGATACAACCGCTGTTGTTATAGCAGAAGTGTTGGCTGTTACGCCCAGTAAGTCTACTGTGTAGTTAGTACCAGCAACCCCCATAGTTACACTCGCTGTCATGAACACACGTTCAGATATACCAGCAGTAGTGTTAGCAGAGGTGGCTACTCCACCAACATTGATCTCAGTTCTTTGACCAAACTTAGCTTCCAAAGTTGATACATCAACTGTTGCTTCAACAGTTCCAGAGTCTTCAATAGTAAAAGTTCCAGAGGCCGAAGGTGTTGTCGTTGTGACAGATAACGGGCTTATTGTAAGGAGCTGACGTTCTGCTCTGGTAGGCTCGGCAGCATCAGCCGCATAATTTACAACTTGTAAATCAAGAGCTGCCAATCTGGCATTTTCTTCACCTAATAAAGAGGTTTGGGATGCACTGATTTGAAAATCTGATTTTTGGGACCTGGCACCAGACCAGGTTTGAAGATTAGCTAATCTCTCAGCAGCCACTTGTAAATTTGCTGCTGTTAACCCTTTGCTAAAAGCTTCCTCATCTATTTGAGCCTGTATAGCAGTAACTGCATCCTCTTGAGTAATTTGAGTAAAATCTCCAAATATCCCTTGTTGAGGATCATTACCTGTTCTTTTCTCGGTTAAAGAAACTGTTATTGCATCATCCTCAGTTGGTGTTTGATCAGATTGATTTGCTGTTAATTTGAACACATCAACTGTAGTCGAAGTATCAGTTGCTTTTAAAGATGAAAAATCAAAAAACCTTTGATCTCCATAAACACGGTTTATTTGATTGGTCATCTCTCGAGCCATATCAACACCGGTATATTCTTTAAGTTTGTCGGCACCGAGTTCATTAAGAAATGACATATCAATAATTGCAGGTTCAATGGAATTATCAACATTTAATGTAAATTGTAATGAAGACTGATTTGTAACCCCCTTGTACTGGGTCGATTCTTCAGTATTTATTGCTGCTAATAACTCAGTTAACTTGGCTGGTACATTAAAACCATTTTTCCAAGCATTGGTTAAACTGTCAGGGATTGCTCCTGATGAAGCCGTTGCCGGTACAGAATCTTTTTTATTCTTAAGATCATCAATATTAAAGAGCTTTGTAATTCCTCTAGCAATATCCTCTGGAGGTATTGGAGGGTTGCCATTTTCAGAACGTATTTCTCCGTACTTGTTTACATATAATTCCTCGCCTTTAGAATCTGTAGCTTGAATTAATAATTCCTCTAATTTTGTTTCACCAATAAAAACATGAGTTTGCCATTTATTTGTAGGGTCATCTGGGGTAGCACGTTTGGTTTTTTGATAATAAATTGTGGCTAAATACTCATTTCCACCTGCATCAAATACAGTAACTGCCGTTGTTAGGTTATAAGTTGCTGGGTCAGCTTTATCAAATGCATTAGTTATCACTGTTCCATCGGCTGGAACATTTAATGCCAAATCGACAAGAGTGGTTTCAACCGCATCCCCAGCAGTTGATCTAGGTATGATTAACTTTTGAAGGGCATCCAAATCAGCTTTTCCGTTACTGTCAACGGTTGCGGCTTGTAGGAACTGGCCTGCTGAATTGACAACTGCAAAAGAATCATCTAGGAGCATGGTGCCGTTTCGTGTGTAAATATCCTGAAGACCATCGGGAGATTTAAGCGGGAAAAAACCATCTCCAGTAATAGCAATATCTAGAGAATTTGCAGAAAATTCAATGTTTCCTTGACTAAATTCCTGAGATACTTGTTTCAAAGCAACTCCCTGACCAATTACAGATGAGGCTTTCTGCAGAGGTGATGTTGCAAAAATATCACCAAAGTCTGCTCGAGAACGTTTGAAACCGGTTGTACCGGTATTTGCAATATTGTTACTTGTAACACTAAGTGCTGCTGTTGCAGCGTTTAGCCCTGTCAGTGAGGTGTAAAAGGACATGGTCTAACTCTCCAGAAAAAAAGTTTATAAAAAAATAAAAAAAATCGTCATTACAATCTATTTCGCCAAGCTCTCATCAGTCTGTTCTCTCTCACTTTCACTTTCACTTTTTGAAGTGAAATCATCTAAATCTGGTTGTTGTTTAGATTGTTGTGAAGAGGGCCCAGCATCAATTCTTTTAACTTGACTAAAGTTAACAGTTGCTCCATTGGCTACTTCCAAAACCAAATCATCAAATTGAGCATTGTACGTAACAGCAGTTATTACCGATGGTGTGCTAATTGGAAGTGTAGTGTTCGATCCGTCATAACCTCTAACTGCTGCGATTACACTGTACTGTCCGTCAGGCATTTGTTGGCCCGTATCATTTTTTCCATCCCAAGTAACTGTGAAATCACCAGGGGCTTGACGGCCATAGGGAATAGAACGGACGGATTTACCATTTACATCATAAACATTCAAAACAATACTCTCGGCACCATTTTGACTATCCAAAGCCAAAACCCCTGAAATCGATTTACCTTGCTCTAGCATTGCGGGTCCATCTGGTACCTGAACTTTTTTTCCGATGAGTGAGGCACCCGTCATCATTCTCTCTTTTTGTAAAGATCCAGTTAACCCTCTTAGGTCAGCAGCCATAGTTGTTGTTGCCTCTAACTGTGAAAACTGAGCCAGCTGGGCAACAAATTCCTCATTTTTCATTGGATCGAGCGGGTTTTGGTTTTGTAATTGAGTTGTGAATAGCAAAAGAAACTCCTGCTGACCCATCTCACCATTTACATCAGCACTACTTTCATAATATTTGGGAGCAGCTTGTGCTTTTTTGTAATCTTCATATGTTTCAATGCCACCTGGCATTTGAAATTCAGACGCAGTAATAGTCATCTTTTAAACTCCTACGCTCTTGTAATTTCTAATGTTTTCATGATTAGTTGTCGAGCAGTGTTAACTACCTCGACATTGTTCTGATAGGCACGAGCTGAGGCCATCATTTCAACCATTTCAGTAACTTCATTTACATTTGACATGTAAACGTAGCCTTTCTCATCTGCCAATGGGCTACTAGGGTCATAAACCTTGGGAGGTGGCGCGATCGTATCTATAATTCTGTCAACCTTTACTCCTCCAACGTATGGTGCTCCGGGAGTTGCCATTTTTTCATTGAGAATCGCTTTGAAAACTGGTCTTTTAGCTCTAAATGCTTCGTTTTCAGTAGTGTTAACTGTTCCTTGATTGGCAAGATTTGAGGCAGTTAAATTCATTCTGGTCAACTGCGCATTTAGTGCGGTTCCTGCAATTCCAAAAATTCTGTCTAGTGACATATTAATTTTCCTTTTTATTCGGCTCTTAGTGCTTTCTTAACTCCAGAAACTCTTCCCTCTAAAAATTGAAGAGTTGCTTGATAATCAGTTGCTGCCTTACCAAATTGGGCTTGTTCAACACTCATCTCAACTGTATTTCCATCAGGGGAAGCATTGAATGGTAGTCTGTACAGAAGTCCTGAATTTTTATACTCAACTGAAGTTGGATAATGTCTTGAATTTGTTGCCTTCATTTCAGTACCCTTTACTCCACCCAAAATCTCCTTGAAGTCAATATCCCTTGCCTTAAACCTGGGCGTATCAACATTGGCAATATTCCTTGATAAAACCTCTAACCTTTTATTTCGAACTCGTAAGGCCGGTTCATGTATACCCATAACTCGATCAAGAAATTCCATTGCTAATCCTAATAAGTAGTTTTTCCTAAGTTTGAAAAAGCAATGAATATGCCAAGAGATTAAAAGGTTTTAAATAGGTAGTTTCTATTTTGATTGCTTACCAAAAGGAAAAAATTTGCCGGCAAATAGGTAAATATTTTCCTAGAAAACTATTCAGCTTTATATTTAGTATTGAGATTTAAAGCAACAGGGCTGTTGGTTTTTGAAAAAAGATGATTTGAAAGTGTATTTTTTGCATGACTTATCAAACCTTTAACTATTGAAGCCTTGGTGATGGGGGCATCAACTACCCCTCCAACATGTAAAGCTCTTGCTTGAGGTCCCGGAATAGATAAAGGTTCATTCACATTAAAAACTTCTCTTGCTGCGGGTGAAAGTATTGTTAAATATAGTTGATCTAGGGAGGCAGGTTTAAATTTTCTTAAATCAGTATCTTCAAAATATTGTGATACCAGATCAAGCTGATCAGGTACATTTAACTCTAAAATTTTTTCGGGATCATGTGATAACCCCACAGATGCAGCACCTCTTCCCTCTCCAACACAGAATTGAATAATGCCGAAACAACTCCCATTAGTAGCTTTCGGGTTAAAACCATCACTTTCCATTAAAGCCACACGAGCAAAGTCATCAGGAGTAAACTTATATCTAGATGCCATGCTATAAATTTTCTCTTTCGCTTGCGTAGCTTCTTTATCAGAAATATAACCAAGGTCAATTGCTCTGTTTAATGTTTTATTGAGCAAAGGGTTATTACTATTTGCAAATTTGTTGTCTGTATTTATTGCCGATACCTGCGACGAAGTTGAATCATTTTTTTTTGAATTGGTTGCTGTGTTGCTTTGCAAATTTTGATTTAAGACTTCAGTTGAATTAAGTTTTGACTTTTCCTCATTGAAAGGAAAATATTTTGTCGCAAATGATTGATAATTTTTTTCTAAGGTGGCATTTTTTGATTGAATTATTGACAAGTCTATTTTTTGACCCGGAATTATTAAATTTGGATTTTTAATATTGTTAAACTCGGCAAGTTTAAACGCAATTTGCATAATTTTTTTTGAATCAATCTCCAAACCCGCTTTTTTCATAGATTTTAAGGCAATATGTGACAAAGTTTCACCAGACTTAACTCTATGAATGGATTCGAGATCAATTTGTTTCTTGTTTGGTTTAGTATCCTCGCTTTGAGAGATAGTTTGCCTTAAAGTACTTCCAAATGAATTTTGTGCAGTTGCATTGTTCTTTTCTATTTCTTGCCTTAGATTAATCAAATTAATCTTGCCTGTAGAACTTTTTAGTAAATTAGGCTCGAATTTTGCTGTTTTAGGAAAAAAAGATTCAGTCACTGTTAATTATTCCGTTTGAAAATTATAGTTTTGCAATTGAACGTTTTAAAGCAAGTGACATGCCACAAGGAGAAATAATTGATTTTTATAAGAAAAAATATTCAAAGATCAAAAAGTGTCAATAGTTTGACAAATAAAGTATTTTTTTTCTTGTTCTTGATTTGTTATTTCTATTCTTCTCATTCTCTCTCTAGCGAGTATGAGAAAAACAAAATGACAAATTCTGCAAAGGAATGGATCGCAAAAGAATTGAGTGTTTTAAAAGATAACGTTAATGTAATTCCTCCCGACAGTAGGGTAAGAGTCTCTAAATGTAATAATAAAATTGAATTTGATTTTCCTTTTGCTAGCAAAGAAACTGTTCGTGCTCGCTGTAAGTTGCCCTCCTGGCAGTTTTTTCTCAGGGTAACCTCAAATGATCTAGACACAGTAAAAAAATTACGCCCCAAAATAACCACAAAAAAAACACAACCACCAAATAAAACGATAATGGTCCTGGTTGCCAAGAAAAATTTAATGAGAGGTGAAAGACTTCAAGAAGACTCAATTCAATTAGAAGAAAAATTTAAAAATAAAATGCCAGTTGACGTGTTTACAAAAATCGAGGGTCTAGAAAATCAAGAAATGACCAAAAATGTCAAAGCTGGGCAAGTAATCCGTTCAATTGACATTAAAGCAGCAAAATTAATCAAAAAAGGAGATAAAGTATTGTTCTCAATAGTGGCACAAGGTATGCTTGTTAAAGCTACAGTTGAAGCTTTACAAGATGGACGAATGGGAGATCAAATAAAATTACTCAATAAAGATTCCGGACAAACTGTCATTGGTATTGTTACTGGTAAAAATAAAGTATCTGGTTTGTAAAACAATTAAAGTTTTATTTTTATCATCCGAAATATATATTGGATAGAATAGAAAGAGAAAATATGAGCGAACCTATCAACAGCATAAACAGCAGAGCAACACAAACCGATAAACCAACTAGCTTTAATACAAAAAAACCTGCTGAAGTGGCTACGAACAGTGAAAATACTGTCTCAAGAAGAGATGAGTTTATACTTAGCGATGTTGCAAAAAAAGCCTTGGAACAAGAACCATCTTTCGATCGTGAAAAAGTTAATGCAATCAGATTGGCTATTCAAGAGGGCAATTATCCTTTAAACACAAGACGAATAGCTGAAAACTTTATTTCCATGGAAAGCTTGATTGGAAACAAAAAACAAGACTTTTAGAAATAAGCTTTGAACTCAAACATAGTTTCGCAAGGTTGCCAGGCGGCAAAGCAAATCCAAGAAATTCTTGAATTTGAGTTTGATGCTCTAAAAAAACAAGACCTCGAAAAATTCGATTCATTGCAAGAAAAAAAAACTTCACTTATTAATTTCATTGACAGTTTGAATGTTCCTCCTTTTAAAAAAGAGAATACATCCGATGTTTGGCTACCGCTCAGAGAAATAATTCAGGATTGTCAAAATTTACACAGAAGAAATGAAATACTCATTACTAGAAAATTAGACTCTATAAGATCTGCCCTTAATACCCTTTCCGGAGAAAACGAAAATAGTACATCTGTAGAAATGTACGATCGACTCGGAAAAATAGCACAAAAACGCAATAAAAAAGGGTTTTTAGAAGCTTAAAATAATTAACTTCGGCATCAATTTTCCGTTATGTCGAATAATCGGCAAATTTTTGGCATACCTATTGCTGACAGTTCATGTAAGAAATAAAACAAGGACTGTTTGTGAAACAAGAATCTATAAAAAAAGCACACGATTTAAATAACACCTCATCAAAAGTAGATGTTACATCGAATGAAACTGTTATAGGCAAGGATTTACTCAATGCTCTTTGGCTTGATCCATTTTCACCCCCCAGCAGTTCACACCGTGAAACTCTACTTGATGCAGGAATCAATTTACTGTCTGTTGTAACTCTTGAAGACCTTAAAAAAACCCTTAAAGAAACCAATTTAATTGTTATTCACCTCAGAGAAAACCTTGGTTTATTTGAGGAGGTTTCTAATTTGACAAAAACATTAGAAAAAAATGTTCCAATTATTTGTCGTGTGAGTAAGGACGAGTTTGAGTTGGGAATTTCTGCAATACGTGCTGGAGCTATTGAAGTATTATCCTCTGAAAGCGGTGATTCACAAAAATGGGAATCATTGGCTAATTTAGTAATCAGCAAAAATAATAATCTTAAAAGAAGCTCATATATCTTTGTTGACCCCGAGAGTCAAAAGCTTTTGTCATTAGCTGAGAAAGTTGCAAAAGCAGAGGTGACTGCATTATTGACAGGTCCAACCGGAGCTGGAAAAGAAGTTCTGGCCAGAATCTTACATGATGCTTCTAAAAGAAACAAAGAGTCATTTGTGAGTATTAATTGTGGAGCAATACCTGAAAATTTAATGGAGGATCTTCTCTTTGGTCATGAAAAAGGGGCCTTTACGGGAGCACATAGAGAACATCGTGGTGTTTTTGAACAAGCAAACAAAGGAACACTTTTTTTGGATGAAATTGGTGAACTTCCGTGCCATTTACAAACAAAGCTATTAAGAGTTTTGCAAGAACGGGTTGTAACTAGATTGGGTGGTTCAACAAATATAAATGTCGATTTTAGGTTAGTTGCTGCAACAAATAAAAACTTAAGGGAGGCAATCAAAAACAGAGAATTTAGAGAAGATCTGTACTTCAGGATAAGTACATTTAGGCTTAAAATTCTACCTTTGAAGCACAGAAGTAAAGACATACTCCCTTTAACAGCACACATCATATCGAGTCATACTGATGATCATAAGACTATCTCATTGGAGGCTCAAGCTCAATTACTCAAATATTCATGGCCTGGAAATGTAAGAGAATTAGATAATGTTATTCAAAGGGCTCTTGTTTTGTGTTCTGGAAATGAAATAAATACAAACCATTTAATCTTTGATGAAATGTCTAACATTGAAATTGATCAAATGTCTGAACACCATAGCGATATATCAGTTGATTCTCTAAATTTAGATGTTAAAGATAGCTGGTTACGACAAAACATTGAGAACCCATCAAGTTTTAATACTTCTGATAAGCAAAATACAGAAAATGAAAACTTAGGTCTAACAATAGCCGTAAAAAAAAGTGAGTTTAAAACCATAATGTCTGCCATTCAGTCAACTACAAGTAGAACAGCAGCGGCAAAAAAATTAGGAATTAGTCCGAGAACACTCAGATACAAAATCGCCCAAATAAAAAATATGGGAATACCAGAACTAAGTTTTGATTAAAGGATAAATAATGAATATGAAAGTTAATAGCCCCGCAAATATTCAAGCAATGCTGGAAACGATAAGAAAACACGAAACTGAGGCTAAACTAGGAATTCAAGAACAGACTGTTGGTAAAGAAGAAGTTCCGAAAGTTGAATTTCTCGATGCAGTTAAAAGTGCTATAGGTAGTGCAAACGATGCGGCAATAGCATCAGGAATAAGAAAAACAGCCTATGAAAAAGGTGAAGACATCCCGCTTACAGATGTCGTCTTGAGCATGCAAAGATCCTCAGTAGCATTTGAAGCAACTTTGCAAATAAGAAATAAAGTACTTAAAGCATATCAAGAAATTCTTCGTATGCCAGTTTAACAATTAGAAAATAAATTATGGCAATTGCAACTACTCCTCCTGAAAACACAATAACACCTGAAACGGGATCTACTGATCCTCTTGATCAGGACCGCATTCAAGACGAAGAGAAAACTTCGAAACCAAAAAGGACTATTTCCAATTTAGCCGCTTCACCAATTGGGGAAGGTTTATCGGTTGAAAGTTTTAAATTTGATAATTTAAAAAATACAATCCAGCAAATGGTGGCTCAACCTGCTGTCAAAAAAACTTTGCCTGCTTTGATAGTGTTTTTTATTTTATTAATTTTTGTTTCAATTTTCGCACAAGGAGAATTTTTTAAACCAACAACTTATCGTTTGTTATTACCAGGATTGAATGAACCCGAAAAACAAATGGCCCTTGAAACACTTAACGAGGGTGGATATGAAGCAAAGGTAGATAAAAAAACTGGTCACTTAATGGTAGTTGAAAAATCCTATCATGAGGCTCGAATGTTTCTCGCTTCAAAGGGGATACCAAAAGCACCAATTCCTACAGGTATAGAAACATTAAAAGAACAGTCATCAATGACAACTAGTCAATTCATGGAACAAGTAAATTATGTCTCCGCTCTTGAACAAGATCTTGGAAGAAGTATCTCAGCAATGGCTACAGTCAATTCCGCAAGAGTACATTTGGCTTTGCCAAAGCAAAGTGTATTTGTAAGAGATAGAACTCCTCCAAAAGCATCAGTGGTAGTGAGCCCAATTCCTAATCGGATTGTCACTGCCACTCAAGTCGATGCAATTGTCCATTTGATTGCTTCTAGTGTCCCTTATTTAGATCCAACACATGTTTCAATAGTAGACAATTTTGGAAATTTATTAACTCGTAAAAATGATTCTGCTGCCGGATTATCCAGCACGCAAATGTCACACAAACAAGACATCGAACAAACCTACCGCAGCCGGATTTTAGAAATTCTTACACCTGTTTTTGGCGAAGGAAATGTTCAAGCCCAAGTTGATGTTTCTATGAATTTCAGGCAAACGGAAATAACATCTGAGGACTTTGACAGAAACGGAGCTGGTCCGAAAACAAGGTCTGAAACTTTGGCTGAGGATAGGACGAATAAACTTGACGCCCAAGGAGTTCCAGGAGCACTTACAAACGCTCCTCCAAGACCGAACGAATTAACTGACTCTACTGGCGCGTTACCTGATGATTTCGGACAAGAAAGCGTCACTTTAAGTAAAAGAGCAACTAGAAACTATGAAATTGATAGGATAGTAAAGCATGTAAAAGAGCAAGTAGGTCTCGTCGAGAGGGTGTCCGTAGCTGTGGTAGTTAATGAAAAACGCACTCACCCTGATTTCGATGGAAACAGTAACGATCAAAGTCAAATTGACGCAAATAAGGACGAACCGAATTCAAAGTCTTTGATTGCCGGTTACTCTCAAGGAGAAATTGATAGATTGACCAACCTTGTTAGGGGCGTAGTAGGCTATAAAGAAGGGAGAGGTGATGTTGTAACTTTAATGCCGACCGCATTTTACGAAGATCCTCCAGAGCCTTGGTTTAAAAACCCAGTTACAATCGATGCACTTAAAACTGCCATTGCCAGTCTTGTTTTCCTACTTTTCTTACTGACAATAGTCAAACCAATCATGACGTCCATGTTTGCTCCACCACAAAAAGATGAGGTTTCAATTGATGAGCAGGAAGAAAAAGACTTAGAAGGGATTGCTATGGCTCATGTTGCAATAGAAATGGCAGCATCAGAACCCGCAGTAGAAGGTCTTGAAAATGCTGCGATTGATATGGCTGTGAATGAAATGGCTGTTGAAGGACCAGAGGTTGCATTGAGTAAGATTCATGAGTCTGAAGGTGGGCTTTTGACAAACGAGATGATTGCTGCAGCTCAAGAAGCACAACAAAAAGCTCAAGCCGATGCAGTAGATCAATCTGAACAGGAAAGTGAAGAGGAGACAGAGGAAGGATTCATTGATTTAGATGAAGGTGAATCATTAGAGGAGATAAAAGCAAAACTCAAGCCTAAAAAAGCGTCAATTTCAATGGATATGCTTGATACTGCAAACTCATATGACGATAAAGTAGTCTTAATGAGACTGTTGGTCCAGGAAGATGAAAGTAGAGTTGCCGCAGTATTACGTAATATGATGAAATCTACATGATAATTATAAAACTATGCAAAGAAAATAAACGAGGTCTTTATGGCTGATGATAAAAAAGAAAACAATCCGGCACTGGGAACTGAACTAACTCTTCAAGAGGAGTTAGATAACATGTCCAATACCCAAAGGGCGGCTGTATTGAT
>NHCU01000003.1 GCA_002167365.1 Betaproteobacteria bacterium TMED41 | reverse complement strand
TTACCTCTTACTCACAGAGCTAATACCTAAAAAAAAAATCAAACTCTCAAAAAAAGGGGAATTGAATCTAATTGTCTTGTTTGCTTAACGGCCTCATCTTTATAGAATGCCTCCAATTTCCGAGCAGTCATTTTATAAACCAGGATAGATGTAAAAATTTTTTGGTTCTCATCTTCCACTGCAGTAATCAAATGCTCACTTATGCCGCATTTCTCAGCAACTGTCCTTCTTTCAAGTTTTTGAGAAACTCTAATTTTTTTTAATGAAGAACCACTACTAAACTTGGGTTTCATTTACAAGACCTCATACAGAATGTAACAAGTATAAAAAGAGCCCCTATATTATATCAAAAATTTGTATAGATGTTAATTTAATATTTATAATTCTTTTAAAATATCCGAAAAACGAAGTAATATGGTCATATGTTATGCAAATCAGTAAAAATAAACTCAGTCTTTGAGTAAGTCCAGAGTTTTTTGAATATATACCTGGCAATTACAGCCATATTTGCAATTCTTATTCGAACATGTAGATTGAAACCTATTTTTTAAAAAAAATGCAAAAATCTGTCCATTATTCAAAATTTAACTTAAATGACTATATAGTTGAATACCTTGGGTCCAAAACTTCTACATCAAGCAAGTACGATTTTTTGCGAGCACTCCAATTGGTATGGCCCTCACTTTATGAAATAGACGCAATTTCAAAAAAAAATTTCTTCGCCACTCCATTTCAAACAAATCAATTTTCACAGGACACTAGGGCATATAAGTTTGACGATGATGTAGCCATTATTTTTGGCAGTCACACTCCATCAGCTTTAGCTAAGATGGAAGATAACACCTGTAGTCTTGTTTTGCCCTTCAAAGGCAAGCATCAAATATACGAATCTGAGTGCAAACTTTCAGCACAAGCTAGTGAGCAACACGGACTTTTTCTCTCTGAAGCCGAGGTTTTCGCCTATACTTCGGATATTGAGGCAGTAGCGGTTGCCTTTAATCCTATAAAGTTGGAGTCGATGATGCAACATTTTTCAAAAAATAAAAGTGTCAGATTGCCTCATCATTCATTGAAGATAGATTTTAGTAATCCTCGTTTAAAAAATCTAAAAGTACAATTTTTCAAGAGTTTAAATTGTGCAGGACATTTTGGTGCATTTGATCAAGTGACTGCTGACATGATTTTAAGACACAGTGCTCTCATAATGCTCGTATCAATGAATGAGAGTTTGACGAGAAATTCATTTACTAACAACGCACAGATTATAGACAGGTTATGTTCAAGGCTTTATTCAGACTTATCAGAGCCATATACTTTAACATTTATGGAAAAGTTCTCGGGCTTATCAGCGCGTGTATTGCAAAAAGAATTTGCCAAAAGATTTGGCATGTCTCCTTTTGCCTGGTTGTGTGAGCAAAGATTATTCAGGGCGCGTGACCTTTTAGTAAATCCTAATATTGTTAAGTCAGTATCTGAGATTTCTCGCAACTGTGGATTTTCTCACTTGGGTAGATTTTCCGTAAATTTTAAAAATAAGTTTGGAGTCAATGCCAGTTCATTTAAGAAGAAACTTTAAAACAAACAGTTCGAAGAAAACTATATGCTAAACAAATTTATACAACGCTGGAGTTAGTGGATGACCGTCTCATCTGATGAGTCTCTTGAAGTTTCTTCATCAATCGCACTAATCGCCAGGCAATTTGGTGCAATATTAAATAATGAACAAGTTGCAAAAAGTTACGAGTCAGGAGAATTAAAAAAAAGAGACTCTATCAAAAGCTATTTCGCAAAATATTCTATCTCAGTATTTTTCAAGGAAATTAAAAAAGCTGACTTAATTTTAAAAAAATATATTTACCCATGTGTGGCTTTACAAGCAAATGGAAAGGCCACAATAATTATTGGAGCGAAAACACAACCTGATACAGGAAAAACTTATTTGCAGACATTAGATGTTTTCTCATCAACATTGGGCTCTAAAGATATTGAGTTTTCAGAGTTTATAAAAACTTGGACAGGATCTGTTGCTTTGATAGGTCGAAAAACCGATGTCCCCTCCATGGATAGACCTTTTGATTATGATTGGTTTTTACCCGAGATATTTAAGTTTAAATGGCTTTTTGTAATGGCTTTTTTAATGTCGCTAATACTTCATTCTATCGCTTTTGCTCCAATTATTTTTATTCAGATTTCACTAGATAAGGTAGTTGGCTATCAGGCTACCGCTACTCTCTATGTTTTAACAGTTGGTGTTTTTTTAGCTTTAGTTTTTAGTGGAATTATGGGTTATTTACGTGATTACATAGTCAATATTTTTGGTGCAGCAATTGATGCGAGACTTTCCGGGGACTTGTTTGATAAAATTCTTGGACTTCCAATCCATCAAATCGAGGCCGATAAGGATTTAAAAATTGAGAGTTCCACGCAAGCTGTTTCGTCTTTAAAAATATTCTTAACTCGCCATCTTTTGTTGGCGATTTTTGATGTTGCTGGTTTGCTTGTTTTTCTTCCAATATTGTTTTTGTACAGCAATTTACTAGCTTTAATTGTTATTGGATATGCTGTTATTCTTGGATTATTAAGTTTTTTATTTAGAAATGTTGAAAAAAAAAGAGGGGTAAAAGCCTACCAAGAAGATCATTCAAAACTAAAAGTCCTTCGCGAGACCATTGCTGGAATCGACAATGTAAAAGCTCTGTCCCAAGAACAAATTCAGAGAAGATCATGGAGAGAAGCCAGTTTCAAAAGTATAAACGCCGGACTAGCTCGAGATCAGGTTTCTGCAATTTCAACAAATTTAAGCTCTGTAATCCAACAACTGATGACTATAACTATTATTTTTGTTGGTATTCAACTAGTTTTTATTGGAAGTTTGTCCGCTGGAGCAATAATTGCAGTCAATATGGTTGCCGCAAGGGTTACTCGTCCTGTGGGCACTCTAATTACCTCTGTAGGAGAGCTTGAAAATGCAAAGGCATCACTTAATAAGATAGCAGAAATTTGGAATTCTCCTCCCGAAAGAAAATCAATTGGAACTTCATCTTTGATTAAAGGAGGATATATTTTTAAGGATGTTGAACTGAGTCTAGGTGGAAAGAAAGTGTTAAATTCAATTAACTTTGAAGTAGATGCTGGAAAAACGATAGGTTTGGTTGGCACTGCAGCGTCTGGCAAAACTACACTTCTTAAGGTTTTTCAGGGATTTGTGCGTCCTACAATTGGCACAATCTTGGTTGATGGTAGGGCTCTTAATACTCTCGACCTGGAAAACTATAGATCCCAAGTTTCAATGGTAACTGCTATACCTAAGTTTTTTGCGGGTTCAATCGAGGATAATCTAAGAAGAGTTAGGAGAAATATTAGTGAAAGAGAGTTGGATGCTGCAATTGAGTCTTCCTGCTTAAACAAGGTTTTACCAAATATTGACGGTGGAATGTCACATCAGCTCGATTCATTTGGTTCATCATTACCCAATTCATATAAGCAAATTGTCGCGATTGCTAGAGCTCTCGCATCAAACCCAAAAGTCTTATTATTTGATGAGGTTTTTTCCCCTTTGGATAAAAGTTTACAAGCAGAACTTTTTGGCAAGATTAGCGAGATCTCCAAAAATAAAACTCTTATTTTGGTTACGCATGATCTTAGGCTAACTAAAAATTTAGATAAAATATTGGTTCTTCAAGAGGGGTCAATTGCTGGGTTTGCCAGCCATAAGGAGCTTTTGGCGAACAATACCCCATATCAAAACTTATGGAAATTGGATCAATTTTCAGAGGCAACAAGTTAAAAATGGCAAAAAAAAGAAAATATTTATCTGGGGATTTTATTTTTGAAGAAGGTGAAACAGGAGGTTATGCCTACGTGGTGGATAGTGGTGATGTTGAAATAGTTAAATTAACCCCCATGGGATTAACAGTTTTGGCAACTCTTCAAAAGCCAACTTTATTCGGCGAAATGGCAATTATCGAAGGTGGTTTAAGAAGTGCTGGTGCAAGAGCCAAAACTGATGTCATCGTTACAGAAATTGATAGTGAAAATTTTTTACTCTACTTGAGTCAAAAACCCAACATTGCACTAAATTTGTTAAAAAAACTATCATCAAATTTAAGAGAGGCTAACAAGAAGTTAACAGACTCAATGAGAGATAATTCTTCTAGCCCTTCTTTGAAATATGATCCAAAAAATATAACTTCGCTCTCAAAGCAAAGTCCTCTTGAGGAATTTACTCAGGTTACTAATGATCCAGAGGCAATTTATGACAAGCCTGCATCAAGAGCACATGTCTATTCAGGGGCGATAATTTTATTAATGATTTTCTCTTCATTAATTTTTTCAATAGTTAGCTTTGTAGATACAACGGTTTCCACGAGAGGGAAATTTGTAACCTCGGTTTCAAATGTTGAGGTGCAAGCCAGCAAAAATAGTGTCATTACAAAAATAAAAGTTAGGCAAGGTGATAGGGTGAAAAAAAATCAAATACTAGCATCTTTAGACCCGTCAGATGTTGACTCAGACTTGAAAATAATTTCTGTAAAACTCAATTCTGTAAGACAAAGAATTCAGAGACTAACCCTGGAGGAGGAAAATCTAAAAGGCAAACCGTTATCCATTTCAAAAAGGTCCTTACTCAATAACTCTAATCAAGATATTCTTGAAAAAAAAATAAAAGAGTATGATTCATTGAGAAATCTAATTAATGTCAACCAGCAACAAGTTGACTTAAAGGGGCAGGTAATGGAGGCTCATGAAAAACTTTTTAAGAAAGGTGCTGTGTCTAGACTTGCTTTAATTCAAGCTAAGGATAGCTTATTGGCAGTTACGAAAGTACTAAGTCAGTCTGAAACTACGCTATCCACAAAAAACGCATCAATTGTTGAACAATTGGAAGCAGAAAGAGAAATTGAGATTCAACTTAGAGAAGAACAAAAAGCACTTGTAAAGATTGAGGGTAAACTATTAATTCGATCTCCAGTTGATGCAATTGTGCTTGAAGTTCCTATTCAATCAGAGGGTTCAATAGTTAAAGAAGGACAAGTTGTTATTAAACTTGTTCCAAGAGATGTTCCACTTGTTTTAGAGGTTGATGTGGATCCTAAAGATATTAGTGATTTGAAAGTCGGGGCAGAGGTGTCAGTTAAGCTCGATGCCTTGCCTTTTCAGCAATTTGGTGACATTTCCGGAAACTTAGTTTTTATCTCTGAGGACACATTTTCTGAAACTCTTACTGGAGAAAAAAAACCTGTTTATAGAGCCAGAGTTGATTTGAAAAAAGAATCAGTAAAAGCTATGCGGAAAAAAGCAGATTTGACTCCAGGAATGTTGGCAAAAGCAGATTTTCGTGTTGGTGAGCGCAGGCTAATCACATACTTTACAAATCCGATTACTAAAGGATTAGATAGTGCTCTAGAGGAGCCTAATTAATTTTTAAAAATTATTTAGTATTTGATTGTTCCATATAGATAGTATAATACAAGTAAGTTTTCCCTAAAAATTCGATGAGGGAGGTATAGACATGACTTATGACACACAACCTATAACTGATGCTGCTAGTGAAGCTTTTAACGTTGCTTTTGAAGGTGGTTCGCCGCCAGATGTTTGTTTTGATGCCGGTGCCGAGGTGGCAACTCAAATGATGGGTGATTTGGGGGCTCCTTCCACTTTGATCGAGGGAGTAATTACCGAGGCAAGGGGTGAATATGACCAAGGCATCAGTGATGGAATGCCTCCTGGAGAGGCTTTTGAAGCTATTGATACTGGAGGTTTAGGACCTGACATGGGTGCAATTGCCGATGCAGCTCATGCTGCCTTTGAGGAGGCAATTGAAGGTGGGGCTAGTCCTGCCGATGCTTTTGAAGCTGCTGCTTCCGCAGCAGGTGAGGAATGTGCGAGTCAGGGAATACCACCTGAAATGCATGAGGATGCAACAGCTTCTTTAAGAACTGAGTTCAATGAAGCAATTGATTCTGGTGTTGATCCGATGGAAGCTTTTGATGCGCTTGAGCCTCCAGGGATGGATGAGGGAATGGGAGCCGAATACGCCAACTACGGCGGGCCAGATCCAGCTGGTGAAACATTAACCAGTGAAGGCCCTATGGGTGTAGACACCCCTGGGTATGGAGATGCAGTGCAAGGAGGCGGTGAGTATGCCGCTGGACCTGAGGGTGAAGGGTATGCACCTCCGCCTGATACTGGTGGGATGGATGCATTAGACGGAGCTTTGGGAGGTGCTGACTATGACGCTCCTCCGCCTACGGATATAGGTGACGTTGCTATGGACTCTGCCATGACTCAAAGTGCAAACGAAGAATATGCTCCTCCTCCTCCTGATTCAGGTGGTCAAAGTTATGATGCTCCTCCTCCTCCTCCTCCTGATCCAGGTGGTGGTGAGTATGATGCTCCTCCTCCTCCAGACGATCCTGGAGCAATTGGGTAGTAATCTATGTTACGAACAAACGGGCTTAAAGCCCGTTTGTTTTTCATAGACTTTTGAAGATTAAAATTTTTAAAAAATCTTAATGAAAAAAAATAAATTGAAGAACTTTTTATTTATAGGAACTTTAATTTTTTCACCTCCAACATATGCTGAATTTGTCTGGGTGCATTTCTCACATAACAAAGTTGCAACATTTTTTTATGACCCAAGCACTCTAAAAGAAAATAAACATTTCAAAGACATTTTGATTTTAGCTAATTACACTAAGCCAAACCGGTCAGGCGAGCACTCAGTTATTGTCAAGCAGAAATTTGACTGTAAAAGAGCCAGATATAAAATAATGAGGCTGGAATCTCATGCCCTTAAAAATGGCAAAGGACCTGTAATTACTGAGTACCCTGGCCAAAAACAGTGGAGACCTGTTGTATCATCTACACCAGATTCAGATCTTTTGAAAATTATATGCTTAAAGTAAATCTAGTGAATTAGGTTTTGTATTGTCTAGTGCAGTAAGCTCTGGAAATTTTTTTTGATCTTAATTTTAAATGTTTGGTTTTCCTACCATTCACTCTCTTTCTCCACAATTTAAAAGAGTTTTGCTTGATATTTAGTCTCATTAACCGAATGACATCTTTTTCTAAAATACCAAACTGAGACTTTAAAGCTTCGAACGGGGTTCTATCTTCCCATGCCATTTCAATAATTCGCGAAATTTCATCTTTTGAAAACTTAGCCATTAAAAAACCTTGGTAAACAAACTTCATAATATAGTTTATTTTCTAATCGAAAAAAAAACTCTAATCATTAGGAAAATTATTTGTTAATTTTAAAGATTAATAATTGAGTAACCAAACCGATATAAATAAACTTTAAACCTTGTTCAATTTGAAAAAATATGAGAGTCTAACAAATTCGTATAGTGGATAGCATAATTTTTAGTTTTTACTGCATAGTTATATGTTATCAAAAAACTTAAATATTTTTGGAGCAAATAGAATGTCGGAAAATACCGCGATCAAACTAGATCCAAAACTTATCATGGCCGCAAGTCTTATATACATGTCTTCTGTTGACGGTACAATCGCCCAGCAAGAGTGGGGACAGTTGAAAACAGTAGTTGGAGGTGATGACAAACTTTTGGAAAAAGCCTTGGATTATGTTAGAGAAACATCCGTAGATGAATTTTTAGATATTGCATCTTCTACTTTAAGTAAAGAACAAAAAATTTGCATCTTGTTTAATGTTTATGATTCTTTGCATTCCGACGAAGTTGCTGAACCAGAAGAGTTAGAATTGTTTGAAAAATTCTTGAGTAAATTCTCTATTGAGAGAGAGGAAATCAACCAATCTCTTGAGGCTATTTTTATTAAAAATAATTTAGCAGTTTTGAAGCAAACATAATTATAAATTAAAAACAACAACAACAAACCTTATCAAATTACTTATTAAAGAAGTTTATACCGGAGGATTAACAAGTGATAGCAGCTCTCTCAATTATTTTTGTAGTTTCCTATGCAGCAATTGCTTTGGAACATCCTCTCAAAGTAAACAAATCGGCCATAGCACTAATCGGAGCCGGACTAATGTGGGTCGTCTTTGCCCTTCTAAGTGGTTTATCGCCTCATGATGTAGCCCATGACAAACTAGGTCACACACTAATAGAAGTTGGACAAATAGTTTTCTTTCTTATGGGAGCGATGACAATTGTTGAGCTTATTGATATACACAATGGATTCGACATCATCACTAATCGTATCAAGACTAAAAAATTGTCGACGCTAATGTTTCAAATTGGTCTTGCCACATTCTTTTTGAGCGCTGTACTGGATAACCTTGCCACTACAATTGTAATGTGTTCCTTGTTAAAAAAGATTTTGGGTAATAAACAAGATAGATTGCTATTTGCCGGTTTAATAGTAATAACTGCAAATGCTGGGGGAGCGTGGTCCCCGATCGGCGATGTTACAACCACTATGTTATGGGTAGCCGATAAAATTTCTGCAGTCACAGTAATTTATCAGGTTTTTATTCCTTCAGTTGTTGCTGCCGCAATTCCATTGGTTTTCGTTTCTAACTCACTGAAAGGAAAAGGTGTTGAGGCTCCTAAGACAAGTATTGGAGTGGCAAGGCACGCGCCAGCCACCGAGTCTGATAGGAATGTTATTTTTTATTCAGGAATTGGGGTTCTTGTTTCAGTTCCAATTTTTAAAATGATCACTCACTTACCTCCTTTCTTGGGAGTGATGTTTGGTCTCGGTTTTTTATGGTTAATTACAGATTTGATTCATAAAAACAAAAGCTCTGAGGAAAAACAAAATTTTTCTTTAGCACATGCACTGTCAAAAATTGATATGAGTTCAATAGTATTTTTTATAGGTATATTATTAGCCGTCGCAACTTTAGAACATAGCAAAATTCTTCCTAGTGTGGCTCAATGGCTAAGTGACACTTTAGGTAACGTTTCACTCATAATTGGCATAATCGGTTTAATGAGCTCTTTAGTAGATAATGTTCCTATGGTTGCAGCTTCAATAAAAATGTTCCCAATGGATTTATATCCCAAAGATGGCTTTTTATGGCAGTTCCTAGCTTTTTGTGCCGGTACCGGAGGTTCAATACTTATAATTGGTTCTGCTGCGGGATTAGCAGCTATGGGAATCGAGAAAATAAATTTTATTTGGTACGTTAAGAAAATTAGCCTACTTGCTCTTGTAGGTTATGTTGCCGGTGCAATAACTTTTGTCATTCAATATAGTTTGTTGTTTTCATAAATTATTGCTATTCGACTCTTTTAGCGTTTTTAGAAAATTTATTCGAAACTCACAATTGTCCAAATGATTTTCGATTTTGCCTCTAATTTCTAAAGTACCAACTTTGCAATGAGCACAACAATATTTATAGAGTTCGCCGTCGAGTCTTTCTTGCGGATAGTTCACAACGAATTTGTTCAAATTGTTTTTATAAAATTTTTTTTGATCGAACATTTCACATACATATAACTTTAAATTTTTTTAATTTTAGCACTTATAACTAAGTTTTAACTATGGGGGAAGAATGGACCAATTTGTTTTTTGGGCAGCAATGGTTGGAGTCATTGCTTCGATTTCACTACTATTAGGGTCTGCAATTGGTATTTACTTTAGGGTATCTTCAACCGTAATTGGCTTAATGGCCGCTTTTGGTGCGGGTGCACTTCTTTCTGCCCTAGCTTTAGAATTGGTAGCACCTACAATATATGAACTTAGTTCTGCAAATGACGCAAAACAAAGGTTGATGGCGGAACATCATTTCTTTCTACTGATAATTGGAGCTGTTGTAGGCGGCTTGCTTTTTGTTTTATTAGACCAACTCATTAATCAAAAAGGTGGCTATCTCAGAAAAACTGCGTACATTATTTCAAAATCTGCAGTTGACAAAGAAAAGTTTTTCAAAAAAGCAATGAAAGATGTTGCTGATGTTCCATTATTTTATAAACTAGACCCAGAAGATATGAGTATTATCATTGCTCATTTGAAACCTCGTTTTCTTCACAAAGGTGACATTGTCTACACTCGAGGAGATACCCCCGAATCAATGTATGTGATTCGAAGTGGGTCTCTAAAGATTGAAAGTCCAGATCACCCAGATTTAATTCTTGCGAAGGGTGATATCGTTGGTGAAATGTCTTTGCTTAATGCGGTCAATCGAACGGCTGATTGCACATCAAATGACGAAACAGAACTTTTAGTTCTCTCAGCTGAGGATTTCCATAAGCTAAGGGAAAAAATTCCGGAGTTTGATGAAGAGTTAAGATCGATGGCGAAGGCAAGGTTCGAAGAAAATATTGTTCATGTAGAAAAGGATGCTGACGCAAGGGCCAAATGGGCTGAGCTAGCAATGGAGGCTGTTCACCATGGTGATACTGGTGATTTGCCAACGAGAGCGGACTTACAGAAACAGTATAATTCCCATGGAAATGCTGCCTTTGCAATTTGGTTAGGGATTATGCTTGATGCAATACCGGAGAGTTTTGTTTTAGGGATTGCTGTTTTAACGTTAATTTCGGCTAGTGTGGCAGCAAGCGTAGAACCGAGTTTTTTTGACGTTCTACCGTATACTTTTATAGCAGGATTGTTTTTATCAAATTTTCCCGAAGCATTATCAAGCTCAGCGCAAATGAAAAAGGAAGGCATGCAGATATGGAAAATACTCTCACTATGGGGCTCATTGGTAATATTAACTGCTGCAGGAGCCGCAATTGGTGCTTTCGTAGGAGATGGAGTTTCTCATTCGACTCTCGTGCTTGTAGAGGGATTGGCTGCAGGTGCTATGCTCACGATGATTTGTGCAGCGATGCTACCTGAGGCTGCTCATTTGGCTGATAATAACCTGGTCGGTTTAGCCACTCTTGCTGGTTTTGTCAGTTCGATACTTTTCAAATTATTAGAATAATTGTGAGCTAAGTTTTAAAAATATTTATCAAAATTAATTATTCAATGAAATTAATTTATCTAATTCTTTAGCTTCTCTATCTCCTCCAAGCATCACGCATTTCCTTTTTTCTTGATAAATAGACCTTTAAAGGATCAAAACAGGCTTATTCCATTAGGTGACTTTTTAACCAAATACAATGAAAAATTTATGAGTATGAAAATAGATTCATTTTTTTATAAATTTTTGTTTTATTTATATGAGTTTTTTCAAAATAGGATTATCCTGTATTTTTTATGAAGGTTTTTAAGTCATGAGGTATCCTATTTGGGTGTTGTTTTTAATTTGTTTTGCACTGGGACTTTTTGTTGGGCGAATATTTTTTGAGATTGGTTGGTTAACAGACATTTGGTAATAAATTTTTTGAAATTATATTTAGATGGTATTTAAAATACCCTTTACTCGGGAAGCATGG
>NHCU01000002.1 GCA_002167365.1 Betaproteobacteria bacterium TMED41 | reverse complement strand
CTAGAGTATATTTTGCAGTGGGAATTGTGATTTAGACGTTCGACTAAGTATGAATTTTTTGCTCCACCTCCACAAACATAAACAGATTTACAAAATTTTGGTATGTTGTTTGTTATCGTGCGTGCTGTGAGCTCTATCAAGGTAGCCTGAATATTAATTTTCTGAGTTCGGTTTCCAATATGTTGTAGTTTCCGATTAAGCCATCTTTGATCAAAATAATGAAGTCCTGTACTTTTCGGTGCTTTTTTTGCGAAATATGGATCTAAAAGCATTTTATTTAATAATTCATCGTTTAATTTACCCTCTCTGGCAAGGTCACCATTCTTATCATATGGTCTATTGAAATTTTTTTTACACCATAAATCTGAGTAACAATTCCCAGGTCCAGTGTCGAATCCCTTTGAAATCTTAGTGCCTTTTCTGTTACATTTTAGAATAACACTTATGTTGGCTATTCCTCCTATATTAACAACTGCGCATGGTGCGTATTCTTTTACAATTTCATGATGAAATAAGGGCGCTAATGGAGCACCTTCCCCGCCTGCAGCAATATCTTTGGAGCGAAAATCAGAAATAACTGTTAATTTGGTTTTCTCTGAGATTATAGATGGGTTGCACAACTGTAAAGTAAAAGATTTTTCAGGATTGTGACGTACTGTTTGTCCATGAACTCCTATTCCAAGAATTTTTTCTGTATTTAAGTTGTGCCTATTTATAATTGAGTTAATTACTTTAGATACTTTTAAGGAAAATTGAATGCTTGCTATCTGAGACTTTTCTAATTCATTTGGGCCATTTTTTAATAGAGATGAAAAAACTTCTTTAAGGCTATTCGAAATGGGTTTAGACTCAAAGTCTTTCAATTCTAGTGGTTTTCCATTTTTGATTTCTAACAGACACACATCTATTGCATCCATGCTGGTGCCAGTCATAACTCCAAAAATTAATTCATTCATTTTTAGATTTTAAACGATTAATGCTCTATCAGAAGTAGAATGGTTAATATGAAAAATAAAATTCAGTCTAAAAGAGAAATTGATAAGAACTCAATCCATGATAATGAGTTGTATGCAATTATTGATGGGTCTGAAGAATTATTAGTTGAGTCGGAATTTGTTACTAAACTCACTAAATACAGGAATAGCGGTAATCCTTTGAGAGTCAAGCTTGGATTGGATCCAACATCTTCTGATTTGCACTTGGGTCATACCGTGGTTCTTAGGAAGTTAAGATTGCTTCAAGACTTAGGACATTTAGTTACGCTTCTTATTGGGGATTTTACTTCGCTTATAGGTGATCCCACAGGTCGTAACACAACTCGTCCTAAATTGTCGAAGGAAGAGATTTATGAGAACTCAAAAACTTACTTCACCCAAGCATCATTGGTGTTAGATCCGGGTAAAACAGAAATTAGATATAACTCCGAATGGTGCAACAAATTGGGAGCTGATGGGTTAGTTTCTCTTGCATCGCAGGTAACAGTGGCAAGAATGCTCGAAAGAGACGACTTTACAAATAGACATAAATCGGGAGTTCCAATTGCGTTACATGAGTTTCTTTACCCAATAATCCAAGGATATGATTCAGTTGTTTTAAATTCTGATTTGGAAATAGGAGGTACAGATCAAAAGTTTAATCTTTTAATGGGGAGAGAGTTACAAAAAAACGCTCATTGTGTTCCACAATGTATTCTCACCATGCCTTTACTTGAGGGCATAGATGGAGTAGAAAAAATGAGCAAAAGTAAAGGTAATGCTATAGGATTGACTGATGCGCCAAACGAGATGTTTGGGAAAATAATGTCAATTTCTGATGAACTAATGTGGCGTTATATTAGTCTCTTGTCATTGAAAAGTAACAAACAAATAAATTATATGAAGTCGGATGTTGATAATGGCAAAAACCCAAGGGATATAAAAGTAGAATTTGCCATCGAAATAGTTGAACGTTTTCATAGCAAGTCCCTAGCACTCTCTGCTCTTAAAGACTTCGAATCGCGATTTAGGTATGGAAATATCCCTGAGAGATTGGATGAACAGATTTTCAATGATAAAGATTTAAATTTGGTTTCAGTGTTAAAAAAATCTGGAATGTCAGCCTCTTTCTCAGAAGCTATAAGAAATATTGAGCAGGGTGGTGTAAAGATTGACGGAGTAAAAGTTACTGATAGAAATATGGCTTTAAATAAAGGAAATTTTATTCTTCAAGTGGGTAAAAGAAAATTTTTACGCATTAAAATCAATTAATAAAATATTTAAATGGATCAAATAGTAAATTGAAAAATAAAACTGGATTGTTATTTTTGATTTGTTTAGTGTGGGTTTATCTAGTAATTTTGGCTGGAGGCACTGTGAGAGCAACCGGTGCTGGGCTGGGTTGCCCCGACTGGCCGCTTTGTTTTGGTCAATTGGTTCCACCCATGTCCATAAATGATTTGCCAGAAAAATGGATCAATCTTTTGCCCAGTGATTCTTATGGAGAACCTAGTTTTAACCCCGTGCATACCTGGACAGAATATATCAATCGTCTTTTGGGGGCTTTGTTAGGGATTTTTTGTATTTTTCTAGTTTATTCTGCTAGAAGTTTTGTGAAAGTGCGACCAAGTATATTTTGGTTTGCAATTGGTGCCTTACTCTCTGTTGGTTTTAATGGGTGGTTGGGTTCTCTTGTAGTGTCATCTGAATTAAAACCAATTATGGTTTCGTTACACATGTTAGGTGCATTTGCTGTCCAGGCTTTTTTAATTGCTGGAATATTAAATTATAGAAACTTTCATAGTCCTGCGCCTGCGAAATTAAAAAAAATTAAAGGTCTTAAATTTTTACTTATCCTACTTTTTTTAAGTTTGTTAGTTCAAATTGGATTAGGCATACAGATACGAGAAAGTATTGATTGGATCATTAAAACCACTGAGCAGGTTGAACGCGCAAACCTAATTCAATTGGTTCCATGGATTTTTTATGTTCACAGATCATTTTCCTGGATGATTTTCTTACTTGCGATTTTTACATTATTCAAAATTTTTTCAAATATAAATTTTGATCGCCAGTCTAATGATACAAGCAGAAGTTACATAGACAATTTTTTTTACGCTTTAAAATCAAACGCTTTATTTAAGTATGTTTTTATGTTTTTTGTTTTAGTGTGTCTTCAAATGTTTATAGGGGGAGCTCTAAACCATCTGGATTTCCCAATTTCTGCTCAGCCAATTCATCTATTGGCGGCCAATCTCCTTTTTGGTCTTCTTTGTTTCGCTTGGGGAAGTTATGATGAAATAATTTCCGATAATTCTTCAGTAAATCTGAAACAGCAAATGGTTATTCCTTAATTTTTATATTGTATTTTTATGAGATGCCCATCGTGTGGTTCACAGGATACTCAGGTTACTGACACTAGGTTAGCTGAGAATGGACTTGAGATAAGAAGAAGAAGGCGTTGTTTAGCCTGTGAGAGACGATTCAAAACTCTTGAAATTATACAAATTTCTCTGCCTGTAGTTGTTAAAAGAAATGGAGTTAGAGCAGAGTTTAAGTCAAAGAAAATTCGCGCAAGCATGAGTTTAGCTCTTAGAAAAAGACCGGTGTCATTAGACTCTGTCGACATTGCGGTTAGACATATTGAAGAAACTTTATCTTCTTTAGGAGACAGAGAAATTTCCTCACAGAGACTTGGAGAACTTGTTATGAGGGAACTACGTAAAATTGATAAAGTTGGTTATGTTAGATTTGCGTCCGTTTATAGAAGCTTTGAGGACGTTTCAGATTTTCAGGATCTATTGGATGAAGTTGGACTAAAAAAACAACGCAAAGTCAAAAAGAAAAGGACTTGAATTGATCATAAATCAAGATCGTGAGTTCATGCGTCAAGCAATTAAAATGGCTACCAAGGGTGTTTTTTCTGCTAGTCCCAACCCTAGAGTTGGTTGTGTGATTGTAAAAGACTCAAAAGTTATTGGAAAAGGTGGTCACATTACAGCTGGCAAAGAACATGCTGAAATTATCGCTTTGAAAGAGGCTGGCCTTGATGCTGAGGGCTCATCCGTATACACAACTTTGGAACCTTGCAATACAAGTGGAAAAACCCCTCCTTGTACTCATAGTCTAATTAATGCAAAGGTTAGTAGAGTTATCGTTGCTATGAAAGATCCAAATCCAAATGTTAACGGGGGGGGTATAAGTGATCTAATTAAAGCGGGTATTAGTGTAACTTATGGTGTCCTTGAAGTTGAGGCAATCAACCTTAATCTTGGATTCATAAAACGAATGAAATACGGACAACCCTGGGTAAGAGCCAAAGTTGCAATGTCAATGGATGGATTTATCGCACTTTTATCAGGAGACAGCAAATGGATTACCAGACAGCAAGCGAGAAAAGATGGTCACAAATGGCGTGCCAGATCATGCATGATTATGACTGGAATAGGAACGTTGAGGAAGGACAACCCTCAGCTTAATGTCAGGTCTGTAAAAACCTCAAGACAACCAACTAAAGTTCTCATTGATAGTAAATTAGAACTAGATATTAACTACAGTTTTTTTGACTCAAGTCAAACTATAGTCTTTACTTCTGTACATTCTAATTATGACGACAATCAAAAAAAACAATTTAAAGATAAAAATATTGAAATACTAAAGATATCTTGTAATCCCAAATTTCCAAATCATCTTGATCTTAGGGGAGTTCTTAAGGAATTAGCGGCTAGAGGATGCAACGAACTTCATCTAGAAGCTGGTGCAAAATTAAGTGGATCATTTATGCAAGAAAATCTCATAGATGAATGTCTAATATATGTAGCCCCAATTTTTCTTGGCAAAGGTTTACCTGTATTTCAGGTAACAGAATCGGTAAAGTCATTATTTGATGCATCAAAATGGGCATTTAGCGAAGTGGTTAAATTAGGCGATGATCTGAGAATAATCCTACGTCCATGTGGTTTTGATCCACTTGGTTTTTTTCATAAGGACTCAAATTAAAAATGTTTAGTGGAATTGTTGAGGGTAAAGGAGAGTTGATTTCTGTCAAAAGTAATATAATGATTGACAAAAAATTAGGAGGGACAAGAATTAAGGTCAGCTGGGGCTGTTTAGAAAGCTCAGATGTAAAAATCGGGGACAGCGTATCAGTAAATGGAGTGTGTTTAACAGTTGTTGAAATAAATTCTGAGAACTTTGAGGCTGATGTTTCTGGAGAAACTCTCAGTAAAACAGTTGGTTTAGACCAATTGGGATTTGTAAATTTAGAAAAAGCTATTAAATATTCAGACCGAATTGGTGGCCATCTTGTCACAGGTCATGTTGATGGTGTTGCTACAATAGTAATGATAAAGTCCATTGATAATTCAAAAAAACTAGATATTCTTATTCCGTTATCTTTTGGTAAATTTCTAACTGAGAAAGGATCTATTGCTCTAAATGGAGTAAGTCTGACAGTTAATTCGGTTAAGGATGTTCATGAGGGATGTCTTATCTCTGTTAATCTAATACCTCATACTTGGACAACAACTTCTTTTGCAAAAATTAAAATTAATTCTAGAGTCAATTTTGAAGTTGATTTAATTGCACGAAACTTGTGTCGCCTTTTGCAGGACAGAGGATCCTTAACATAATATTTAAAAGTTGAAAAAAATGATGCAAGATAAGAATTTTAATATTTCATCAACAGAGGAAATTATAGGGGACATTAAAAAAGGTAAGATGGTTGTCCTTGTTGATGATGAGGATCGTGAAAATGAGGGCGATCTGGTAATGGCTGCTGATTTTGTAGATTCTTTAGCAGTAAATTTTATGGCCATGTTCGGCAGGGGTTTAATTTGTTTAACTTTGACTAAATCAAGATGTTCAGAATTAAATTTACCGTTGATGGTGGCTGGATCAAATTCAAGTACTCCTTTCACCTTATCAATAGAAGCTGCTGTAGGAGTAACAACTGGAATTAGTGCCTCAGATAGAGCCAAGACTATCCAAGCGGCTGTAGCTGAAAATGCCAAACCTTGTGACATAGTGCAACCAGGGCATGTTTTTCCACTGATGGCTCAGGAGGGTGGGGTATTGGCCAGAGCTGGTCACACTGAAGCCGGATGTGATCTGGCGAGATTAGCAGGTTTGTCACCTTATTCGGTAATTTGTGAAATTATGAAAAACGACGGAAGTATGGCGAGAATTACAGATTTAGTAGATTTTTCAAAAAAGCATAAATTGAAAATTGGAACTATAGCCGATTTAATTCAGTACAGAAGTGAAAGAGAGAGTATCGTATATAAAGTTACTGAACGAATGGTTAAAACTATTTGGGGAAATTTTAAATTTTTAGTTTATAAAGATTCTGTAGATATGCAACCTCATTTAGTTTTCGTAAAAGGTAAAAATCTTGAGGAGGAAAATTGTCCCGTAAGGGTTCATGAACCTTTTACTGTTATGGATTTTTTAAATGAGAAATCTTCCCATAGTTGGACATTTGATGCAGCTATGCGCTACATTTCAAAAAAAGAAAAAGGCGTCGTAGTTTTACTTAATTGTGCAATCCCTCCATCAGTATTTTTTCAACAGTTAGATAATTTTGAAAATTGTAAAACAGTTCAGCCAAATAAAATAAGTAGTACTTTAAGAAACTACGGTCTTGGTGCTGCGATTTTAAGAGATATTGGGGTCAAGAAAATGAATCTGCTAGCGACACCAAGAAAGATGCCAAGCATGGCTGGTTATGGCTTAGAAGTAGTGAATTATTTATCATCATCTCAAATAAACTCGTGAATATCTATGAATGAACAAGCAAAAAAAAGCGCAGGTGATATAGATAATTCTAATAAATCAATAGCAATTGTTACCTCAACTTTTAATACTTCAATTTCAAGAATTGAGTTTGAGGCTTGCTACCATTCTTTGTTAAATAGAGGCGTTTCAACAAATAATATATTTTCAATTAATGTTCCTGGTGCTTTGGAAATTCCTCTAATACTCAAAAATTTAGCAAATTCTAAAAAATTTGATGCTTTAATAGCTCTTGGGTCAATTATTAGGGGAGAAACATTTCATTTTGAAATTGTTGCATTGGAGTCAGCATCTGGTCTTAGTAAGGTAGCTTTGGAATCTAATATTCCAATTGCTAATGGGATTCTTGCGGTAGAAAATAAAGACCAGGCGATAGTGAGAGCGAAAAAAAAGGGGGAGGACTGTGCACAAGTTGTTTTAGAGATGTTGGGTTTATTAAAAACTATAGAAGAAATATGCGGTTAAAGTATAGACTGTGGAAAAAACAACCATTTCACATAATAACAAAATAAAAGAATCAAATTTGAATAATAAAGTTGGTTCGAGAAGACTTGCAAGAAAATTTATTGTTCAAGGTGTTTATCAATGGCTAGTCTCTGCTGCACAGTTGAGTGAAATAGAAAATTTCGTTTCGGATCAAGATTTCTATATGAATTGTGATGATGAATACTTTAAAGTTTGTTTAAATGGAACAATAAAAAATGCAGATGTTATAAGAGAGAAATTCACTCCATTTTTGAATGATTCTTTAGAGAGAGTTTCTCCTGTTGAACATGCAGTACTTCTTTTGGCAACTTATGAACTCTTATATAGACCTGAATTACCTTTACAAATTATTCTAAATGAAGCGGTTGAAATTGATAAAATTTTGGGTAGTAATGATGGTCATAAAATGGTCAACGGGGTCATGAATAGTGTAGCGAAAATTATTAGAAAAAAAAATGAATGAGTTTGATCTAATCGAAACATTTTTTAGAGAAAAGTCTCGCCTCACAAATTCTAATAAAATTTTTAAAAATAAATCTTTCATTGGAATAGGTGACGATGCATCAGTCTTTTCACCACCCAAAGGCTTTGATTTGGTAGTTTCGTCGGACTTGTTGATTGAGGGTACACATTTCAGAAGAGATCACACACCTGAGTCAATAGGACATAAGGTTCTTGCTGTAAATCTGTCAGATATAGCTGCAATGGGTGCAGAACCCTTATGTTTTACTCTTAGCATTAGTATTCAAAGTATTGATGAGGCATGGTTGTGTAAATTCTGTGATGGGATTTTTGATCTTGCTAACGAATTTTCATGTAAATTAATAGGTGGAGACACAGTAAGAAGTAAAGAGAATGCGCCAATGTTTTTTGGAGTTACAGTAATAGGTATTGTTCCTTCTGGTAAAGCTTTGAAAAGAAAATCCATGGAATTAAATGATGATATTTGGGTTTCTGGTTCACTTGGAGATCCAACTGAAGCACTAAAAAATAATTTCTTTTGTAAAAAACTTTTTACACCCCAACCACGCCTAGCTCTGGGAAAAGAATTACTTGATTTTGCAAATTCTGCAATTGATATTTCAGATGGGTTGTCTTCTGATTTGCTTCATCTTCTTGGGGAATCATCAAAAAATCTTAAAAGAAAAGTCATTGCCACAATTGACTTTTTGTCAATTGCATCTTGTTTAGGCCCTTATTTATTTTCTTGTTATTTAAAAAATAAATTAACTTTAAATGAGTGTTGTAGTTTAGCTGTAGCGAGTGGTGATGAATACGAACTTTGTTTTTCTGCCAGGAAAGAGTTTCGGAAAACAATTAAGTCTTTATCAGCGGACCTGGATTTACCATTAACAAGAATTGGAGAAGTAATTTCCGAAAAAGAAAGTAAAGAGATTTTTGGGTTCAATATAAAACAAAACATAATTTGGCTTGATTCTAAAGGTTTGCCTATTGATCTCAAAAATTATCCTTCCAGTGGTTTTTCTCATTTTTAAAGGGTTAGACTTTGTTACCCGAAAGGTTATTATTTAGACATCCTGCTTATTTCATTGGATTGGGTTTTGGCAGTGGGTTATCAAAAGTTGCTCCTGGAACTGTTGCAACTCTATGGGCATGGGTATTGTTTTTGTTATTTAGGAATACATTTAATATTGATTTTTGGATTATATTTCTTTCTCTTTCTCTTGTTTTGGGTATTTGGGCGTGTAGTCTAACTTCAAAAAAATTAAAAAAAAACGATCCATCAGAAATAGTTATTGATGAAATTGTCGCTTTTTGGTTTGTATTAGCTTTACTGCCATCAGTCAATGATCCTTTGGGTGAATTCGTCTTAGTTGGATTATCTGATTGGTTCATCCAGCTTATGGCCTTTATTCTTTTTAGAGTTTTAGATATTTTTAAACCACCTCCCATAGGTTGGTTAGATAAAAATATCAAAGGTGGTTTTGGTATTATGTTAGATGATTTAGTTGCTGCGGGTTTTACATTATTTTTTGTAACACTTTTTCTAAAAGTCTATAATTTATGATTTTTAATATGATGTTTATTTAATAGTTGAATAATGAATAAATACTCTGTTACCTCTGCCCTGACAGTCCGTATTTGTATGGATTTAGCTTTTTTTGCTCGAAAATTTGGAGTAAAAATTATTTTTTTAGAGTCTTGTACAGGTGGCCTCACATCAAGTTGGATTTCATCTTTAAATGGCAGTAGTTCCTGGTTTGAAGGGGCATTAGTTACATACTCAAACAGGATGAAAAATGTTTTCCTGGAAGTGAATGAAAAAGAACTTTCAAGCCATGGGGCAGTGAGTGCTCAAGTCGCTGCCAGCATGGCAAATTCTCTTTCAAAAGAAAAATTTGCAAACATAGTCACTAGCTCAATAACAGGCATAGCTGGTCCATGCGGTGGATCCCAAAAAAAACCCGTAGGTCAAGTGTTTTTTGGATGGGGCGGGCCTTGGGGTGTAGACACAACTCATAAAAAATTCAATGGTAATAGACAAGAAATTAGAGAGCAGGCCGCTAAATATGCAATTATCAACTTAGCTAAAAGAGTTGCCTTAATAAATAAATAAAAAAAAATTTTTGATTCAATAATATTGACTACTGGCATTACATACAGTACTCTTAATTTTCAAACTTACGAGGATCAATTATGAGTGGTAATAAAAATAACATTAGCAACAAAACTAGATTGAATACTGAAAAAACAAAAGCCCTTTCTGCTGCTTTAGCACAAATAGAAAAACAATTTGGTAAAGGTTCGGTAATGCGCTTAGGGGAGAATCAGG
>NHCU01000001.1 GCA_002167365.1 Betaproteobacteria bacterium TMED41 | reverse complement strand
TTGATTAGGTCCGAATATCCCCTAACCCTTGTTGTGGAATTAGCCCGTCACATTCAGATGAAAACGACTCAGCTCTATTTGGTCGGTACAGATGACCAGCGGAAGAAGGCCGTAAGAGCCTTGGAAGCCCTTGGTTAGAGCGAGCCATCTGTTCGCTCCCAGCGAGCCATTTGCGAGCGATCTGAGGTGCATAAAAATGCCTAAATATGCACTTGAGAGGAGATTAGTCGATCCTTATGAATCTTTTATTTTAGAAGTTCTGGAGCGGGAAACGAGACTCGAACTCGCGACCCCAACCTTGGCAAGGTTGTGCTCTACCAACTGAGCTATTCCCGCGCGAAGCCAGTGAATTCTATAGGGGTTCAACAACCTGTCAAGTAATTGCTAGCGCTCGATTAGCGCAGGCCAAGCCCCTTTTAGGTACAAAACCATCGACCACAGAGTAAGCGCTCCTGCTATGTACAAGAGAAGTTCCCCAAGGATTAAAACCAGCTGCTGCATCCCCGCCTGAGCAAAGAGCAAAATCGCAATCGACAGAAACTGCAGCGTAGTTTTGACTTTGCCCATCCATCCGACCGCAACGATGCCACGCTGACCAAGCTCGGCCATCCACTCACGTAACGCCGAGATGGCGATCTCTCTTCCGATAATGATGGCGACCGTGATGGTGAAAAGGGCCGGGCTCAGAAGAGGCTCCGTAATTTCACGATCGGCCACCAACAGGACAAGTACTGCGCAAACCATCAGCTTGTCTGCGACAGGATCCAAGAACGCACCAAAGGCCGAGAGTTCGTTTCGTTTTCGGGCCAGGTAACCGTCCGCCCAGTCGGTAATACCTGCGAGAAGAAATAGCCCGGCCGTAAGGTAGCCCGAGCCACCGACAAGATAGATAGCGACCACAACAGGAATCAACGCGACGCGGATTACCGTCAGGATATTAGAGATCGTCCAGGGCATGGCTCAGGCGGTTCGAAAATGTTCCACGAGACGCTTGGCGAGATTAACACTGATTCCATCGACTTTGACAAGTTCTTCTACGGTCGCACTTTGAAGGGGCCGGATCCCACCGAAGTGGCGCAACAATGCCTGTCGTTTCTTGGCTCCTATGCCGGGTATGTCTTCGACCTTGGATCGCGTCCGTGAAGCGTTTCTCTTCTTCCGATGGCCCGTAATCGCAAATCGGTGTGCCTCGTCCCGGATCTGCCGCAGCATGAGATGGGCCGGCGAGGACGGATCCAAAACCAATGGTGTCTTCCGCCCCGGAAGAAAGAGACTCTCCCTACCAGACTTTCTGCCTGATCCCTTGGCAATCCCAATCAACATCACGTCGGTGGCTAGATGATCGTGAAGGGCCTTTTGCGCCCTGGCGACCTGCCCGACTCCCCCATCAATCACCATGAGATTCGGCCGAATACCATCTCCGTCGTTGACCCGGGCGATTCTTCGACTGACGACCTGCTCCATTGCTGCAAAATCGTCTCCAGGACTCACGTCTTTAATATTGAAGCGACGATACTCTCCCGGAACTGATCCAGATGCGTCAAACACAACACACGACGCCACTGGGTGTTCTCCCATACTATGGCTTGTATCAAAACACTCGATCCTGTCAATCGGGTCAGTCCTGCCCAGCAATTCACCCAGCGCCTGAAGCCGTTGTAGATGATCGGCGTTTGACGCCAACTGACGGTCCAGATGATCGGTCGCGTTCAGCACAGCCATCTTCCGCCACTGGTCGCGAATACCGCGCACACGAGACTTCACCTGCACGCCCTGCCCCGCGGCGTTCCCGAGTGCGTCTGAAAGCAAATGCGGATTTGCCGCGCCCGGGAGAATAATGATCTCCTGTGGGACAGGGTGATTCTGGTAGTGCTGCATCAAAAGTTTCTCAAAAACTTCTTCTTCATCTTTCTCGAGCGGATTTCTGTGGGAATAATGACGGCTGCCCAGGTTGTGTCCGCTCCGGATCTTCATTACAGAAAAGACTGAGCTGCCCGAGCGCTCGGTCAGCAACACAACGTCTGCGTCATGTTGCCCGCTGGACACATATTGGCGTTCCTGGAGTTTTCTTAACGCAAGTATTCGGTCCCGATACCGAGCTGCTGACTCATAATCCTGAGTTGCGGCCGCATCTTCCATTTTCCGCGCAAAGGCACTGCTGATTTCGCTTTCCTTTCCCTCGAGCAACAACATGAGCTCTTTCACGTCCTCAGCATATTCATCCACCGACACCAAACCGACACAGGGGGCCGAACATCGGCCAATTTGATGCTGTAAGCATGGCCTGCTGCGATTCCTGAATGTCGTGTTGTCGCATTGCCGAATCGGAATCACTTTTTGCAACTGCGCAAGCATTAGTCTTACGGAGCCTGCATTGGCATAAGGACCAAACAAACGATCCTCTACCTTTGTACTGCCGCGGTAGAACGACAGCCTGGGAAAACGTTCAGTGGTCGAGACCTTCAGGTAAGGATAACTCTTATCATCGCGCAACAGGACATTAAACTTTGGCCGCAACTCCTTGATGAGATTGCACTCGAGCAACAGAGCCTCTGTCTCCGTACGGGTACGCTGAATCTCTATCGCCTCGACCTGATTCATCATGAGTCGTAAACGACTGCTTTCTTGAGGTGCGTTGAAATAACTCGAGACGCGCGCCTTTAGACTTCTCGCCTTACCCACATACAAAACGCCCTGTTCCCCGTTACGCATCACGTAGACTCCAGGCCCGCGTGTCAGGCCCTTTACCGCTTTGGCTTTGCTGATGGGCATGCGTTAACCCAGTAACTCCCGCACGCGGCTAAACACGCTTTCGAACATTTCGCCCGTCAAGCGACCCGTCTGGGTGTTATACCGACTGCAATGGTAACTGGACAACAGCGTACGCCCACCCGACACCCGATATTCGCTAGCGTGTCCAAATGTCACTTCACTCACACGCATCCCAAGCGCCCGGACCACGCTGTCGTGCGCCAGTTTCCCCAATGCCAGAATCACGCCGCCCTCAGGAACTGTCCCTAATTCCTCGACAAGAAAAGGCCGGCAGGTATTCACCTCGGAGGCAATCGGTTTATTTTCAGGAGGCAGACACTTGACCGCGTTCGTCACCGCACAATTCTTTAAAACCAGGTCGTCGCCTGGATGAGAATCAGGCGCTGAGGAAAATCCGAATTTGTGAAGCGTCTGATACAGAAGAATACCGGCGTGATCCCCCGTAAAGGGGCGGCCCGTGGCGTTCGCACCATGCAATCCCGGTGCCAAGCCGACAATCAATAACGAGGCGCCCAGGCCCCCAAAAGAGGGCACCGGTCGGCAAGCGTAGTCAGGATGGCGCGTCCGCGCGGAATCTAGAAACTCTACAAGCCGAGGACAGGCCTTGCAGTCCGGCCGATAGAAACGCGGCGACAGTTTTTTGCGTGGCCGGTCGATCAAATGCTTAGCGCTCATACGGGTTCTGCTTGAGTTGTTGCGCTTTTCGCAAAGCTTTACAATCGCGAGCGCTCAAAACTGACTCCTTAATCTCCTCATGAAGATATCTGCTTCGGATGTGCGCATTGGTAATCTTGTCGAATATCAGGGAAAACTCTGGCGTGTCCTGAAAAAGGCGCACGTCAAGCCTGGCAAAGGTGGTGCATTCGCCCAACTGGAGATGAAGGCCATTTCTGATAATACCAAGTTAAACGAAAGGTTTCGCTCGGAAGACAAACTTGAGAAGGCCCATGTAGAGCCGCGACAGATGCAATATCTTTATCCCGAGGGCAGCGATCTCATCTTTATGGATATGGAATCCTTCGAGCAAATCCCAATAGGCGCAGATGACCTGGATGGACAGTCCGAGTTCCTCCTGCCGAATGAAGAAGTCCAGATCAACTTCTACAATGACCAGCCCATTGGCATCGAACTGCCCGCGAGCGTTGTTCTGGAGGTCACAGAGACCGAAACAGTCGTCAAGGGCCAGACTGCCGCTGGCTCAGGAAAGCCCGCTATAGTAGAAACCGGCCTTCGGGTAATCGTTCCGCCGTTCGTCAATGCCGGAGACAAGATCCGGGTAAACACCGACACGGCGGAGTACATGGAGCGGGCAGACTCTTAATCGGCTGACTCTCAGAATGCCGCCCCGGCTCGACAACTTTAGATGTGTCGGGTCACCCGCTCTCTCGCCTCATTCATCAGAGCATCATCTGTCTTATAAGGGGCATTTGGACGCATCGTCTCCAACCTCCCTCGACTGGCCTCCGACTGAGGAGGTAACTCAGCGGACTCGAGCACCTGGTCCGTTACCTCGTCACTATTGCACAAAAGCACCATATCAGAGCCTGCCTCGAGCGCCATTCTCGCTAGCCCCTCAGGGGCTGCTATGGTGCCCAGCGCACCCATCATAATATCGTCTGAGAAAATGGTCCCCCTGAAACCAAGCCGGCCTCTGAGTTCATCGGTCAAGAATTTATACGAAAGACTTGCAGGTACCGGGTCTACCCCGGGGAACAGCACATGACAACTCATCACCCCAGCGATCGTTTCAGAATCTAAATTCAGATACACCTGCATATCGTCTTTGCGCAATTGACCAAGTGATCTCTCATCACGCGGGAGTTCCTCGTGGGGATCTTCTACAACGCCACTGTGGCCTGGGAAATGCTTGCCGACGCCCCGCATTCCATTCAACGTCATTCCGGACGCGAGTGCGTGCGCAAGCGTCGAGACGACCTGTGGGTTTAGGTGAAATGCACGCGTACCGATCGCTCTGTTGCTTGAAAGGAGATCCAGTACTGGGGCAAAACTGAAATCTACGCCACAACCGCGCAACTCTCCTGATAACACGTATCCGGTTGCCCGAGCCAAGGCCAAACCGGATTCTCGATGAGTACTAAAAAGCTTGCCAATCGTCTCCATGTCTGGCAACCGCGTGAAACCCTCCTGAAATCTTTGGACACGCCCTCCTTCCTGATCGACCGCAATCAGTAATTCTGGGCTCTTGAGCGCCCTGATTTCACCAGTAAGCGCGCGCAGCTGCTCTGGGGAGCTATAGTTTCTTGCGAAAAGGATGACGCCACCGATACTGGGGTGCATCAGCCTTGATCGGCTTGACCCATTAAGCGCCGTCCCCTCGATGCTCACCATTAGAGGCCCGGTCATCGTAGATGAACTATTCTGAGAAATCGCGGATAGCCCGTTCGAGGTCCGCCACAGTGTCAATACCGGGACCGGGGGCCTGGCGCGCCGCTGCAACAGCAATCTTGTCGCCCAGCCAAAGCACTCTCAGTTGCTCGAGTGCTTCAGTGATCTCAAGAGCACAAGGCGAAGTATACGAAAGGTGTTGAAGATATTCACAGCGATAGGCGTAAATCCCGATATGTCGGCGCACATTCCTCCATGGAACCCGATCAGGCGAATCGCCCTTGAGCTCACGCGCATGCGGAATCGACGCTCTGGAGAAGTAGATCGCATGTCCATGACTGTCAGTCACGACTTTAACAACGGCGGGGTCGGAATATTGCTGGGGTTTATCCAAAGCGGTACAGGCGGTTGCCACCCTCGCTTGCGAATCTTCACTCAAAAGCGTCGCGACCTGGTCAATGAGTTCACCTGGCATGTCAGGCTCATCGCCTTGGACATTCACGACAATTTCCGTAGGCGCGAGTCCCAGAATCCGCGCGGCCTCGGCTACGCGATCGGTCCCGCTCTGATGCGTGGCCGAGGTCATGCACGATTCGCCGCCGAATTGGCGTACTGTCTGTGCAATCCCTTCATCATCCGTCGCTACAACAATGTTGGCGGCGCTGGAGCGCGCCGCTGACTCAAAGGTTCGTTGAATGAGAGGCCGCCCCGCGATATCCCGGAGCGGCTTCCCCGGAAGTCTCTGGGAGCCGAATCTTGCGGGAATGACTATTGTGAAGTTTTCCGACATGTCAGGCGCTCAAATTGACCTGCCCCGTTTGGTGGATCACACTTTCCAATTTATCGATCAATTCCTCGGGAATCTCAGTGACTTGCGAAACAGACCAACAACGGTCGCTCGCAAACCTACCACACTTGACCGCATCTTTTTCAGTCATCAGAACAGTCATCTCCGCGGGAATGTCAGCAGCGCAAAATTGATGATGGTCTGGAAACGGATGCGCACTTATCGTCAGGCCATGTTGTCTCAGTAGATCAAAAAACCGCTCCGGGCGATGAATGCCGGCAAGGGCGGCGAGTGGCACATCACGAAATTCGTCTAGCGAGGCCTCTTCTCCTGAAACAAGATTGCGCGCACTGCCAAGAGCGGCGGTGACACTGTATTCGCCCTCACTTGCCTCACCTCCGCGCCGAACTCGGATATCGGCAGATGCAAGACGAGCCGGCGGTTCTCGCAAGGGTCCAGCTGGGAGTAAAAAACCATTACCCAATCCCTCGATGCCGTCGACCATAACAATCTCCGCACTTCGGGCCATAGCGTAATGTTGAAGGCCATCGTCGGAAATCACAATATCAACGGACTCATTTAAAAGCTTTTCGACCGACTGCGCTCTGCGCCTCGCCACCGCGACAGGAAGGCCAGTCTTTCTGGCAACCAAGACGGGTTCATCGCCGAAGTGGTGGGGATCTCCGTCCGCAGGCACAATCTCGGCCTCTGTTACTTTGCCCCGATAACCTCGACTCACGATCCCCGGACGCCATCCTCTAATTTTCAGTCGTTCTGCAAGAGTTATTACGAAAGGGGTTTTACCGGTACCGCCCACCGTAAGATTTCCGACGACGACAACCGGAATATCAAAGCGATGTGTCTTTAAGACTCCGGAAATGTAGGCGGCTTTTCTAATCTTTGTGACCAACCCATAAACAAGACTAAAGGGCGTGAGTGCGAGGCTCACGGCAGTGGGTGTGCGCCAGTGCTGCTGAATACGTTCAGCCAGCGTCATAGCCGTCCTTACTCCGTCTCGTCTGCGGAGGCCTGGGCCTGTTGGGCAAGCCACATCCTGGCGTAGGCGCCATTTTGTGCCAAGAGGCTCTGGTGGGTGCCCGATTCAATAATCTTTCCTGAAGCGAAGACGTGAATAAGGTCAGCGTGGGTAATGAAACTTAGTCGATGAGCAATCAGAAGCACTGATCGGTGTCCCCGAAACTGCGAGATAGCATGTTTCATCGACTCCTCGGACAGCATGTCCAGCGCCGAAGTGGCTTCGTCGAGCACCAGCATGGCACCTTTGCGCGACAAAGCTCTGGCCAACGAAACCCGTTGGCGCTGCCCGCCGGAAAGCCGGGACCCCAACTCACCGACGCCCTCGTTTTTGTCGGCAAAGGCATCTATCCCCGTCGCACGAAACAGGCTCTCGGCATCAATATCCGTATCATGCCCAGCACCGTAAAAAACATTCTTCTCGATCGATCCGTCAAACAGAATCGCTTCCTGGGGTACAAGCGCGATCTGTTTTCTCAACTCTTTTTTGGAAAAAGTCTCGATAGAAGCGCCGTCCACGAAAATGTTGCCTGTGGTTGGGCTATAAAAACCCAAAAGAAGCGATGCGACCGTAGACTTGCCGCTACCGGATTCCCCCACCAATGCAATCGTCTGCCCAGGCTTGACTTCAAACGTTGCGCCGTCGAGCGCCCTCCCCTGCCCGCGGGGATACTCGAATACGACTTCCTCAAAGAAGACGGAGCCGGACAACACCTTGCCGGTATCAACACCACTGTCCGACTCCTCCGGCTGGTCTATCAGGCGGAACACACTCCCGGCAGCCGCCAGGCCAGCCTGAATGTATTCATTTATTCGGGCGAGACGCTTTATTGGACTCATCAGCAACAGGATTGCCCCCATATACGATACGAATGTCCCTGCGCTGACAAACTGGCCGATCGTATCCGTGAGGGCAAGATAAATTATTCCCGACACCCCTGCGCCGGCGATCAAAAGCAGCATGGGAACACTCACCGCAGCCACTGCGGCCCGTCGTAATGACCGTCTTTGATTGGCCCTATTGACATCAAGAAATGCGGACTCCTCTTCTGAATATCCTCCGTAGGCTTTGACCACTTTCTGACCCTGCAGCGCCTCTTTCGTGATGTGAGTGATCCCCGCCATCGAGTCCTGAATCCCCTC
>NHCU01000052.1 GCA_002167365.1 Betaproteobacteria bacterium TMED41 | reverse complement strand
ACTTTGCAATCTCAATTTTTTGTGAACAACTCTCAAACAACCCAATGTTAAATTGTCGATAACAAATGGCAATTCGAGGATTTAATTCAAATTAAATTTTTGTATATTTTTTTCTCTAAGGGACAATCCATTGAGTTATTCAGTAAAACTCTCTAATGTAAAAGATGACGGCACAAAATCTCTGCTACTCGACTGACTGTAATTAGAATGTGCTCTGACGACAAACTGTATAAGAAATAAAATGATTCTTTTTTTTATTATTCTTGGAACTTTCATAGCCGGTGTGGGAAGCGTATTCATTGCAAATTTCATAGCCTGGAAAATTATGTTCCGATTTAGTGACTATTTACTTAGTTTTGCAGCAGGAACTTTGCTAGCTACTGCTTTTTTAAATTTGATACCAGAAGCGTTTGAAATTTCTTCATCTAGTTCTGATTTAATGCCTTGTCTTCTCGTTGGGTTACTATTTTTTTTTCTCCTAGATAAAACTCATCTTTATCATCATAGTCATGATCATGATGATTTTCTTAAGACAATAGATGTGACAAAAGTAAAAGAAGCTAATTCAAAAAAAAAAGTAAGCACATTAAATAATAAAAGTAAAAGTAATATTTGGTCGGTTGTAGTGGTTGGTGATGCCATTCATTGCTTCGGTGATGGGATTTTAATTGCATCAGCATTTATCGCTGATTGGAAATTAGGAGTCCTTGCAACACTTGCCGTTCTATCTCACGAAATACCACACCATGTTGGTGATTTGGTGGTTGTTACTAAATCGTTATCTTCAAAGCGCGATGCATTGATAAAGGTCAGCTTAGCTGGTTGTTTTGCTATTTTGGGCGGTGTCTTTGGTTTTGCTTTTTTAGAAACTTTTGTCGACTTTTTGTCTTACTTTTTGATTCTAGCTTCGAGCAGTTTTATTTACGTTGCACTGGCAGATCTAATTCCTCAGTTGCAAAAAAAAGTCGATATTACCGAAACAATTGCACAGACATTATGGCTTTGTTCTGGTGTTTTTTTTATTGCGCTTGTTAATTATGTAAGTCACTAGCAAATTTAATAATAAACTGGATCTTGGTCGACACTGCACCATAGGTACCAAGTAGCTACCGTTCTCCAAGGCTTCCATTTTTCTGATAATTTTGTAATATTTTCTTTTTTTTTGTCATTACTTTTTATTTTATATATTTTAGAAATAGCATTGGTAAGACTTAAATCATTTTCTGGGAAAATGTCAGGTTGCATCAAACAAAAAATTTTAAACATTTTTACGGTCCAATCACCAATCCCAGGAAATGAAATTAGGGTACGAGTGATGTCCTCATCATTCATTGCAAGAAGTTGTTTGCTAAAGCAGTTATTACTTTCAAAATGCTTTGCTAATCCATGAATATATTGTTTTTTTCTTCCTGATAATCCAGTTGAATTTAATTTCTGGTAGTTTTTTATTATACTTACAGGCCTGAGTGGTTTTCCCTCTGGATATTTGTCACAATATTTTGCCTCAAGATGATATAGTTTTTTCCATATGGATTCAGCTGCTGCTACTGAAATCTGTTGGCCAACAATTGATCTAGTAAGTGTGGTAAAAGGATCACCATGAGATTGAATTTTTAAATTACTGTATTTCAATATTAAATTGGCTAGTTTTTTATCTTTTTCAGATAACTCTCGGCAAGCTTGATTCCAGTATTCGGGGTTTTTTATAATTAATTTTTCCATTATTTTAAAAAGTCATTTGATTTTTACAAAAATTATTATTATTAGGTTAAGACGTGATTATTTTACTATCTCCTGCTAAAACTTTGGATTTTGAAAGTCCGGCACCTGAATTTAAATTTTCAAAACCAGTGTTTCAAAAAGAGGCTAACGAGCTTGTCAAGACCATAGTCCCTTTGGGTAAATTTGGTCTTAAAAATTTAATGAAACTTTCTGATAAACTTTCAGAATTAAATAATCATAGATTCAAGCACTTTAAATATAACCCAAATAACACTAACGCTAAACCAGCAGTATTTGCATTCAATGGTGATGTATACGAGGGATTGGAAATAAAGTCTTTCACAAAAGAAGAATTATTATTTGCCCAAAAAAATTTAAGGATTCTTTCTGGGCTTTATGGGTTGTTAAAACCTCTAGATTTGATTCAGCCGCATCGTCTTGAAATGGGGACCAAACTTATTAACTACAGAGGAAAAAATTTGTATGACTGGTGGGGGAACAAGTTAGCTAAACAATTGAAAGATGATTTAAAAACTCACGACTTCAAGGTTATCGTTAATCTTGCCTCAGAAGAGTATTTTAAATCAGTTCAAAAAAATTTAGGAGGCCAATTTATTTCCCCAGTTTTTCAGGAATATGTCACCGGTGAATACAAGACGGTCGGAATACATGCAAAAAAAGCCAGAGGTTTGATGGCAGGATTCATCTTAAAAAATAAAATTAAAACATTGGATGGCTTAAAAAGTTTTAACCACGTTGGGTATAAATTTGACTCATTGGATTCATCAAAGAATAAGCTATTTTTTCGTAGGAAGAAATAATATTTGGTTCTGGAATTAGCCAAATACCATATTTTATAAATATAGTTTTTTGAATTTTTTTTGTTAGCTTCATTACATCATAAGTGCAGGCCTTTCCATGGTTTACAACAATCAATGAATGTTTGTCATAAATGCCTGCGTCGCCAATTCTATAGCCTTTAAAATTTGCTTTTTCTATTAGCCATGCAGCAGAAAGCTTAGAGGAACAGCTGGTTTTTTCAAATTCGGGAATTGTGGGAAATTTTTTTTTTAATTTTTTAGCCAATGATGATTGGATTGTTGGGTTTTGGAAAAAACTACCTATATTTGGAAGTTTTGATAAATCTGGAAGTTTATGGGTTCTAATTTTTTTAACTATTTTTGAAATTTTTTTTGGTGTCGGTTGACCATCAAGCGCTTCATTAATTCCAGAGTAACTGGTGATCAATGGTGAATTTTTTTCTGGCCATAATTTAAAATCTACATATAAAATTAAATATCTAGTGTTTTGCCACCCTTCTTCTAACATTTGCTGTTTAAAAATACTGTTTCGATATCCAAATAAGCAATCTTTGGCTTTTATATGAACGGTTTTTTTTAACTTAAAATCCCATGCATTGATAGAACTAATTCTGTTACATATTTCAACACCATATGCACCAATGTTTTGAACCGGGGCAGCCCCAACAGATCCCGGTATTAAAGTTAGATTTTCCAAACCACCTATGCTTCTATTTAGTGTCCACGATACAAAGTCATTCCAGTTTTCACCTGCATAACACCTAATAAAAATCTTTTTATTTTTTTCTTCAATTTTTTCAATACCCTTAAGTTGGTTCAATAAAACCAAAGAGGATAGGGGTTTTTTTTTTGTAGAGAGAAAAAAAATATTAGAGCCATGGCCAAGAACCAGTCGAGGTTTAATTCCTACAATGTCTGGAAGTTCATTAATTATTGAGAGTTTATTGATTTTTTTAAGGCTTGTGCAATAAGATTTAAGCTTTAATCCATTGAATTGTTCTAATTTAATCAAGCTTGGCTTTGTCATCTTTAGAGGAGTCACTTATCCAAATTGGAGAATTATGATTAACTTGTGAAATTTTCACTAAACCTGATTTCGAAAGTTCAAGTAAGGCAATAAAATGAACGATTACTGATATACGACTTTTAGAACTTTTAGAATCAAAAAAATTTGAGAACTTGAAATATGCGATGTTTTTAACCTTTTTTAAAATTCGAGACATATGCTCTCGAACTGACAATAATTCTTTAGTAATTGAATGGCTGATTATTAAACTGTTAGCCAATAAAACTGATTTAATAGAGTCATACAGAGAATCAGAGGAAACATTCGGTAATGTTCTTTTGTTGGGGGATAAGTGAAGAACGTAAGGTATTGATAATTCTCTGTCTACTCTTGGTATTTCATCGATATTTTTTGCGGCTTTTTTGTATTTCTCATATTCGATTAACTGTTTAACAAGTTCTGCCCTTGGGTCATCAACCTCATTTTCCTCTTGTATTCTGGTTTGCTTGGGCAACAACATTCTTGCTTTTATCTCTATTAAAAGTGCTGCCATTAAAAGGTATTCAGCAGCTAACTCCAGGTTATTTTCTCTTATTTTTTCAACATATTTTAAGTATTGAGCGGTTACTTCAGCCATTGGAATATCGAGAATATTAAAGTTTTGTTTCCTTATTAAGTATATTAGAAGATCAAGTGGACCTTCAAAAGCTTCTAATATCACTTCGAGGGCATCTGGAGGAATGTATAAATCTTTGGGGACTTGGTTGATTGGTCGTCCATAAAGACGGGCGTTTACAGTTTTGCCTGAAATTGGATTATCCATTTTTTTAAGCTTGATTAAAAAATCAAAAATATACGTAGGAAGACTGCTTAAGTTGATCACTAGATTTTTCGAATGTTTCTTTGCCTGAAACATCCGTTCTGTCCCATAGTATGGAACGCCCTAAATTTTGCGTCTTTTCTAACTTAGGATTTTTAGATTTTAAATTAGAAATAAACTCAGAAACTTCGGATTTGTATTTTTTATTTTTCAAAAACATTTCATACCTCATTATTTATTTTTTGCAAATCATTTTGGTCGACTCTTGAAATCAAATGACCTACGGGGTTAATTGATTTGATTTCCAAATTGTAAATGTCCTCCCATAACCAAGGTTTTTGAATATTAAAAACTTCATTTTCTACTCTTAGTGCCACTGCGGGCAAAATTGGTTTAATTAATATTGTTAGTTTAGCAAAATAGTTCAAGCTTACTGCTAGTACATACTCTAATGATTCTCTCTCGATCGGATTTTCAGCAATTTTTTTTGCTAGAATCCAAGGCTTGTTATCATCAATAAATAAATTTACAGAGTCCATAAGTGACACTAAATCTCTTATAACCCTAGACGTATTTCTTTGTTCATAGTTATTTTGAATATCTATTATATGCTTGGAGAATTTTTTTTCCAAATCTGAAATATTAATGTTGATATTATTTATCGTTGTGTAGTCAATAACTTTCCCTTCAAAAAATTTAGTAACAAAACCAGATGTTCTGCTCAATATATTTATATATTTGCCAACTAGATCGCTGTTAATTTTATTCATAAAATCTTCGAGGTTTAAATCAATGTCTTCCATTGTGCCGTTCAATTTTGCAGCGATGTAATATCTGAGCCATTCTGGATTGAGTCCAGCTTTAATGTATTCTTCAGCAGTAATGTAAGTACCTTTTGATTTACTCATTTTTTTGCCATTAATTGTTAAAAAACCATGGGCGTAAATAGCAGTTGGTACTCTGTAGCCAGAAAATTTTAAAATTGCTGGCCAAAATAAGGAATGAAAATATAGTATGTCTTTTCCAATAAAGTGAACCTGTTCATATTTTGAGTCAGGCTTGACAAAATCATAAAAATTTTTATCGTTTTTTTTGCACCAATTTTTTAAACTAGCATAATAGCCAATTGGGGCATCTAGCCAAACATAAAAGAATTTCATAGGTTCATCAGGTATTTCAAAACCAAAATAAGGTGGATCTCGAGAAATATCCCAGTCAGTTAGCATTGATTTTCCGGTTGAATCAGATTTTAGCCACTCATTTATTTTGTTTAATGCCTCAGATTGTAATCTTCCGGACTCAGTAGTCCATTGCTTTAAAAAAGAAACACATTTTTTATTAGATAGTAAGAAAAAATGATGATCAGATTCTTTGGTAATTGGGGTTTTTCCACTAAGTTCGGATTTTGGATTAACAAGTTCTGTTGGATTATAAGTTGCACCACAAACTTCACAGGCATCTCCAAATTGATCCTTTGCCATGCATTTTGGACATTCGCCTTTAATAAACCGATCAGGTAGAAACATTTGTTTTTCGGTATCAAACATTTGTTTGATTTTTTTTACTGCAACTAATCCTTTATCGGCTAAATTTTTATATATTTTGGAAGATAATTCTCTGTTTTCCTCCGAATGGGTTGTGAAGTAGGAGTCAAAAGCAATGAAAAATGATGAGAAATCTCTTGTATGTTCTTTCCACACTTTATCAATTAACTCTTCCGGAGTTATTTTTTCTTTCTGTGCTCTAAGCATAATTGGAGTACCATGAGCATCATCTGCACAAATATATACTGTAAAGTTTGATAGTAGTTTTTGAAATCTTACCCAAATGTCTGTTTGAACGTATTCGACCAAGTGACCAAGATGAATTGGACCGTTAGCATACGGTAAAGCCGAGGTAACGAAAATCTTCCTTTTTTTTCTTTGCAACATAAGTAAATAGTTTACCTTTTAGAATGTATATTATGACAATTAAAAATGACAATTGGATCCGAAAAATGGCAAAGGAACAAAATATGATTTCTCCATTCGAAGATTCACAAATTAGAAGTATAAATGGTAATCGCGTTATTTCTTACGGCACGTCTAGTTATGGATATGACGTAAGATGTGCGGATGAGTTTAAAATATTCACTAATATTAACAGTAGCACTGTCGATCCCAAAAATTTTGATTCGGAGTCATTTGTCGACTTTAAAGGAAAAATTTGTATAATTCCACCCAATTCTTTTGCACTGGCCAGAACTGTTGAATTTTTTCGTATCCCCCGAAGTACATTGACAGTTTGTCTTGGTAAAAGCACTTATGCCAGATGCGGGATAATTGTTAATGTTACTCCTTTAGAGCCGGAATGGGAGGGGAATGTAACATTAGAATTTTCAAACACAACACCCCTACCTGCTAAGATTTACGCAGAGGAAGGTTGTGCGCAAATGATATTTTTTGAAAGTGATGAAGATTGTGAAAAATCATATCTTGATAGAGATGGAAAATACCAAGGTCAAATAGGTGTTACTCTACCGAGAACTTAAATTTTGTTGTAAGTTGAGAAATAAAATTCCACTTTGCTGTTAGTGTCTTTTCTAAGTTGGCCCTTGCATTCTCTCCATTCTTTTTTATCCCAATTTGGAAATAGTGTGTCTCCAGCAAAGTTCTTATGCACATGAGTCATTTCAATCCTATTGGCCATAGGTAAAAATTTTTCATATATTGTGGAGCCACCAGCAACAAATAGATTTTTATGTCTATTTAACTCAAGCCAAAAAAATACTTGATCAACATCACTAAAAAAATAAGTATTTTTTTCGAGTTTTTTATTTTTTCTTTGTTTGGTTAAAACTAAGTTATCTCTCTCAGGAAGACCGCCCCCGATTCTCTCTGTAATTGAGTCATAAGTTTTTCTTCCCATAAGAACGGGTTTTTTTAAAGTCATTTTTTTAAATCTCTTTAAATCCTCGCTAATATGCCAAGGCAACATACCTTTTTGACCAATTACACCATTTTGGGCCATTGCTACTATTATTGTAATAAATGGTTTGAATTTGAGGGACTGAACCATTAGATTGCTACAGAGCCTTTCAAAGCTGGATGGTGTTTGTAGTTGATAAACTTAAAATCTTGGTATTCATAAGAGAAAATATTTTTTGGATGTCGTTCAAACTTCAACTCTGGCAAGGGAAAAGGATGACGTTCTAGTTGTGTTTTTGCTTGTTCAACATGATTTTTGTATAAATGGCAATCTCCTCCTGTCCAAATTAAATCACCTGTTTTGTATCCTGTTTGATGTGCCATCATGTATGTCAAAATGGCGTAGCTTGTAATGTTAAAGGGCACTCCTAGAAAAACATCAGCACTTCTTTGATAAATCTGACATGACAATTTACTGTTTGCCACATAGAATTGAAAAAGTATGTGGCAAGGAGTTAAAGCCATCTGGGGTATTTGACTAACGTTCCAAGCGCTGACAATCATTCTTCTAGAATCAGGGTTATATTTTAATTGTTTAATCACGTCGGATATTTGGTCTATTGAGTTTTCAGGCATGTTGGGTTTAGGGTCTGGCCAAGATCGCCATTGTTTCCCATAAATAGGGCCAAGTTCTCCATCAGAATTTGCCCATTCATTCCAAATGCTGACACCTTTTTTTTGAAGTTTTCGAACATTGGTATTTCCGGAAAGAAACCAAAGTAATTCTTCAAGTACAGATTTGAGATGAATTTTTTTTGTAGTAATTACAGGTATTTTTTTTTCTAAATTAAATCTCATTTGCCATCCAAAGACAGAGTATGTGCCAACTCCTGTTCGGTCATTTTTTAAAATACCATTCTTCAATATGTGATCAACCAAATCCAGGTAAAGCTTCAATTTAAGACACCACTGTACTGTAACCGTTGTCTACATGAGTAATTTCACCGGTGATCCCTTTAGATAAATCTGACAGTAAAAACGCAACAGTATTACCCACATCTTCCGAAGTAATATTTTTTCTCATCGGAGATTTTTCTTCTACTTTTTTTAAAATATCTGAAAATCCTTTAATTCCACTTGCGGCTAAAGTTTTTATTGGCCCTGCTGAGACTGCATTAACCCTAATGTTATAAGGGCCACAATTTGCCGCCAGGTACTTAACACATGCTTCTAAACTTGCCTTTGCTAATCCCATTGTATTATAACCGGGAACACTTCTTTCTGCTCCGATATAGCTAAGGGTTGCAATAGCGGCATTTCTGTTTTTCATCAGCGGAAGCAAACTTTTCGTCATTGCTCCGAAGCTGTAGACAGATATATCGTGAGCAATTGAAAAACTTTCTCTGCTAAACCCATCTAAAAAACTGCCAGCAATGGCATCTCTAGGAGCAAAGGCGATAGCATGTACAAATCCATCCAACAATCCCCATTTTTGTTTAATGGAATCGCTAAGATTTTCAATCTGTTGATCCTGGGAAACATCACACTCAAAACAAGCATCTGACTCAAACTCAGAGGCCAAAGTGCTGATTCTGTCCTTAAATCTACCACTTTGATAGCTGAAAGCTAGGTCGGCGCCTTGAGCATAACAAGCCTTTGCAATGCCATATGCAATTGATCTATTGGAAATCATTCCAGATATAAGTATTTTTTTGTTTTTTAGAAAACTCATATTTTAAAATTGAGAGATAATTAATCATATTTTAATAAATATATAATTAATTTATAGCATATTTGCGATGTAGAAAATTTATGTATTTTATGATAACTAAATTACTTATACTTCCTGGTCATTTTTTTGCATGATTAATCTTCTCATGAATATTATGTTATCGTCCCGTTACATTGTCTTTCTCTTGGTTTTAATTGTCCATTCATTAGCAATTGCAATTTCAATTTTTAACAATTCCAAGAAAGAGCTAATAATTAATCAGAAAATTAATCTAACCTTTCTTTCAATGCCTGAAAAAAAAATTATGGCTCCCGAATTCAAAACTATTAAAAAAAAATATGAGCCAAAACGCGAGAATATTAAAAAAAAAATTACAGTTTCGAAAAAAAAGAAAGTTTTTAAGGAGTCTCCAATAAAACTTTCAAAAAAACCCCGACAAGAACCTGTTAACAATAAGGAAAAGGAAGTCGATGATCAACAAGAATCATCCCTTAACAATATAGAAAAAAATATTTTTAGTATCGATAGTCTGGTTCGGACAGAATCCCAATCTGAGATCGTTTCAAAAAAAATAATAACAAGAGCTAGAATTGGTAGTGATTTGACAAAATGTAGGCCCAATTATCCAAGAACTTCTAAAAGAAGAGGAGAACAAGGAACTGTCGTTTTAAGGTTTCTAATTAACGAGGAAGGAAAAGCTGAAAAGGCTGAAATAAAAAAGACTTCCGGTTTCGAAAGATTGGATAATGCCGCAAAGGCTGGACTTTTTTCTTGTAAATTCGTACCGGCTAGTGAAAATGGAGTTTTCGTAAAAGATTGGGCAGTAATTCCATATGTGTTTCAATTAAAATAAAATAGAGTATCCGTTTCTAAACTGATGTGAATCATTTTGCAAGTAAATTAATTTTTTAGGAAAAAAAATGTCAAAAATTTTAAGTTTTTTTATGTTAATTTTTTTTACGTCAACTGCAACTTTTGGCAATGATTTAGACTCGTCAGAAAAATCTATCATTGAACAAGATTTGTCTATTGGAAATAGTCTTTCACTTGAATCAGAAAGTATGGTTGAAGCAGATAATAGTAACAGGTATGGCTTTATAGCTTTGTGGAAGCAGAGTGATTGGGTTGCCAAAGGAGCATTAGTTGTTCTGTTGATTATGAGTTTGGGTTCGTGGACTATATTTGTAAGCAAATTTTTTGAACAATCAAAAGTTATAAAAGAATGCACTATGTTAAAGGAGTCTTATGAGCGGGGAATCATTGTTAGTCAAATTTTTAAGGATTTGCCCAAATCGTGCCTTTTAAATATTGTTTATAATGCAGGTAAAGAAGCTAAATTACAAACCAATACCTCTGATAATTCCATTGATCCTGCAAATTGGGTCGGTGAAGGTATTCAATCGGGAATAAATCAAGTTAATGGATACTTGCAAAATGGTTTAACTTTTTTGGCTACAGTTGGTTCTACCGCTCCGTTTGTAGGTCTTTTTGGAACTGTTTGGGCAATCTACCACGCACTAATTAAAATTGGAGACTCTGGTCAAGCTAGTTTAGATAAAGTTGCGGGTCCTGTAGGAGAAGCGCTTATTATGACTGCTATTGGTTTAGCTGTTGCTGTTCCAGCAGTTCTTGGATACAACTGGTTAGTGAGAAGAAATAAAATATTAATGGAAAAAATTACAAATTTTGGGAATATTTTTTATGTTTCATTTTTCCAAAACGATTAAAACTTTTAAAGTTCATAAATAATGTTTACAAGAACAAGAATCTCATTTAACGAGCCCACATCAAACGAGTTGTTGAATGAAATCAACACAACTCCATTAGTCGATGTAATGCTTGTTCTGCTGATAATTTTTCTGATCACAATTCCCGTTGTTACTTCATCCGTTGACGTGAGTTTACCAAGAGAGAATTATAAGTTAAGAAATGTAAATGTTAGCAACCTCATCATTACCGCATCAAAATCCGGAGATTTTACTATAGGCACGAAAACATTTGAATTGGGTTTAAACAATACTTTTAAAGATTATATTAAACAAATTTCAATATTAAAACCTCAGCCAGAAGTACACATTCAAGCTGATAGAGAAATAGCTTTTAAAAATTTAGGAGCACTTTTGAAACTATTGCAAAACTCAGGGATCAAAAGAGTTGCTTTCTTAACAGACCCATCACCAGATCAATAAGTAAATATTACCAATGAAAAATAAAAAAATATTTTCAATCGATCAACAGCCTGAAATGCTGGTTTACATTAACACAACTCCTTTGATAGATGTAATGCTAGTTCTATTGATTATGCTAATCATCACAATCCCAATAAGGCTTCATTCTGTCAATTTAGACTTGCCAGAAAAAAACTCCAAAGAGATTTCTAATGCAAAAAAATATATCGAAATTTCGATTAACCAATATGGAATAATTAAAGTAGATAATCAAGTCATTCATAACAAGCAGAATTTAAAAAATGTTTTGATGAACCTTGTAAATAGTGAATCAACTCCAAATATTTTTATAAATTCGCATGCCGACTCCAATTATAGTGATATAGCTTCCATTCTTTTTGAGGCGAGAAAGGTCGGTTTAAAAGAAATAGGATTTATTGGTATTGATCGATTTTAACTATGAAAGAAGAAAAATATACATTTGGTTTTAGATTTCCTTTGGAAATTAAAACAATACTTGAAAAAAAAATTTTAATTTTGATTTTTCCTTTGTTTTTGATTGGAATATCAGATGTTTATGGGAAAAAATATACCAAATCTATGGCTCTCGGATCAGAGCCAAAATACGGGGAAAACTTTCTAAGTTTTGATTATGTGGATTCAAACTCTGTGGAAGGTGGAGAACTACGACTAGCTGCTATGGGTAGTTTTGATAAGTTAAATCCATTTACTCTAAAAGGATTAGCAGCTAGAGGACTGATGCAATTGGTTTTTGAACCACTTGCAACACCAAGTTTGGATGAACCAATGAGTGTTTATGGGTTAATTGCTGAGAAAATGAGTCTAGCCAAAAATAAGTTGTCCATTACTTTTATTATTAACCCTAAAGCTAAATTTTCTAATGGGGACCCTATTCTTGCAAGTGATGTTAAGTATTCTTACGATACTTTGACCAGCTCAAGCTCCAGTCCAATTTGGAAAAATTATTGGAGTGACGTTAGAGAAGCTGTTGTTTTGGGAAAAAGAAAAATTAGATTTAATTTTAAAAGAAAAAATAGAGAGCTTCACATGATCGTAGCAAGTCTCCCAGTCTTTTCAAAAAAGTGGGGTGCAGGAAAATCATTTGATGAGGTTGTCCAAGATCCCCCTGTTGCTTCAGGTCCCTATGTCATATCAAAAATTGATCTAGGTAAATCCATTTGGTTTAAAAAGAGAGCGGACTATTGGGGGAAGAATCATCCTACAAGGAACAATCATTTTAACTTTGAAAAAATTAGTTTTAGATATTACAAAGATTCTTTTGCTAGATTGCAAGCATTTAAAGCAGGGGAATTTGATTTTATTCATGAAAATGTTTCTAAAAACTGGGCACGATCTTATGAAGGTATTAAGTTTAAAAAAGGGGAATTGATTAAATCAGAAATAAGCAATTCAAATCCAGCAGGTATGCAGGGATATGTTTTTAATATTAGGAAAAAAAAATTTGCTGATGTAAGAGTAAGAAAGGCGATAGGTTTGGCTATGGATTTTGAATGGATGAATAGGCAACTTTTTTACGACCAATATGTCCGATCCAATTCGTTTTTCACAAATACTGAAATGGTAGCCATTGGAAAAGCATCTAAAAATGAAGAAGAGCTTTTGATAAAATTGACACAAGAAAATAATCTTTCATTGGATAGTTCACTACTTGGCCCAGTACCGATTCCCCCTTCAACGAGTAATTCTCAATCTCTAAGAGAAAATTTAAAGCAAGCGATGAAGTTGCTAAATAAGGCGGGATGGCATGTTAAGAAGGGCAAGCTTCAGGACAGTGTTGGTAATAATTTTGAATTTGAGGTTCTTCTTGATAGCAGAGGATGGGAAAGAGTGGTTTCACCCTTTAAAAGAAATTTACAAAAACTGGGAATTGAACTAAAAACCCGAGTTACCGACATTTCACTGTACAAAAAAAGAATTGATAATTTTGAGTATGATATGCTTGTACATTGGTATTTATCTGGGCTAAATCCAGGTAATGAACTGGTTTATAGATTTATGTCAACTACAGTCAATGAAAAAGGGTCTGATAATTTCATTGGTCTTAGTGACCCCTTGGTCGATAATGCAATAAAAAATATAATATCCTCAGAGACACGAGAGCAACTTAAATTGGCTTCAAAAGTTTTAGATAGGATTCTATTGTTCGGTCATTACGTTATACCTCATTGGCATAACAGAATTCATAGAGTTGCCTTCCGAGATGGGTTGGTCGCGCCCAGAAACACTCCCCTTTACTATCATTCTGAGGATTGGGCCATGAGTTCGTGGTGGTGGCGGCAGGGAAAATTAAAGCAATGAATATGTCTTTGTTAAAGTATGTTTTAAAAAGACTATTCTTGATGCTACCNACTTTGCTAGGNATTTTGGCNGTGACTTTTGTNATTGTTCAGTTTGTCCCTGGTGGTCCTGTAGAGCAAATGATTCAGATGATTAAAGGTGATCATTCATCAATGGGGGGATCCAATACTGGAGTTTCATTTCCTGGAGCGTCTGCAGGTTCTGAGGTTGGAAGCAAGGGGTCTGGAATTTACAGGGGTAGAGTCGGCGTTGATGAGAAAAGAATTGAAGAAATAAAAAAATTATATGGTTTTGACAAGCCAGCTNATGAAAGATTTTTTGAAATGATTGTCAGCTTTTCTAAATTTGATTTGGGAGAGAGTTTTTTCTACAATAAAAGTGTCTGGGATTTAATGAAAGAAAAGCTTCCTGTGTCTGTGAGCTTGGGNGTATGGAGTTTTTTTATAACATACTTGGTCTCTGTTCCATTGGGCATTTCAAAGGCTGTGAGACACGGNAGCAACTTTGACGTTGCAACTAGCATGATAATTCTAGTGGGATATGCCATACCAGGTTTTGTGCTTGGAGTAATCCTACTTGTTTTTTTTGGCGGCGGTAATTTTCTGCAGTTGTTTCCTTTGAGGGGTTTGACAAGTGAGGATTGGGATCAACTGACTCTTATGGGTAAATTCATAGACTATTTGTGGCATTTATTCTTGCCTCTGCTATGCCTTGTTCTTGGAAGTTTTGCAGTACTTACAATGTTAACCAAAAATACTATGTTGGAAGAAATACGCAAACAATATGTCCTAACGGCACGCTCCAAGGGGTTGACAGAAAAAATAGTATTATGGAGACACGTATTACGTAATGCTTTGATACCCATCATAACCGGTTTTCCTGCCGCATTTGTTGGGGCTTTTTTCACNGGTGCGTTGTTGATTGAAACCTTGTTTTCATTAGACGGTTTAGGCCTTTTGTCCTATGAGGCAGTCATCAAAAGGGATTACCCGATAGTGATGGGAACACTTTTCTTTTTTTCTTTAATAGCTCTCGTTGCAAAATTACTGAACGACTTGCTCTATGTTTTAGTTGACCCAAGAGTACAATTCGAGGGGCAACAAAATTGAATTATCCAACTCTAACACCGAGAAATCGTTTGTGGATTCGTTTCAAAAAAAATAGAAGAGGATATTTATGTCTATGGGTTTTTTGCATTATTTTTTTAATAAGTTTATTTTCGGAATTTATTTCGAATGATCGACCACTCCTACTTAGTTATGAAAGTACCTTTTATTTNCCCCTTATTAATGATTATCCGGAAACTCAGTTTGGCGGAGATTTTTCAACTAATACGGATTATCTAGACCCCTTTATCACCGAAAGTCTAACTTCAGATGGTAACTGGGTGGTTTATCCTTTTAACCTCTACAGCCACGACACCATTAATTATTTTTCTCCCTATCCAAACCCTGCTTCACCCTCAGCAGTAAATTGGTTAGGTACGGATGACAGAGGGAGAGATATATTTGCTAGACTTCTTTATGGATTTAGGGTCTCAGTCCTTTTTGGAATTGCCCTCACATTAATTGGTGTAATTCTTGGTGTTTTTATGGGTGCGATTCAAGGTTANTTTGCTGGAAAAACCGATTTGTTCTTGCAGAGATTTATCGAAGTTTGGGGTGCAGTTCCAGAATTATATTTATTAATAATACTTGCTTCAATTTTTGAACCGGGCCTATTAATATTATTAGTAATACTCTCTTTATTTGGTTGGATGGGACTATCAGATTATGTCAGGGCTGAATTTTTGAGAAATCGTTCACTCGAGTACGTGACTGCTGCCAAAGCTTTAGGTTTGTCTAGTAAGAAAATTATTTGGAAACATGTGCTTCCAAATAGTTTAACTCCAGTAATTNCTTTTNTNCCTTTNNGNATGAGTGGNGCNATTTTNGCNCTCACCAGCCTNGATTTTTTNGGNCTTGGNGTNCCNTCATCNACTCCNAGTTTGGGAGAACTTTTAGCTCAAGGNAANGCTAATNTAGATGCNTGGTGGATTTCACTTTCAACATTTTTAGTTTTAGTCACAACTCTAATGCTTTTAATTTTTATAGGCGAAGCACTTCGTGATTCACTCGACACTAGAAAAAACTAGATCTAATCAATTAGACGTCATTGATTTGAATGTAGTTTTTGAATCTACAAAAAAACAGGATAATTTCTCGGCGGTTGAAAAAGTCAACTTTAGCATATTACCTGGTGAGAGATTTGCATTAGTTGGAGAATCGGGTTCTGGAAAAACTGTAACAGCCTTGAGTATTTTAAAACTGTTGTCACAATCTGTGACTTCAGGTCAAATTTTTTGGAANGGTGAAAATTTACAGAAATGTAATTCTGAAAGAATAAGATCTATCAGAGGTAAAGAAATTTCTATGATCTTTCAAGAGCCGATGAGTGCTTTAAATCCATTGTTGACTATAGGCCAACAAATTTCTGAGGTCCTTGAAAATCATGAAATGATTTCTAANAAAGAAGGAATAATCAGGGCTNCTGAGTTATTAAAAAAAACAGGTGTTGATGATCCCGAAAGAAGAGTTAACTCCTACCCACATCAACTCTCAGGTGGACAGCGTCAAAGAGCCCTGATCGCAATGGCAATTGCTTGTAAACCTAAACTTTTGATAGCTGATGAACCAACAACAGCATTAGATGTGACTATTCGTCAACAAATACTATCTATGTTATTTGAATTACAAGAGTCAGAGGGGATGTCAATTCTTTTGATAACCCACGATTTGCCTCTTGTAGAGCGCTTTGCTCAAAAAGTAGGNGTTATGCAAAACGGNAAAATGATAGAACTGGGTGATAAGGAAAATATTTTTAACAAGCCTAACCATGCATATACTAAAAAATTATTAGACAGTCGACCTAAACCATTAAATGCAGAGTTTCAGAAAAGAAGTGTTCTAATTGAAGCCAGAAACTTTTCATGTACATACAAAATTTCATCTGGTTTTTTTTCTACCAAAAATTACTTTGCTGTGTCTCGTGAAAACTTTGTTGTTTATAAGGGAGAAACGCTTGGTGTTGTTGGAGAGTCTGGATCAGGTAAAACAAGTTTGGGACTGGCAATTTTAGGACTTTTCTCTGGAGTTTTTAAAGGACAAGTTAAGTTTGACGGATTAGATTTAACAAAAATGAGCCCAAATATATTGCGCAAAACACGTAGAAGATTTCAAATGGTTTTTCAAGATCCTTTTTCCTCACTTTCCCCGCGAATGACAATAGCTGAAATTTTAGAAGAAGGCTTAATCCATCACTTTCCTCAATATATTAAAGAAGAAAGAAAAAAACTCTGTGAAGATATCTTAGTGGAGGTTGGTTTAGATACAAGAAGTTTGAATAAATATCCTCATGAATTTTCGGGAGGNCAAAGACAAAGAATTGCAATTGCAAGGGCGGTTATATTGGAACCGGATCTTATTGTTTTAGATGAACCAACAAGTGCGCTGGATGTGTCAGTTCAGGCACAAGTCCTAAAACTTCTAATTAATCTACAAAACAAAAGAGGTTTAACTTATATTTTTATCTCACATGATTTATCGGTTATCAGAGCCATCTCCCACCGTGTTCTAGTTATGCGAAATGGTAAAATNCTTGAGTTTGGTGCTACTAGGCATGTTTTGACTCAACCTAGAAATGAGTATACGTATAGATTGATGGACGCTGCCTTAGTCCAAGATGCAAACTTATCTGCAAGCCAATAGTATGTTTAAGTTAACAGTTATTTTTTTTTTCTTTGTTAACTTAATTTCATGTAGTAAGGAATCTTCAAAAATAGAAAATNTGGATGTTTTTGTAATAGTAAAAAAAGCAACAACTGATAGTGAANTTTNTAGAAGATCAAAACCTATAAATGTCAGTACTGCTTCAAANTGGGTTTTGACTGACAATGCTGGTTGGGTAGTCGAGAAGCTGGTTGAAAATGGAGACATTATCAAAGCTGGGGAGACAATTTTGAGACTCGACCCAAGAGATTTAAGATTGTCTGACAGTTCTGCTAGATTTCAATACGAGGCAGCAAAAGCTAGTCTTAAAGCTCATAGGGCAGACTTTTTACGATTTAGTGAGCTTAAAACTAAAAAATTCATTTCTGATGCAGAATGGGAGAGAAGAAAAGCCCAACTTTCAATGTATGAGGCACAGTTTGAGGAATTGGCTGATAAATTAGGGGTTATTTCAGTNAGATCTTTTGGGGATGGCAAAGTAACTAATCTGTTTGTCAAAGAAGGACAATTACTGAAGGCAGGTGAAAAAGTAGCTCGAATTTTATTATCAAAAACAATAATTTCTCGTGATTATGAAAATAGATTAATACAAAAGGATGATTTAAAAAGTTCTATTAAAATACCAATTTCAGCTCTTATTGATGGCCAACTAGTTTTTAAGGTTTCTGTTGATTCTGGGAANNAACAAATAAGATCTGGCACTGGATTTGTCCACGAAGTAAGAGTCTCGACAGGAGAAATTAATGAGAGCTCTGTAGTAATTACGGATGGATTAAAAAAGGGAGACATGTATGTTGTGTCCGGAGGACATTTATTGACTGAGGGGCAGAAAGTGAGATTTGCATACTGATTAATAAATTTAATTTTTCTAGATGGGCAGTTGAACATGATTATATAGTCAGGTATTTGCTTATAGTGTTACTGGTTTTGGGATTTTTTTCTTTTTTTTTCTTAGGTCAAGATGAAGATCCTCCATTTACTTTCAGGGCCATGGTCATTAAAGTCAACTGGCCGGGAGCAACTCCATTGCAAATGGCAAAACAAATATCAGAGCCAATAGAAACCAAATTAAAAACGATTAGCACTAGAGCAAAAATAACGAGTTTTTCGCGTCAAGGTGAAACAACAATCATTTTTCAGGTCAAAGGCAGTGTGAGCAGTAGTGAAACTCCAATAATTTGGTCAAATGTGCGAAATAAAGTTAGAGATGTGCAGAAACTGTTACCAAAAAGCGTGGCAGGTATTTCGTTCAATGATGATTTTGGGGACACCTTTGGAATTATTTTTGCTCTCTCTAGTTCAACCTATTCTCCTAAGATGATGGACAGATTTGTTAGAAACATAAGAGAAGATTTTTTAAATGTAAAAGATGTAGCTAGAGTTGAAATATTTGGTCAACAACAAGAGAAAATTTATGTTGAGATTTCCAGAAGGGTATTGTCTAAATACAATTTAACTTGGGAATTATTAGCTGAACAGCTAAAAGAAAATAATTCAATTGTATTCTCTGGAAATATTGAACAATTAAATTTTGTAACACCTTTAAGAGTTGAGGGTCAATTTGAATCCGTAGATCAAATTAAAAATATAAACATAAACACCAATCAAGACGTTGTTCGATTGGGAGAGATTGCAAGNGTTTACAGAAGTCTTCCTGATCCCTTTCACCAAAAAGTTAGGGCNGATGGTCAGGAAGTAATAGGTTTTGGAGTTTCAATGCTGGACGGTGGAGACATAATTAGCCTTGGTAAAGCATTAGACGATCAAGTTAAAAAAATAGAAAAGAATCTCCCAATAGGAATGTTTCTCAAAAAAATACAAGATCAACCGANAGCCGTATCTGGCTCAATAAATGAATTTTTAATAGTTTTTTTTGAGGCNATTGTCATAGTTTTATCTGTTATTTTGATCAGTCTGGGATTAAAAAGAAATCCACTAAGCTTTGATTTTAGGCCCGGTTTAGTAGTTGCTTTAAGTATTCCTCTTGTGATGGCTATTACATTTTTGATAATGAAATTGTGGGGAATAGGATTACATAAAGTATCACTTGGAGCCCTAATTATTTCACTTGGACTTCTGGTTGATGACGCAATAATAGTGATTGAGATGATGTTCAGAAAAATAAATCAGGGGCTTAGTCCCATTGACGCTGTCAGTTCGAGTTATGATTTAACTTCTAAGCCAATGCTTACTGGCACACTGATAACGGCCTTAGGATTCNTGCCTATTGGATTGGCAAAGTCGGAAGTAGGTGAATATACTTTTGCAATNTACGCTGTAACTGCGACTGCACTATTAGTGTCTTGGTTAGTGTCTGTCTTTTTTATTCCTGTTGTTGGGTTTTGGTTGATGAATAAAAAAAANAATACTCTTGATCTAANGAGANAGCAAAAGATAAAAAAAACTAATATAACTTTTAAACAATTTAGAAACTTACTTCATTTTTCAATTAAGCATAAATTAACTTCTTTATTTGTAATATCAATTATTTGTGCTTGTGGATTCTTTGGATTGGCAAAAGTTGAAAGTCAATTTTTCCCTGATTCTAATAGATCAGAAATATTGGTAGATATTTTTTTACCAGAAAACTCTTCTCCATCCGCTACAGAGAGTGCGGTTTTAAAAGTTGAAGAAGAAATAAAAAAGATAAAAAATATTGATAGTGTCGTGAGTTGGTTGGGCTCTGGGGCTCCGCGTTTTTTTTTGCCACTTGACGTTATTTTCCCAAGTTCAAACGTTGCACAGATTGTTATCAGTCCGACAGATAGAAAATATAGGGAAGATCTTCTAAATGAAGTCAGATTAATAACCAACGAATCACTACCTCAGGCAAGAGTAAGGTTGAAAGTTTTGCCCAATGGCCCTCCAATTCCATACCCTATATCCTTTAGATTAGTATCTGAAAATGAAGAAGATCTTTATTATCCTGCTCAACTTGTTCAACAGATAATTTCCAAACATCCCAACTTGATTGGTGTCAATAATAACTGGGGTAAGAAAAGCCCCGTAATAAAAGTTATGGTGGATGATGTAAGAGCCAGAGAACTTGGCATAAATCCTTTGTCAATATCTAACGCCTTAAAAATTAGATCCTCCGGAACATTAATCGGTGAGTTTAGAGACCAAAAACAACTCATTCCGATAGAATTGAGGTTGATAAAAGGAGAAAGAAATCAGATTTCTGATTTGAGAGGGATTTTGGTTTCATCAAAGTTTGGAGACACTGTTCCATTAGAAAAAATTGTCAAATTTACTGTTGTATGGGAACCACCTTTAATATGGAGACATAACAATAAATTTTCAATGTCCATTCAGGCGGACACCATTGGTGACATTCAAAGTGAAACAATTACAAAGGAATTGATGGCCAATATCAATATGGTCAAAGCTTCTTTTCCGCCTAGTGTTGAATTACAAATTGGCGGAACTGTTGAGGAAAACAAAAAAGGCCAACAATCTATTATCGATTCTTTGCCATTAGTATTTTTTTTGATTTTTACTTTATTAGTTCTTCAATTATCAGGCATGTCCAAAAGCTTGTTAGTTGTTGCTACTGCACCGTTGGGAGTCTCAGGAGCAGTGATGTCTTTACTCTTATTTAATAGACCGTTGGGTTTCGTTGCAGGTCTGGGTATTATTGCTTTAATAGGAATGATAATTCGTAATTCAATTATCTTGGTTGATCAAATTGAGCGGGAAAGGTTTAACGGATTAAACTTACACGATTCACTTATTGAAGCCACAGCAGGAAGGTTTCGACCTATGATGCTCACTGCTGGAACTGCAATTCTCGCGATGATACCTTTGACTAATAGCATTTTTTGGGGTCCAATGGCTGTTGCTATTATGGGCGGNTTGTTTTTAGGTACACTTTTAACTTTGATATTAGTACCAGTAATGTATGCTATTTTTATTGATTAGGGGGCAAAATTTCTGAGTTAAACCGTTCATACTGACCCTTATTTCTCTTAGAATAAGATTAGTTATTAAAAACCTCAATCAAATAAAAATTACAAGTAAAGCTATTTATGAANAAAAGAGACAAAAAAATTAACAAAAATATAGACAGTCATCCCAAGAAATTAGTATCAAATGACAACACTAACAAAATGGCTAGAAGAAGTTTTATTTCAAAAGCTGGCACCACCGTAGCTATTGCCCCTATAGCTGGATTTCCATTGGTGTCTGTCGCCAAGGACCCTATTGTATTTAAAATGCAAGGGGCGTGGGGTAGTAAAGATATTATGAATGAGTTTGCTCTGGAATATGTGGAAAGAGTAAATGTTATGGCTGAAGGAAGATTAAGGCTGGATTATTTGTCTGCTGGTGCAGTTGTAAAGCCTTTTGAATTAACAGATGCTGTCAGCAAAGGAGTTTTAGATGCTGGACATCAGGTTCCTGTTTATTGGTATGGAAAATCTAAGATTGCTTCATTATTTGGTTCTGGACCCATAAATGGTGCAAATTCTCAACAAATGTTAGGTTGGATTATGAGAGGAGGCGGTTATCAACTATATGAAAAGCTTCAAAAAAAATTAGGTTTAAATATTAAAGGCTTTTTTGCATTTCCGATGCCAAGTCAACCATTGGGGTGGTTTAAAAAACAGCCACCTAAAAACGCCTCTGATTTCAAAGGAATCAAATACAGAACAGTTGGTCTTGCAGCAGACCTTATGCAAGAACTTGGGGTAAAAGTGACCCAACTTCCAGGCGGTGAGATAATACCAGCCATGGAAAGAGGTGTTTTAGATGCCTTTGAATTTAATAATCCAACTTCAGATAGAAGATTGGGAGCGGCGGATGTGTGTAAATTTTATTCTATGGGTTCATATCATCAAGCTATGGAATTTTTTGAAATTATTTTCAATAAATCTAAATATGAGAAGTTGCCCAATGAGCTTAAAGCAATTCTTAAGTATGCGGCTGAAGCAGCTTCATCTTCAAATACCTGGACTGCTCAAGATAATTATTCGAAAGATTTGTTGTCATTGATCACTAAAGATAAAGTAAGAGTTTCTAGAACCTCACAAGAGGTCTTTAAGGCTCAACTCAAAGCATGGGACAGAGTTGCCGCCAAACTTGAAAAAGAAGACCCATTTTTTAAAGAGGTCAATGATTCCGCAAAAAATTGGGCTAAGAGAGTCGCTTACTACTCATTTTTTAATGATGCAGATTTCAAGCTTGGTTACGAGCATACCTTTAAAATCAAGTTACCCAAATAAAATATTAAATATCTTCAAATGAACAGACTTAAAGAATTAATTTTCTTTATCGATCATCTTTCGGTATCCGTTGGTAGAAGTTTTGCTTGGTGTATTATCATTTTGATCCTTGGTACTTGTTATGAGGTGTTTATGAGGTACGGCTTTGGTAACCCCACTAGCTGGGCTTTTGATATGAGCTATATGCTCTATGGAACAATTTTCATGATGGCAGGCGCTTATACTCTTGCTAGAGGAGGTCATGTTAGAGGTGATTTTTTATATAGACGATTAAAACCTACTACTCAAGCCAAAATCGATTTTTGTTTATACTTTTTGTTTTTTTTTCCAGGTATTTTAGCCATGGTTTTTTCAGGTTTTGAGTATGGTGTTGCCGCTTTTAAATTGAGGGAGGTTTCTGTTAACAGCCCAGTAGGTGTTCCTGTCTGGCCAATAAAAATAGTGATACTTTTTTCCGGATTTTTTCTTTTAGTTCAGGGATCTGCAGAAGTCATGAGATGCATATACTGTATAAAAACTGGGAGATGGCTTGAAAGAGGTGTGGATGTTAACGATTCACCGTTGTCATCAAAAGAAAATTTGAGGGATTAGTTTAGGTGAGTGATCCAATCTTAGCTATATTCATGCTGGGTATTTTTATTGTTTTTATTTTTTTGGGCTTTCCAATCGCTTTTACCTTGATGGCTGTTGGAATCGGTTTTGGATTCTATGCTTACTTTGATCCTGCTCAAGCAATTTTTCAAAATAAAATTTTTTATTTATTTGTCCAAAATACCTTTAGTGTTATGAGTAATGATGTTCTGATCTCGGTCCCTTTGTTTCTTTTTATGGGGTATATAATAGAAAGAGCAAATATACTAGATCAATTATTTTATAGCCTGCAAATTGGTCTAAGGCACTTGCCTGGTTCGATGGCAGTTGCAGCTTTGATTACCTGTACGTTATTTGCAACTGCAACAGGAATAGTTGGTGCAGTTGTAACTCTCATGGGTTTACTTGCATTACCTGCAATGTTGAAAGCTGGATATGATCAAAAATTAGCCTCAGGTGTGATTACTGCTGGTGGAACCCTTGGAATTTTAATTCCTCCTTCGATAATGCTCATAGTTTATGCTGCGACTGCAGGAATTTCTGTAGTTAAGCTTTATGCGGCTGCGATTGGACCTGGTCTTGTTCTGGCAACGTTGTATCTTGGGTATGTTGTGTTAAGAGTTTCACTTAATCCTTCATTGGCACCAAAATTACAGGGCAGCGACAAGCATTCTCTATTAGAAACTATTTTGTTGTTAACTAAATCTTTTTTCCCATTAGCCATTTTAATTTTTGCAGTTTTGGGTTCGATTTTATTTGGACTTGCTACTCCTAGTGAAGCCGCCGCAATGGGCGCCTTAGGTGGAATCTTGTTATCTATTTTATACGGTGCTTTCACATGGATCAGACTCAAAGAGTCGGTTTACCTAACTGCCAAAACAACAGCTATGGTTTGTTTTTTGTTTGTTGGCTCTTGGACTTTTGCTTCTGTTTTTTCCTATCTTGGAGGTGAGCATGTAATAAAGGACTTTATGCTAGGTATGAACTTGTCCACAATTCAGTTTTTATTATTAACTCAGTTAATTATTTTTATTCTTGGTTGGCCTCTTGAGTGGTCAGAAATAATAATAATTTTTGTACCAATTTTTTTACCCTTGCTCAGTTATTTTGATGTTGATCCAATCCTTTTTGGAATCTTAATAGCAATTAATTTGCAAACTTCTTTTTTAACTCCACCTATGGCTATGTCTGCTTACTATTTGAAGGGAGTTGCACCAAAAGGTTTAGAACTCTGGACAATTTTTAAGGGTTGTTTCCCATTTTTGGGAATGGTAATTTTGTCGTTGGTGATTGTTTATTTAGAGCCAAGAGTGGTTACCTGGTTGCCAGAATATTTCTATTCATCAGGTTTGGAAGAGATAAAAATTGATCCAAGTGACCCTAATGTTATAAATCCTGATTTCTTTAACTAGGGTTTAAATTGATTGATAGTGAATTCACAGTAATTAATTTAGTCAATTCAGTGATTGATGGGAAGACATCTGTCAAGAGTCTTACTGATTGTTTGATAGCCAGAGTAGGAGTTGTAAACCAAGGAATTCATGCATTTACAGAAGTTCGTAAAGAATACATTCTGGATCAGGCAAAATCATTGGATCAAAACAAACAAGACGGTTGTTATCTGGGTAAATTATATGGGGTTCCCATTGCCGTCAGCGACAATATTTCTACATCCGACTTTTTTACAGAACAGGGTTCGAAAATTTACAAAGGGCAACAACTATCTAAAGATGCAACCGTAGTGCTAAGGCTCCGAAATGAAGGCGCTGTTATTTTTGGCAAAACCAATCTAACTGAGTTTTCAGACAGTGAACCAACCATAACCCTGAATCCTCATAATCAAAACAGAAGCCCAGGAGGATCTGCCAGTGGTGCTGCTGCCTCTGTCGCAGCTGGCTTAGTCCCACTGAGTGTTGCTAGCCAAAACGATGGCTCAATTATAACGAGTGCCTCTTATTGTGGGGTTTATGGTTTTAAACCGACAAATGGCTTGGTGCCAAGAACGGGATTGATGACTAAAAGCACTACATTCGATTCGATTGGTTTTTTTTCGCGAAGCATTGAGGATATTGGATATGTGATGGAGGTTGTTAGTGGGGATGATGGATTAGACTCTGATAGCTCAGGTTTTGCTTGTGGAAAAAAATTTTTTCAAATACTTTCACATGACCCTCCGTTTGACCCTAAATTTTTGTATGCCAAAACACCCTCAATTACCAAGTTAGATAAAAGTATTCAAAAGACAATGAAAACTTTATGTAAAAAAATGTCAGCCCATCTCACTGAAATAGATTTGCCAAAATTAGTTTTAACCTCAGAAAATATTTTTAAAATAATTTATGATGTTGAATTGTCTTCAAATCTGTCAAATGAATATGAAAATCATAAATCTTTGTTAAGTCCTGGCATCAAGAGAAAGATTAGAAATGGGAAAAAAATAACCGGCTATGACTATTTAAAAGCATTGGGCAATAGAGAAAAAATTAGTCTTGCCTTCAATGATTTTTTTGAACATTTTGATGCAATAATTACTCCTTCAACTCCTTCTGTAGCCCCTTTGTTGAATCAAAAAATCACTACAGATAGATGTTTGTCGACTATGTGGTCATTATCTGGTTTTCCAATGATAAATTTGCCAATGTTTAATCTTGATAATTCAATGCCTTTCGGTATCCAACTAGTTGGTCGCCCGAATGATGATGCTAGATTACTCCGAACTGCAAGATGGCTAGTTAACAACTTTGGTCAAACACAAAGAAATACATTATGAAAAAATTTAATCATTTTCTCTCACTAAGCTTATTAACATCTTTTTTAAGTATTTACATTTTTGAGCTTAGGCTAGTCGATTTAAGTGTTTTTTTGTTATTTGGCCTTGGTTTGGCTATTATTGGGCTAATAAAAAAATGAGCTAAAAAAACTTACTTTAACTTAGGGGTTGTTCTGTAATGTTCTTTTTTCTCTCCTGTGTTGTCGAAGTCGGATTTTTCTTGGGAAATACAGTTTGTTTTAAATCTGAATGATCAACCAAAACCTTTTTTTTTGCATTTGATTCGTTTTCAGGAATCAAGGACTTATCACTATTTTTGAGCACCATTCTGCCATTGATGTTTGAGCCTTGGTGGACCTCAATAATAGAGTACAATACGTCCCCGTTGATTTTTGCTCCAGCTCTTACCTCAAGGTGATCTGCTTCAATATTTCCAAACACAGCACCTAAAACAACCACGCTGTGACAGGATATGTCTCCATCAATTTGAGCTTTTGGTCCTATTATTAGGACTCCACTTTTCGTGTTTGGTCCCCTGATATTTCCAATAATTACTCCATCTAGTCTGGCGCTTTTATCAAAGAAAAAATTGCCCTCAATTTTGACAGAAGTATCCATTAACGTTGCTAAAGTTTCTGTAGAAATCGCTTTTTGTGTATTTTTACCGAAAAACATTTTTAACCCTTTTTACTGAATTGATATAGGAACAATTATTACTTCTGATTTGGAGACATCATCAAAAGGAAGAATCGTTGCTATAATAAAGTTGGAAACAGAAGACTCCAATCTGCCTTTAATGGCCTCAGCTACTTCTGGAACCTTTATTTTGTGTTGAGCTACTCTGAATCTTTTGATTGACTCAGATATAGCTTTTTCAGGACTTAATGGATCAAGATTGTCGACCCCTCTGATAATGACCCTGATAACCGCTTTTTTGTCTTTAACAACACCCGGACTTGGATTCCCAACTAACAGCTCATATTTAACCCCACTTTCTCCCGCAAGTCTCACGGCAGAAAATTGTCTTAAATATCCATTGGATTGTGTTGCTTGAACAAGTTTTTCTAAAGTTTGAATTCTCTCTTGCATTTCGGCTTTTTGTGAAGCAAGATTTTTTACATTTTCACTGAGTTGGCTGGACTGTTCTAAACCGACATTTTTCTGGAATTGCCAGTCGGCGATTCTTGATATACTCAACCTCCACCAAGCCTCAGTATAAACCTCCTCACCAAATGATTTTAAAAGCCACACCCATGTAAGAACAATTATGCTGATAATTCCGAGTAGAACCCAATAGGTGGTTTTAACTCTCCTGAAAGTACCTGCAGAGGCTGCAATCAGGGGTTCATCAATAAGGGGGTTTTTTTGTGGCTGCAACATTTTTGTTAGTTAAAATCGACGCCACTATTTGTTAGATACTTTAATTTTAGCTACTTTTTCAGATTTTCTGACTCTAGCAAGAAAGGGTCTAGGATTAATTGGACGTTTATTAAGTATTAATTCAAAATGAAGGTGAGAACCAGTTGACTTACCAGTTGAACCAACCCTAGCAATTCTTTGACCGGCTCTAACTGGCATTCCAGCAACTACTTCGATTCCCTGAAGATGAGCATATGCACTTTTGAGCTGTGGACTGTGACGAATTTCAACTAGATTTCCATAGCCTCCCATTCTACCGATTACTTCCACTACACCATCACCTATAGCATAAACCGGCGTGCCAGATTTAGCGATAAAATCAACTCCTCTGTGAAATGCTTTTCTTTTGCTAAAGGGGTCACGTCGCATACCAAAACCAGAAGAAATCCGAGCAAAATTCGAAATTGGATGCGCCGCAGGACCAGTAGAGATCCGTTCAAAAATCTTTTGCTTGTCATCCATTATATCTTTCATAGCAAGAGAAATTTTTTGGACTCTAATCTCTAACTCTTCCATTCGTGGAGCACGTTCTTTTGGGTAGTCTCCAGCAGGGCGTCCAGATGCGTCACCTTCGATAACTGATAATGTTGATTCCAAGAGGTCTACTTTGGCTTTGAGGCTGCCTAATTCCTTTGCCAAGGAATCCTCTCTGCTTAGTTTCCACCACTCAACAACTGACTCTGTCAAACTACCGCTCTCGGCATTGAGAGTCATCCCAAATCTCATGACTAGTAACAAAATAGAAGCGACCAGACAAACGGCAATCCACAGTCTCCAACCAACGAGTTTTATAGAAATATGAGATTTGTCAGATCTGGTTATGAGTATTAGTTGCATTTACTTTACCAATTAAAATTACATTTATATTTATAATCGTAACAAATTATCTAAAGTTAAGAGTTTAACACTCAACTAATTAAATAATTAGAATTAATACTTAAGTATTGGTTGAAGTATGTATCACATATTTTTTTACGTCAAGCCAATTTGCGAACAAAGATATTTGAAATTGTCCTCAAGAATAATTTAGCTAAGCATTTTTATATGAAAAGTCTCCGTAACGAAGTAATAAGCTCGGAAAAATTAGTAGATTGAGAATTGTTGAAGTAATCAGCCCACTCACTATTATACTCGCCATTGGTCCTTCTATCTCCCTTCCGGGTTCACCGCTTCCAATTACCAGTGGCAGTAAGCCCAAACCAGTCACTATTGCCGTCATAAGAATTGATGGAAGTCTTTCAGACGCTCCCTGAAGTGCAGTATTGAAATTCCAAGGAAGTTTTTCAATTTCTACTAAATATTGGAAGTGAGATACCAACATTATCGAATTTCTTATGGTAATTCCAAAGAGTGTTACAAATCCAACCATAGCTCCGACTGATAACCAACCGCCAGAAATAAAAACTGCAGTTACCCCACCAATTAGACAAAATGGGAGGTTTAAAAGAACTATTATTAAATTTTTGGTGGTTTTTAATGCGAATTTCAATAACAAAATCACACCTGAAAATGCGATAAGACTGCTAATAAATAGATTATTTATTGTAGTATTCGTTGCAGTGGTATTTCCCGAGTATGCCAAATAATTATTTGGGGATAATTTAATTTTTTGCCTTACTGTTTTTTTGAATTCATCTTCCAAAACATTAAGGCTAATATTTTTAACGTCAGCAGTTATTACTTGTAATCTTTTTCCATCACTTCTTAAAATTTTTGATTTACCAGTATCATATTCTATATTTGCGATGTCGGAAATTTTAAAATTGACCCCATTTTTAGACACAAAATTTAAATTTTTTATTTGATTTATATTTGATTTAAGAGATTTGTTTGCAACTATAGTGATAGGAATTTTTCTTTCACCATCGATGATTTCTGAAATATTAACACCTCGAAAAATTGTTTCAAAAATTTTATTTATTTCTTCAGAGTTAAGCCCTCTTTCAGAAATTTTTTCGTGTTTCAATGAAACCTTTATCAGAGGAGCTTCAAGAGGAGTAACAATTTTAATGTTTTCAAAATAAGGTAAAGTCTCCATTAGTTGAGCTATATTTTTTGCATCTTTATCAATGTTTGCCAATTCCAGACCAATAATCTCAACTACAAAATCTGCAACATAACCGGAGACTGTTTCCTCAATTCTTTCTGATAAAAAAGTGTTAATACCAAAATTAAATCCAGGATAAGGCATAGAACCTGGGTGATTCGGAACTTCACTAACTGACTTTTTAATTTCTTCAACTATTTTTTCTTGTTTTGACGCTGATAATGGACCAACCTCTACTTGAAT
>NHCU01000051.1 GCA_002167365.1 Betaproteobacteria bacterium TMED41 | reverse complement strand
AACATAAAGATTGTATTTTTTTATTTTTTGTTGACAAATTATTTTGATAAACCTTATCAGTAATATGTTAAATAAATACCTTTACTCTATTTAGCTAATAATTCAGGAATAAAATAATGTCGGTTGGCGCACTTACAAATTCTAACGATTATCTTCCCTACGATAGGTATTTGGATGTCAATGATATAAAACTGCTCGTTCTGCCAGAGGTATCTTCAAGTTTTCCTACCAAAGTTGCTTCAATTTATAACTCAATGTTTTTGACAAACGAAAATACTGATCAAATTCTACAAAACTCTTTAATAACCAGCATTGCACCATATGAAATTGGACAAAGGATTGGTTACAGTGGTCCAAATTATTATGAGAGCATAGGGCAACCTGCCAAGTGGGAAGAATTTAACGGCAAGGTAAATCTCGTAGATTTTATTTGGGAAACAAATACTTCAAGTAATGAACAGTTAGCTGAAATATTAGAGCATCAACTTCATACAATAACTGGCTTAATTTTTAAAAATTTTTATCAAAAAAAATGGGACTATTTTGACCCGACATCTGACATTAATGTAGCAATGCAGCAAGCTTATAATCTAGGCGTCTACAACACTGAAGGAATGTACGATGATGTGGATGCTGCTGGACTAATGGAGGTATTGCCTCAGGAATTTGCATTTTGGTTCATTGTTACTGCCTGGGACTTTATGGAGGACTATTTTCCTGACAAAGAAAACGAGTGGAGTTTGAAGACGTCTACCCAACTTCAACAGCAACTCCCGCTTGCTTACAATTTATACCAAGAAACTATATTGCCTGTTTTATCTAAACCTTCCAAGGCTTTACTAGATTCCATGGTGTTTACTGAAAATAACACCATTGAAGATTCAGTAGATGCTCTGACTTACTTAGTATCCTCTGCTGATGAATCTATCACTGCTTCTGGCTTGAAGGTAAAATTAATCGTTGGTGTGAATCGAGCAGATTATTCGGTTTCTAGAGCTGATGATTTGGTTAACACCTGGACAATTTCTGCTACTGACATTGGTGAAGACACCTTAAGTGGGTTTAAGAGGATTGAGTTTAATGATGGGACTCTTGCTCTTGATGTTGATGCTGGGGACACTGCAGGACAGGCTTATCGTTTGTATCAAGCCGCATTTGCCAGAACGCCTGATATGCCTGGAGTTTCGTATCATATGAATGATATTGAAGGCAATGGTTTAGCGTTAGAGAATGTAGCCAATAATTTTATGGCTTCTCCTGAGTTTAAGACAAAGTATGGGGAAGACCCGAGTGATGATGTGTTTATAAATTTGCTTTATCAAAATGTACTTAGTAGAACTCCTGCAGATAGCGAAGTAAATTGGTACAAGGATCAGTTTGATACAGATTCAATGAGTAGAGCTGCAGCATTGATAGGGTTTGCAGAGTCTCCAGAGAATGTGGCTTTAGTTGCACCGGAAATTAATGAAGGGATTTGGCTGGCTAGTTAGAGTGAAATAAGCCCTTTGAAGGACTTAATCAAGCAAATGTTTTTCTGGGTGCATTTTGAAATTTTACTGTTATGTAATCATTTCTATCCTAGTTAATCNTAAGAATTCATCATTCTTAAACCTAATAANAATTTCAAAAATTNATNCGTATTCCCAATTTAGATATGTTTAAAGATAATTTCCACTCTAATCCATCTCAATTATTTGACTTTGCGTGGGACAAACTAAAATTAGCAACAACTGATTACAAGTCAAATTTTAGAAATGTTGCTGTTTCCACTGTAATGAAGAATTTTCCAAGCTCAAGAATTATGGTTTTGAGAGAAGTAAATCTAGAAGAAAAATCATTTATTTTTTTTACAGATAGTAAATCAAATAAATATGATGTAATAATCAAAAACTCTCATAGCTCATTGTTATTTTGGGATAGTAAAAGTAAATTACAAATAAGGATAAATGGAAATATTTATATTATTGATGATTCTAAAAAATGGTGGAATAAACTTAAAGAAAAATCTCAAATGCAATACGGTAGTCTACCCATTCCATCTACTCAAATAAAAGAAAGTAGCAGTTTTGAGTTAAAATCTTCCTTTAGTCGTTTCGCAGTTCTTAAGTTTTTGTCAATCGATATTGACATACTCGATGTTTCCAATAAGTATAACAAAAGAGCTTTTTTTGAGAGTGAAAACAACTGGGTTGGATCTTGGGTTGTTCCTTAAACTTCTCTTACGAATCTATTCTTCAATCGGTCCCTTAGCATTTTTCCAATCTGAGAATCCACCAGCATTTGAAACATTCTGATACCCCATTTCGATTAGAGTGTGTCCGGTNAGTGCAGCCATTCCTCCAGCAGCACAAACCAAAATAATCTCAGTATCTTTTTTTAATGCTTTATTGTGAAAAGGGGTCTCTGAGTCTGCNGCAAACTCAATAAAACCCCGAGGTATTCTAAGTGCATTTTTTATTGTCCCAGTTTCAGAAATTTCAATACCATCTCTTACGTCTACAAAAACGGCTTTTCCTTCGCTGTGCTTAGCAATAGCATTGTTAACGTCAATTTTGGGCACAACCTTGTTGGCAGCATCGAGGGCAGATTTAGCAGTTTTCATAATTTTCTCAGTAAATTTGGGTTAATTAATACAAATGATAACAGCAGGGTAGATCAATCACAAAGAAATAAAAGAATGTTATTGAGTTCTTCTTACCTCTTTGATAACAGCAGATATTCTCACCGAATGATTTGATGAATGAATAATTGTAAATTGACGGTTTTCGGCAAGAGGATCAAATTTATAGTATTTGAGGGATATAGTAATTTGAATTTTCTCAATAGAAATAAATTTTTATATTTGGCAAAACTTAACCAGCTGTTTTTCGTTCAGTACTTGGGCGAATAATAACAATGTCATTCTTAATTTTTTTATCTGATGTGTGATCATTAGTAACCAATTCTAAACAGTCTTTGAGTCTTTTTTCGATCATCATTTCGATTGTATTGTTTAAATAAATATCTTTGTTACTGATTTCGGTATATTTTTTTGGTGAAAGTGACGTATAGTNCATAATAAATTGATTAGGTAACGGAATNTAAAAAAAATATCTACAACTTTAATACTTGTAATATTTTGAATATGAACCTGTGTTTTTTCCCATTCTGAGATAGTTCCTTTGGTGAGTTTCAATTTGCTGGCTAATAGATGTTGGGATAAGTCTATAGTCTTTATATCTTAAAATATTCAACTACCAATCAACAAATTTTTTTTATAGTTACTATTATTAATAAATTTACTAACTCATAGTGAAAAATTTTTTTAAATATGAATTTATCAAGGATAATTTTAGTCGAAAAAAATACTTAAAGAAATTTGTGACACACCGCCTTACAATCAAAAATAACCATCTAGTAAAAGCAAGTATTAAAATTAATGTAATTTTTTATTACATAGCTTTAACATTCCGGCAGCAATGATTTAAATTCACAAACTTAATGCTTCAAATTATTTAATTTATATACTGTCAACTTGTTCACTGGGACCGCCAATGACATTGCTTTGATTGAAAAACTTGATCGAAATGTTATTGATCAATTTCAACAATCATTTATTGACTACTGTTTACTTATTTGAATTAATTTTCCATTTTTTTCATCTGTTAGGATATATATATAGCCATCAGGACCGATTTTTACATTTCTAATACGCCCTATCAATTTGTCTATAATAATTGTGTGGTCAGTTACTCTGCCATCCATTATTCTTATTTTGACGAGTTTTTGTGCCTTGAGACTTCCAATAAGAATGTCTTTTGCCCACTCTTTAAAGTGGTTACCAGTAATAAAAGTCATGCCAGAAGTTGCTATAGATGGCACCCATTTATAAATTGGGTTCTTCATTCCTTTATGCTTAATGCCAATTCCAATTTTAGAACCAATTCCATAATTTACGCCGAACGTTACAATGGGCCAGCCGTAATTAGCACCAGGTTTGATAATATTTAATTCATCACCTCCTTGCGGCCCATGCTCATGAGCAAACAATTCTCCACTTAGGGGACTGATGTCTAAACCTTGGATGTTTCTATGACCAAAAGAATATATCTCATCCTTGCCTTCATCAGAGCCATAAAAAGGGTTGCTAACTGGAGTTTGTCCATTATCTAATAACCTGATAATGCTTCCAGCATGATCATTTATATTTTGAGCTCTTTTTCTCTCGCCTCTATCTCCCGTAGTGAGAAAAAGAAAATTTTTTTCATCAAAAATTATTTTTCCTCCAAAATGACGATTCGACTTGGTTTTGGGTTCCAATCTAAATAAAACTTGCAAGTTTGTAAGGTGCTGATTTTTTAGTTTAGCTCTCGCTAACTCCGTTCCCCATGTTCTTCCGTTCTTTCCATTATAGGAAAAATAGATCCAATCGTTGGATTTGTAGTCCGGGTGGAGAATGATATCAAAAAGACCTCCTTGACCCGATGATCTTATCACCGGAAGGCCTTGGACAGGGGTGGGATCAAGATAAAAATTTTTTTTTATAATCCTTAATTTGCCAACTTTTTCGGTCACAAGTATATGGCCATTGGGTAAAAATGCTAATGACCAGGGATAATTCAAACCTGTTACCAATACTTTTGCTTTAAGTTTTAGATTATTTGATTGAAAAAAAATAATTTCTTTTTCCTTCGCGAAACTATTAGATAGAATTAAAAAAAATAAAACTATCAAGATTGTTAAATGCAGTAAATTGATATAAATTTTACTCTTGAACACTTTTTCTCCTTAACTTCAAAAATTTAAATTTAGTTGGAAATTAATCTATGGTTAAAAAATCTAAACAATTTGAAAACCTAAATTATTTGCAAGAAAAGAATACAGAAAATATAATCTTAAAAGAATTTGTGAATAATCTAAATTCATACACAGATTATTTAAAAAAAAATTTCCCTAATTTTTGGACCAACTATTATTTCCCTAATTTTTGTGCAGATTTTGTTATATCAAATTTGAATGCAAAGGAGACAAAAAGGACAATAGAAGTTTTAAGACAACTTTTTGAGGAGTTAGAGATTGCAAATGAAAAACTTGACTTTACCTATGCAAAAAAAATTGAAAAGGAAATTAAATGCCCTATCGTTTTTTATAATCAAGGCATAGATAAATCCGATTTAAATAAGAAGAATTTTAAAGAAATATGCGATTTCTTTAATTTCACCATAAGAGTTGAAAGAATAAAAAAAAAGTTTCTGGCTTATTTGGCTCCCGAGGGTTTTCAGCATTTTGAAAAATATAGAATTGTAACTAAATCAATCATATTGGATGATGTCTATTTAAATTTAGGAAGGCTGGATTGTAATTTAAATGGCCTTATTGTTAAAAAGAAAAAGTACCTACTAAATGTGGGCGTTAAATCTCCCAATATTTTTCTATTTTTTGGTCAGTTTGATCTCTTTTGTAAAAATTATATTCATGCCAAAGGTTTAAAATTAATATACGAAAAATTTAATGTTATTCACCTAGGAAGAACTCATGAGCTTAGTATTCAAGTTATTCAAAATGTATTTTATAAAAGTTTCTTAACTTATTTGGCTTTAGAGCAATTATTATCTGTAGCCTCCAATTTTGGGAGAGAGCTTTTTGGGGGACCAAAAAATCAATTGGCAGAGGAGGGAAGTTCAGTTTCCAGATATCAAAAACATTTTATTGATACAAAATTATCTAATAAACTTCGTAAAATTTCTTTATTAAATTGTATCGAATATCAGGATTTCTTCCCGTTTAGAGATGAGTATAATAAAAAACTTTATCTTTCATTCATAAATGGTGATTCTGATAGTTTGTTGGTTCCTGTTATCGTTTTTCGTTATTTTTTTGTAAGTGGTAAAGCTTCTGTTTTCCATCTTCCAAACCAAAGTAATTTCATGATATCTCCGGCTGAGGAGGAACTAATTTTCAAAATGAATATGGTGATCCTCAATTGGTGTTCATCTAGATTCAAAAAATGTATGAAATATTATAAATAAATTTTTAAATTTATTAAATTGATAATCTTGCATGTTGAATTATATTGCTTTAGTCGAATAAGCCTACAACTTTCTTGAGATAGTATTTGCAATATTTTTAATTATCAGGGGTTTGACGGGGTTCTCAACTAGAAGTGGCCCATTTATCCAATATACATGTAGCTTTTGTAGATTGATTAATATTTCTTTTGACAGTTTAGTATCAGAGATTTCTTTTGCATGATGCATAGCAACTTTTATGAATCCCCATGAATCTTGATATTCTCCAATGTTAGCAATTAAATTATTATTAATGGACAGATCATATTCCTCCACAGCGGTTTTCAATAAAAATTTAATTATTTCCTTGCGATCTCCGCCTATGTTGTCAGCCAATTCATTCAAGTTGTTACTGGCTCTATTTAGAAGAGAATCTATTTCCGATGCTGGTAGATTTTTGTTTAAGGATTCAGATACCTGTTCGAAAATATCGGCTTTAAATCCACGATTTTCTAAGCCTTTACGTTCTTCGGCATGGGTTTCCGAAACTGGATGAAGAAGGTGAGGTGCCGCCATTTTCAGCTCACCGAGTTTATAAAGTTCAATTCCAACCTCCACATGACCGGACATAAATGCTAGCCGATGACTGATTGGCAGTATTATTTCTGATTTATGTGATTCTTTTTCATGGACATTGGCAAAAGATTTATTAATAATCAAACCCAAAATGTTTAATAAAATAGAAAAAATAATCACGAAAATACTACTAATTGGTGAATAAGTTGATAACATCAAAACTCCTGTAGTTTAAATGTAGTAGCAATAACATCTGAATTTAATTTACATTAGTTAACTAATTGCTTACAGTTCTGTGCTTCGCAAACTTTTCTTGAATGCTATAAAAATATTCAATGAGTTTGTCATACAAGCATTTAATAACTTTTGCTAAATAGTGTTAACTTAATTTAAGTTTTATTTTACCAGTCCACAAGTTTTAAATTTTTCTGTACTATGTTAATAGAAAATTCTAAATATACTATGGTTTGTTTTTAAATTTGGTCTCAACTTAAACAAGCGCTTGGAAATATATGTATGCAACAAATGAAATAAAAGTCTAAAATAATATTATTGTTTTTTTATAAAGGTGTTGTAGATTGTATAGAAATTTAATGCTGGACCACCAATTATGCTTTGCTATATATTCAGCGAACAACTCAGTAGTGAGAGTTTACCAAAGGGAATTGAAAAAGCTGGGCATCACTTACACTCAGTATCTAGTTTTGCTGGTTTTATGGCAAATACATGAAGCTCCTGTAAAATATATTGCAAATAGACTTAAACTTGACCCTGGAAGTCTTTCGCCAGTTCTTAAGCGGATGCAAAATTCTAATCTTATTTGTAAGTGCAGGAAAAAAGAAGATGAGAGATCTGTTATTGTTAAACTAACAACTCGCTCTATTGAACTTGAGCCAGCTATTGCCAAAATACAAGAGAAAGTAAGTTGTTACACTGGTTTATCAAATAAGGAATATGAATCTTTGAGAAATTCTGTAATGGAACTTCTTGAAAATCTTGATCAACAAAATAAGCTTAGGAGAGTTGCCTAATTAATCAGATAGTTTACATTTTTTCAGCCTTAGTTATTGGTTTATACTCCTTTTATACTCGTGGAATAGAGTTCCAGTCTGTAGTGTAGTTTGGTGATTTACTTTCTTGTTTCATGTTCCATGCTTTGTGAACTCCTGAAGTAGAGATTTTTACAGTATCACGGCCAAATCTTTTGTTTAAATGATCTAATGTGGTCATTAATTTTGAACCATTCGAAGGAACTGATTCTATCCAGTCAATTTGTTTAAAACATGTAGGTGATATTTCACAAAGAATAATTCCAGCTTTTTTATATAAATAATGTGGTTTAAAAATTTCTTTTAAAATATGGTTACCCCAAAGATTAATGGTTAGACTATTGTTGGTTGGTTGTGGTAAACGAATTGCCACTGAAGGCATGTATTGAGGTTGATCTGTTCTGAATCTATTGGTTTTAAGAAATACATGTATAACAGAGGCATGAGAATTCTGTGATCTTAGTTTTTCACTAGCGTTAGCTACAAATGTACTTATGGCATCTTTGAGAGTGTCAATGTCCTTAACTGACTCTCCAAATGAACGGCTAGAAATAATTTGTTTCTTGCTTGGAGTTATATCTTCTAAATCAAAGCAAGCCACGCCCTGTAATTCCCGTTGAGTTTTCTCCATCACAACACTAAATTTTTTTCGCAATGTTGGAATATGTGCTGTTCTTAAATCTTCTATTGTTTTTATACCGCTCTCTTTTAGCTGAGCAGACAGTTTACGTCCAATTCCCCAAACTTCGTCTACAGGCAATTGATGTAATATTTTTTTTTGCTGTGCTTTTGTCAAATCATTGTAATTAAATATGCCTTTTGATTTAGGATGTTTTTTTGCTATCAGATTAGCCAGTTTGGAGAGTGTTTTAGTAGGTCCTATACCAATACACACAGGTATTCCGGTCCATCGAATTACACGCTCTCGAATTTGGTAACTTATCTCTCGTGTTTTTGGCATCCCTGTTAGGTCTATAAAACATTCGTCAATAGAGTAAACCTGATAAATTGGTGAGTATGACTTTAAGATGTTCATTACTCGATTAGATATATCAGCGTAGAGGGGGTAATTAGAGCTTAGAGCTAATATATTATGTTTTTCTGCAAGTGTTTTACATTCAAACCAAGGTTGACCCATCTTAATTCCAAGAGCTTTAGCTTCATTGGAGCGTGATACTACGCATCCATCGTTATTAGATAAAACTACAATTGGTATTTTGATCAAATCAGGACGAAAGATTCTTTCACAACTAACATAAAAATTATTACAATCTACTAAAGCAATATTACGAATCATAAATTTACAATCTCAATTCCCTTGTTTTTTAACATGATAGGTTTGATTAAAATTTTGTAACTATCCAAATCAAATCCTTTTACAGACTTATGCTCAATGGTGGCTTTGGTTTTAGAACACCAGGTTTCTAAATGGCACCAGTTGAGAATACGGTGACGTTGAATCCAACCTCCTAATTCTTCAACTAAATCGATGGGGCCATTAAAAGGCCACACTTTAATGCGAAACTTTTCTAGGGCTTTCAGCAATCTGGAGTCATGTATTACCCGACTTTCTTTGCCCACACATGCACCAAGGCAGGTATCAATTTGCAAACCAAAACAACCACGATGGGATGAAGTTTCTAAATTTAATATGGCTTGGCATAGTTTATTTTCTTGGGCTAATTTTCTTAATTTTTGATTAGCTGCGTATCTGGAGGGGAATAAGCCATACAAGTCAGGCATCAGTCCAAAATCAATTGATTTATTATTTACAATTTTAGGGGATATACCATTTATTGTTTTTTTAACGGAAATAGTATGTAGGTGGTGTAAATGACGTAGGCGCATATTGAATAGAGGATAATGTTCCTTGATCATTCGGGACTCAAGTAGTAGAGCACCAATTTCACCAGCGGTTTCGATGAAATCGATTTGTAATATTTGAGAAACCATTTTTATTTCATTTGGATTTCGCAGATGGCTCATTACCCTAGAGCGTATATTTATACTTTTTCCAATGTAAAGAGGGAAATTGTTTATACCGCGAAATATATAAACACCGGTTGTTTGAGGTAAAGCCACTAAAATATTCTTATCAATTTTACATTTTTGGGAGTATATTTTTTTTGTAATATTATTTAGCATAATTTGTGAAGGTTATAAGTTACGACGCCCCACGCAATAAGGTCATCTTCTTTTTTGATGAGTTGGGGTGGGTATATACTGTTTTCGGCGATTAGTTTTATGACACCGCCTTTTCGATAAAGTTTTTTTACAGTAAATTCATTGTTCAACTGCGCAAGTATTATGTGATTATGTTTTGGATTAATGCTGCGATCAACTAATAAAATATCATTTTCATAGATGCCTGCATCTATCATAGAGTCTCCTTTTACTCTGAATAGATAAGTAGCATCTTTATTACGAATAAGGTGGTTGTTTAGATCAATTCGTTGTTGGGTGTAATCGGCCGCTGGGGAAGGAAATCCAGCTGCTACAGTCCAACTACAAGCATCCAAAACCAGTGGTTTTGAATTTATTTTTATAGGCTTATTTAACATTGATAGAAAATTTGGCATGAACCAAATAATACTGTATAAATATACAGTATTGCAAGCATAAATTTTTCAAATTAGATAAAAAATGACTTTAATAGTTAATTTTCATTTTTTTTGGAATGTAGATTTTTGTTGGAAATAATATGGATAAGTTTTATTCTAAATAGCAATTATATTTTTGATATTAACTATTCGAAGTTTATTTTTAAATAGTATGAAAATATTACATGTACCTTTACGATAGTAAAACTTCGCAATTATTAGAGCAAACTCTTATTAAAAAGAATAAGATTGGTTTTTTGCTCATGATGCGTGCGGCACATGCAATTTTGAGTATTGCTAAAAAAAAACTTAAAGGACGTCTTTGGTGTGTGGCAGGACCTGGTAATAATGGCGGAGATGCAATAGGTGTTGCTACTTTGGCTTTGCTTGAAAAAATTGATGTTAAATGTATCAAATTAAGCCCTTTGGTGAAAGGAGATGCAAGTATTTCCTATGCGTTTTCACAAAATTTAAATTTACAAATTCAAGATAATTTACCAAAAATCTCTAGTTTAAAACAAGGTGATATTATTGTAGATGGAATTTTTGGAATAGGGGTATCGCGCCCTCCAGAAGGAATAATGTTGGATGCAATAGAATGGATCAATACCGCTCATAACAATGGTATCAATGTAATTTCTATCGACGTTCCTTCTGGTTTGAATGCGACTAATGGTCAGTCATTCGGTTGTACAGTGCAAGCAGATACAACAATCATGTGCTTAACAGCCAAGCAAGGCTGTTACACAGGACAATCGCCTGATCTAACTGGAGAATTGTTATTTTCAGATCTTGGAATAAAAAACTCTAGTGATTTAATTCCTGGCAACTCTTATTTATTAGACTCTGACAAACTAAACCTTCCTAGGAGAAGTCCAATAGCTTATAAAGGTAATTATGGAAATGTTCTTGTGCTTGGAGGATGGGGTGGTATGGAAGGTGCTGGTTTTTTAGCAGGAATCGCAGCTTTAAGAGTGGGTGCTGGAAAAGTATATATTTGTGGGCCCGAAACCGTTAGACAACCGTTTGAATTAATTAATGTGCCTAAAGATATTAATGAATTTAAATCAGTTATTTTAGAGATGGACTCAATTGTAGTTGGACCAGGCTTAGGACGGAATGCAGATAAATTTATAGAAGTTGCTTGGACTGAAAATATACCGCTAGTAATGGATGCCGATGGACTAAGATGGCTTGCAAGAATTAATTTAAAAGAACCTAGAAAAAGTTTTTGGATCGGTACTCCTCATGCTGGAGAAGCCTTAGCTCTCTTGAAGGAGAATTTTAATGATAGATTCAAAACTTTAAATGCTTTACATAAAAAATTTGGAGGGCGATGGGTACTAAAAGGAGCAGGCACCTTGATTGGCCCAAAGCCAATCTTTATAAATCCTTTTGCTAATAGTGCACTTGCAACTGCAGGTTCTGGTGATGTACTGGCTGGTATGATTGGTGGCTTGATCGCTCAAAAGGCCACCAAACCTGAATTATTGGGTGTTTACCTTCACACAGAAGCGGCTCGTCGAGTAATTCTGGAAAACAACAAAACACTTTTGGCCAGTGATATTTTGGATAAGATTGGTAACGCTTTGACTTCTCTAGAGCAAAGTAATTGATTTTTTTCTAAGCTTCTGTTAGCGGCTTTTAAAGTTCTTCCGTAGACATTGGTTTGCTAATCTTCTGGCTAATTTTAATTCAGAGGTAGACAATTTATGTTGAACAGAAATTCTTTTTTTGATGGCTCTGTAGTTACCTTGAACTCCCGATAAATTAAGCCACATGTGAGCATATTTTAAATTTTTAGAGACACCTTTTCCTTCAATGTACAAAGTTCCTAATTTAAATTGAGAGAAAGCATTGCCGTTCTCAGCACCAAGAAGGTACCATTTCGCAGCCAATTTGTAATCGACCACATTTATTTCCAATTGATAAATCTGGCCTAAATTGTATTGGGCATATTCATTACCATTCTCTGCAGCAAGGGTGAGCCATTTTATTGCTTTGTTTATATTTCTACTAACACCTTTTTCACCGAATCGATAAACCGAGCCTAGTTTCAACTGGGCTTCTTCTGACCCTTGTTTTGCAACAATGCTCTATTCTTTAACGGCTTTAACATGATTTCCGCTTAGGTAATATTCATCGCCTTTTTTCAATTCGGATACTTGAACAGTTGATGTAATACCTTGACCACTTTGAATAAAACTTAAAAAAAAAATATAAGTTGAAAATAATTCATTCGTAATTTATTTCAGTAATAATTTCTGGTAGGTTTTATAGGTTTTATAGGTTTTATAGGTTTTATAGGTTTTATAGGTTTTATAGGTTTTATAGGTTTTTATTTGGAGTGGAATTTACCCTTTGTCTGTTACCTGTGACAACAAGGTAGAAAACTCTTCCTCGGTAAATAAACGTGATCGTGTAAGAAATCTTAAACCTGTGGGACCCTCTAATGAAAACATACCACCTTTGCCTTTAACAACATCGATGATAAGTTGTGTATGTTTCCAGTACTCGAATTGTTTAGCTCCCATGTAAAAAGCACAATCTGAGATGTAACCCAGTAGTACATCACTATTGCCAGTCAAGAATTCCCCTTTCGGATAACACATTGGAGCACTCCCATCACAACAGCCACCTGATTGGTGGAACATGAGATCTCCATGTTCCACTTTCAGTCTGTCGATTAGTTTGTCAGCTTCAGGTGTCGAGACAACTCTCTTAATCACAATTTGAAACCTTAAAAGAAACCTAACGCATTTGGACTATAACTTACAAGGACGTTTTTTGTTTGTTGATAGTGGTCCAGCATCATTTTGTGTGTTTCTCTGCCAATACCTGATTGTTTGTAACCTCCGAAGGCTGCATGAGCAGGATATAAATGATAGCAATTTGTCCATACTCGACCAGCTTTCAAACCTCTTCCAAAATCATAAGCTCTATTAATATCTCTAGTCCAAACAGCGGCTCCGAGACCGTATAGGGTATCGTTTGCAATTTGCATCGCGTCATCAGCATCTTTGAAAGTTGTAACTGAAACTACTGGACCAAAAATTTCTTCTTGAAAAATGCGCATCTTATTGTGTCCCTCAAATACCGTTGGCTTTATATAATATCCACCGGAAAGTTCTCCATCTAACTTAAGTGGTTCTCCACCAATAGGACACTTTGCACCCTCTTTTTTCCCAATATCCAGATAAGATAGGATTTTTTCGAATTGCTCACTTGATGCTTGAGCACCCACCATAGTCGATGGATCCAGAGGATCACCTTGTGTAATTTTTTTTACTCGATCAATCGCTCTTTCCATAAATTCATCATAAATAGACTCTTGAATAATTGCTCTTGATGGACAAGTACAAACCTCTCCTTGATTTAACGCAAACATCGCAAAACCTTCTAGACATTTATCAAAAAATGCGTCATTTTCACGGAGTACATCTGAAAAAAATATATTTGGGGACTTACCTCCGAGTTCCAAAGTTACTGGAATAATATTTTGTGATGCATATTGCATAATCAATCTTCCAGTTGTTGTCTCGCCTGTGAAAGCAATTTTACCAATACGCGTGCTTGAGGCTAACGGCTTCCCTGCCTCAACACCAAAACCATTTACTACGTTGAGTACTCCAGGAGGCAAAATATCTGCCATTAACTCTAAGAAATACATTATTGAAACTGGAGTTTGTTCTGCAGGTTTTAATACGATACAGTTTCCAGCTGCGAGAGCTGGTGCAATTTTCCAAACAGCCATAAGAAGAGGAAAGTTCCAAGGAATAATCTGTCCAACTACTCCTATAGGCTCATGATAATGATAAGCAATAGTTTTTTCATCTATTTCAGAGAGGCCTCCCTCTTGACTCCTGATGCAAGCAGCGAAATATCTGAAATGCTCAACTGCGAGAGGCATATCAGCAGCCGTAGTTTCTCTTATTGGTTTACCGTTATCCCAAGTTTCAACTAATGCGACTCTTTCAAGATTTTCCTCTAAACGATCAGCTATTTTTTCTAATACTCTTGCTCTCTCTGTTACTGGAGTTGATCCCCATTTATCTTTTGCAGCATGCGCGGCGTCAAGGGCAAGCTCAATATCTGCTGAGGATGAACGGGCTACTTTGCAAAGAGTTGCTCCAGTAATAGGTGTGGGATTATCAAAGTATTGTCCATCTACTGGACTTATCCATTTTCCACCAATAAAGTTGTCGTAAGTGTCTTTAATGATCCCTAAAGATTTGATTCCGCCAAAGTTTTTGGCAACATTTAAGTCATTCATTTTATATCTCCAAGTTTTATTCTGCAGTTTTTTTTTGAAACTATATAATTAATGCAAGTCTTTTTCAATAAATACTTTCACTAACACAAATTAATTTTGAAAATTTACATAGTTAGTAATGACATTTCTGTTTGATATATAACCCTATTTATTCTACATTAAGCTCATCTTTATTAATAATTTAAAAAATAAAATTTAAACTTTACAGTTTTTTCTTTTGATTGCGGTGCAACAAAAAAATAGTCTCTTTAACGTTTAATAACGAATAACATTTATAGTCATAACTATAATATTTAATTAATTGAACTATTTATTTTAAATTTTTTGAAATCTCAAAAACATAAACTAACATGCGTAGTTGTTCAACTTTTATCTTTCGAAGGGTTGGGGGCGTTAGAGCAGATTCTATTACAAAAAAAATACGTCATAATATATAAAAGAATTGGAGTAGATGAATTTTCAACTGGTGAAATTTTTCAATCAGATTTATTGGTGTTGTTAGGCTCACCATTGAGCGTCAATAATGTTCATGATTACCCTTGGTTAAGCACTTTAATCAATTCAATTGAAAAACGTTTGGTGAAAAAAAAACCAACTTTAGGCATTTGTTTTGGTGCTCAATTAATTGCATTTACAATGGGAGCCAGGGTTTTTTCAAACAAAAAAAAAGAAATTGGATGGGGTTTACTCAAACTTAGTGCAAAAGGCGAAAAATCTTGTCTATCTGAGTTAGTTAACAAAAGAGTACTTCATTGGCATAGTGAGACGTTTGACTTACCAGTTGGAGCAAGGCTATTAGCATCATCTGAAATTACTACGAACCAAGCTTTTTCAATTGAAAATTTTGTCCTTGCACTTCAGTTTCATTGTGAAGTTTCTGGATATGAGATTGAACCCTGGTTAATCGGCCATCACCATGAGTTAAAGACTTTAAACTTGGATATTTCAAAATTAAGAGAGACTTCGCAAAGGATAGGTTCTGAAACATGTATTTCAAGCAAAAAAACTTTTTTGAAGTGGACAGACAGTTTTTGGGTATTTTTTTATAATTCAAATTTTTATTGTAAGTTCCTAATATTTGTTAAATCTTGGGTTATATAACTTAAGAAAAAAGTAATTTCAAAAATCTTTAAAAATTTCTATCTGCAAACCAATACATTAAGAGATTGCAAAGAAAGAAATGCCACCTTTTTTTTAATAACTTGGAAAACTGAAAAATTAATTTTTCCAAAAAATATTACCTGTTTGTATTGAAAATGCTAACCATTACTGTTGGTCCTATTTTTTTGTAGATTATTTTAGATTTAATTATTAAAAATTGTGAAAACTGACAACTTACAAACAGCTAGAAAAAAACTTTTTTGTAACTATTTCTATAAATAGGCTTGTAATGATGTTAGTTTTCCATGTAGTTTTTTGTTCTCAAATATAAAGTGGTCATAAAATATTTTTTCCCCAGGTTCTTTTTGCATCAGAATTTTAAAGTAATGTTTTATCATCTTAATGTTTAAAAAATACTTTTTATTATCAAAAAACGTTTCAAACAAGTAAGTTTTTAAGTCATATAATTTGATTGGGGGTTTCAAGTTTTAGTTATGCTACGAATTAAAAAAACATGTAAGGTTGTATTTGATAGCCAGTTGTTATTTTTTTTAAACTATTACTTTTTTTTAATTTACCAAAACTTTATTTGGGAATTTTATTAATGAAACAGTATGTTTTTTTATGCATTTGGAGTGTCTTTGCGATAATTTTTTTTGTTACCTCAATTCGAGTGGCTTATGCAAGTTATGAAAGTTATGGTTCTAAAAACGATGTTGATTTTTTGTTGATACCCGAAACCTTTACTTGGAGACAGTACCCTAGAGTCTGGACCATACTAAAGTTTAGTAATAGTATGAGTAAGTTTTCACTTGTATATTCTCTTGAAGAGGCGGATTGCTCAAAAAACTTGCTCAGAAATTTAAGCCAAACCTGGGTAAAGAGGGGTGAAAATATAAATAATAGGCTTGATCAAAACAGGAAAGTAAAATTATGGAGAGAGTTGAATGATGATAAATTCGAAGACAAGCTTCATACTTTTTTGTGTACTTATAAACCTTCCAAAAAAGAAAAAGATTTAGATTAATTTCTTAAAATTCTTGGTCAGATTTGATACGTTTAGTTACGTTTGTGCCAGACGATTTGGATACTTCATTTAATTTTTCAGATAGCCCATAAATCTTTCTAATTATACCGTGAGTAAAGTTAACCCACCAAAAGTAAAGTTTCATTTTTTTCCCCAATCAGTTTTTTTTCAGATAATAATTTGTTAGGACGGAAATCATATTTAATTGAATTGGCATTTCTTTATTAACAAAACTCAACCTTTTGTTGAAAATTGGAATTTCGAATTGATTTTTGTTAGATACAAATATAATATCGCATTAATTTCTTTTTATTCGTACCGGCTGAATAACCATATGAATTTAACCAGAAATTTTTTAATAGTTTTATCTTTGATTTTGATAATTTAGTATTTTTTATTGTTGGTAGTATTCAAAAGTATGATAGGATTCGCTTTTTATTTTTGGTTTTGTTAGGGAAATTACGTGATTTTGCGGTTAAAAAACTGCTAACGATTTGGTCAAACTATGCAAACAAGTGCTTGTAGCAGATTTTCGTATATTTCAGCACCTCGAATAAGTTGCAAATACGTGACAATAAAAAGATACGAGTAATCCTTTTATTAGATTTAAATTTTTTTTGATTTAACGAATAAAAAAGAGTTATCTCTTAAAGTGATCGGCTATTATTGGCATCGTGGAGCTCATTATTTCTTTTCAGTTTCAACCAGTTTTGCTCGGACCAATTTGTAAGTTGTTTAATAATTTTTAACAATTCTTTAGATTCAGAAGTTGTATTATATTCAACCCTAAGAGTACTTTGAGTATAAACTTTTCTACTTACTAATCCATCACGTTCCAGGCTTCTAAGATTTTCGGTTAACACCTTTTGAGAAATGCCTTCGATTTCTTTTTTTATTTGATTGAATCTCTTTGGACTATCTTTTAATAAAGCTAGAATTAAGATTGTCCATTTTCCACTTAATCTAGAAATTACATCTCTAGATGGACAAACTTTGATAAACACATTGGCTTCAATTTCATTATTTTTTTTCATAGAAAATTTTATGAGTCACCATAAGGTTACTATCTTACTTGCAAAACGCACATTAATGAAGCTTTTTTGCCCATTAAAGAAGCTTTTTTTATTTTAAATTACTTAAAGGTTACCAATTTACATTTATAATTTTATTTTGTATTCTAAAGTATGGTTACTTTACGTAACTTAGTTTCTGTCAATATTTAAAATATTTTACAAATCTTGTTGTTACTGAGTTTGCTACAATTATCCTTGGGGGGGAGAAAATGCAATATCGACTAAATATCAATGGGAAAGCTGAGTCTATTTCTGCTGAACCTGAAACACCATTAGTCTGGGTTCTTCGAGATCAAATTGGTTTGACTGGAACCAAGTTTGGTTGCGGTGTAGCATCCTGTGGAAACTGTACAGTTCATGTTGATGGACTAGCAGTAAAATCATGTCAATTAAAGGTTGAGCAAGCTCAAGACAAAGAGATCACAACTATTGAAGGGGCAAACACGACTGTTGCCTCAGTTGTTAGAGAAGCTTGGGTAAATAAAAATGTCGTTCAGTGTGGATATTGTCAGTCTGGTCAAATCATGACGGCAATTGCGTTATTGGAAAATAATCAAAATCCCTCTGATGAAGAAATTCAAAATAGCATGGCAGGAAATGCGTGCAGGTGCATGTGCTACTTGAGAATAAAAGATGCTGTTAAATTAGCCTCGAAAAAACTGGAGGCATAGTCATGACAACATTATCAGAATCCAGGCGTGATTTTTTAAAAACAACTTCAATTGCCTCCACTGCTTTATTTATAGGTTTTAATTCTAAAGGTTTACTTGCTGCCACTGGTTCTACACCAAAAGATGTTTTTATTAATCCTTTTGTGAAGATTGAACGTAATGGAGTTGTAACTGTTATTTCAAAGCATTTTGAAATGGGTCAAGGAACTACTACAGGCTTAACTACTTTGGTAGCCGAAGAATTAGACGCTAATTGGCTTACTACCAAAGTTGAGTTCGCACCCGCAGATGCAAAGAAATATAAGAATTTATTTTTTGGTGTCCAGGGTACTGGTGGGTCTACAGCGATGCCTAATTCTTTCATCCAATATCGAGAAGCTGGAGCTGCTGCGCGTGAGGTTTTAGTAAAAGCAGCTGCGAAGAAGTGGTCTGTATCGGAAAGCTCAATAGGAGTTTCTGATGGTTATTTATTTGCAAATGGTAACAAAGCTCATTTTGGAGAGTTTATAGATGAGGCTGCAAATTTTACACCATCCAAGAAACCGATATTAAAAGACCCAAAAAATTTCAAATTTATAGGTAATGAAAAGTTAAATAGAAAAGATAATTTTGATAAGACGACCGGTCGAGCTATGTATTCGTCTGATGTAAAAGTACCTGGTATGGTTTATGTTGCAATTATTAGAAGCCCTAAGTTTGGCGGCACATTAGAATCTTTTGATGCATCAGGTGCTAAGGGTGCAGTTGGATTTATTGATGCTAAGGCACTTCCAAATAATACTGGAGTTGCAGTATATGGGAAAAATACCTGGGCGGTTTTTGAAGCTAGAAAGAAGATAACAACAAGTTGGGATTTTTCCAAGGCTGAAACAAGAAGCACTGAGGAAATGATCGAAGATCATAAGGTACTTTTGGCTAAGCCAGTTTATCAAGCAAAAAAAGGGTATACGACTGAACAAGCTGTAGAGAAGTTAAAAACAGCTGATAAATTTGTTGAAGCTGATTTTTTTATGCCTTTTTTGGCACATTCTCCAATGGAACCTGTAAATTGTGTGATTGAGCCAACTAAGGATGGAATACTCCTCCATGACGCCTGTCAGATTCCAACACTTGTCCAAGGGACTTTGGCTACAGTTTTAAAGATAAAACCTGAGCAGATTCAAATTAAAACATATTATGCTGGTGGATCATTTGGTAGGAGAGTTTCACAAAATTGTGACTATCTTGTAGAGGCTGCACTTGCATTTGATTTATTAGGAAGAAAGACTCCGGTCAAATTACTTTTTAGTAGGGAAGATGATGTTAAGGGTGGTTGGTACAGGCCGATGGCTACTCAAAAAGTAAAAATTGGCTTGGATAATAGGGGAAATATTGTAGCTTGGGATCATAGAGTGGCCGTTAAATCAATTGCCAAAGGTGGGCCTTTTGAATCGGTAATAGTAAAAGATGGAATTGATCATTTTAACGTAGAAAGCATAAGCGATACTCTCTACGATATTCCTAATCAAGCTGTTGGCAACAGTGATTTTCAAACTCCTATTCCTGTTTTATGGTGGAGGGCAGTTGGCCACACCCAGAATGTATTAGCAATGGAATCTTTAATGGATATGGTTGCTTATTCGGCTTCTCGGGATCCGATTGAGTTAAGGCTGTCACTTTTACAGAAAGGCACTCCCCAGCAGCAACGTTTTGCTAATGTGATTAAGGTTGCTCGTGATATGTCCGGATGGAAGTTTAACCAAAAAAGAGGTTTTGCTTCAAGTTATACATTTAGATCATTTCTTGCGGTAGTTGCTGATGTAACTGTGAAGGGGGATGAGGTACATGTTGACAAGTTATATGTTGCTGTAGATTGTGGAGTTGCCATTAATCCTGATATCATCAAGGCGCAGCTTGAGGGTGGAATGGGTTATGGATTAAGTGCCATTGCGCGTAGTGAGATTACTTTTAAGGATGGAGAAGTAGAGCAGAGTAACTTTCCAAATTATCCAACATTGAGAATGGCTGAGATGCCAGAGGTAGAGGTAAAAATAGTGAGTTCAAATGAGAGTCCTGGAGGGATTGGTGAGCCTGGAACTCCTATAGTTGGACCTGCTGTTACTAATGCTATTTTTGCTGTGACTGGTAAGAGAATCACTGAGTTTCCATTGACCAAATCAGGGCTGGAACTTGTTTAATAAATTATTTTGACAAAAATAGTTGGCTGTGTTTCAGCAAAATGAGTAATCAATTATCTAATCTCTTACGTTTTTGGTATACACACAGAGATAACACTCCGTGGGTTTTAGGAACAGTCTATAAAACTGAGGGTTCAGCATACAGAAAAGCCGGTTCATATATGTTGATTAATGGAGATGGACAACAATTTGGACTTTTGAGTGGCGGGTGCCTAGAAGCAGATATTGTTCTAAATTCCAGGAAAGTCATGCAATTCAAAAAAACAAGTATGCTTGTTTATGACAGTTCTGATCGTGATGATATTACTTTCCAATTTGGTTTGGGTTGCGGAGGCAAAATTTATATTATGTTGCAATTAATAACCAAAGAAAATGATTTAGATCTTTCCAATGTTTTTAAGGTCTTGCAAAGTAGGAATACTGGTTCTTACTATCAAAAAATTGGCGGTGACGAGAGTTATATTAAGCACGAACATCATAATCAAGAAAAATTGAGTCAAATTGAATTAATTAATGGAGAGGAATGGTTGATTACAAAGATATTACCTGAACCTCACTTACTCATTTTTGGTGGTGGAGTCGATGCGATGCCGATTATTACAATTGCAAAAGAATTAGGTTGGATGGTGACTTTAGTTGATCCAAGAGTGGCAAATGCAAGAAGGGAAAAATTTAAAATTGTGGATTACATTTTAAAGAAGATCGATGAAGATTTAATTTTGCATTCAAAAAAGCTCAGAGTTGATGCCGCAATCATAATGTCACATAGCATTGATATAGATGCTGAGGCACTTCTTAAAATTCAGAATTTGGATTTAAAGTATGTCGGTTTGCTTGGACCTTATCGCCGGTTCACGGACGTTCTTAAAAAAGCGGGATTAGCAAAAGGTTCACTAAAAACAACTGTTTCTTCTCCTGCCGGGATTGATATTGGCGGCCAACTTCCTGAAAGTATTGCTTTATCAATACTTTCGGAATGTCATGGAATGTTACATGGAAAGGAAAAAATTATTTCTTTTAAAGACCAAAAATGAACAAAATGGCTTGTTTGGTTTTAGCTGCGGGGCAAGGGGCAAGATTTGGATTCAAAAAACAGCTGGCAACAATTGATAAAAAACCAATGATTAATAAAGTACTTATGGAATTAAAACCTATCTTTAATGATGACTTGTTTGTTGTTGTAGGAGCGTTTAAAGACGAAGTTGTTTCTGTTGTTGATGATTTAGCCCATCCAATTATTAATGATGATTGGTCTAATGGTATCGGATCTTCAATTTCTGTTGGTGTAACAAAGATAAATAACAAGGCAAATTACAACTCATTACTGATTGCATTAGCAGACCAGATTTGGCTAAAAAAAATCGATTATAAATTTTTGATTTCAAAATTTGATGGGTGTAGAGTCGTTGCTACCAAATATGAAAATTTTTTAGGAGTGCCTTCGGTGTTTCCTTTTTCATACTTTGAGAAATTAATACTTTTAAGTGGTCAAAATGGTGCCAAATCAATTTTAAACAATGAAAGCCATAGTGTTTTGGGTGTTAGTCTGTTCAATCGTCTTGAAGGCATAGATACTGTAGATGACTTAGAAACTTATTTGGAGTTTTATAAGCAACTTAGAGAATAGTCGCCAACTAGTTAAATGGTTAATTCAGTCTCAAAATTCTTTCTTTGCAAAGTCTCCAGGCCTTAAAGAGCTATCTTCTAAAAAATTTAATACCAGTATTACCAACCCATTTCATAAAACGAGAATTTGGCTTCAGGAACGTCTTTGATTTTTAATGGTCAAATTTTTTAAGTTATTTTTAAAGGTAATTTTTATATTATTAATCAGTATTTTAATTACTGTTTGGAGTTTTTATCGTGATTTTGTCTGTTCTTAAAAAAAAAAATTGGAGTCTGTTAGATTGGTTATTGATTGTGCCTGCTTTAACTTTCTCAGCAAACATTATGGCAATTGAAGAGCCAGATTTTAATTTACTACATAGTGAACCTCCATTTGAATTGAGGAAATATGCTGAATTTATTGTTGCTGAAACAAAGCTCGATGGTTCTTTTGATTCTGCCAGCCGAAAAGGGTTCAGAAGAGTTGCAAGCTATATTTTTGGTGGAAATAAAAGCTTAGATGGCTCAAGCACAAAAATACAAATGACAGCTCCTGTTACAGTAATGCCAGACGAGGCTAGTTGGAAATTACACTTTGTAATGCCGAAAAACTACTCAATAAGTGATTTACCAAGTCCAAATGATAAAAATGTGAAACTCAAAGTTGTTCCGGCACATTTGGCGGCTGTTGTTGTTTTTAGCGGCTGGACTACAGAAGCTAAAATAGATGATAGAACCATTGAGCTTCAAAGCTGGTTAAAAAATCAAGGTTTTGAGATTATCGGTCCAGCTCAAATTGCCAGATATAATGACCCTTTTACCCTTCCATGGTTAAGAAGAAACGAGGTCATATTTAAAGTGCAAAGATCAAATTAATTCAATTACCAAGGTAATTCATTTCCATTGTAGTCAAAAAATCTTCCAGACATGTTTTTTTCTGCTTTTAACATCAGACTTGACAGTCCAACTGCAGATTCTTTTATTGATATTATTGCATTTGGACCTCCCATATCAGTTTTTACCCAGCCCGGGTGAAGAGCCATGGTGATTATTTTTGGATAGTCGATTGAAAAGGAACGACAGAACATGTTTAGTGCAGTTTTGGACATACGGTAACTGTAATGTCCTCCGCTCATATTGTCTGCAATTGAACCCATTTTACTGCTCATAAAAAAAACTTTTGCACTATTAGAATTTAATAGTTTTTTTATTAACTTTTGAGTAACTTGCATTGGTCCCAACGTATTTACTTGAAATGTTTTATCTGTGTTTGCAATATTTAGAGAATTCCCTTCCATAATTCCAGCATTATTAATAAGAATGTCTAGATGGTTGAAAGGAATTTTCTTAGAAAAACTCAAAAGTGAATCTTTATTTGTCAAATCTAGCCTAACTATTTTAAGATTTTTACTGTACTTATTTTTAAGATTCTGCAGATCTCCGGAATTTTCAATATTCCTTGTTGTGGCAATTACTGTATGGTTTTGAGACAACATAACCTTTGTAATGCCCAAACCAATTCCACGATTAGCACCAGTTATTATTAAATTTTTCATTTTTAAGCTCTGATAAAAGTATTTTATAAAAAACTATTGACTTTTGTGCATCGCAACATTAATATACCTATATTGCAGTGCAATACAATTCACTGTTATTCACTTTAAGCAACTATTTAATTTCAGGGAGATGCATTATGGAATTTTTTACAACACCAGATCAATATTTAGATATTGTCAAGAAAAACCAATCAATTTCATCTGATTTCACAAGCAAATATGTTGAATCATTTGAGAAAATTAGTCAATTAAACATTGACTATTGCAAATCTAATTTCGATAAATTGAATCAAATAAGTTCTAAATACATGGGTGTGAAGGATCCACAAGACTTTACCACTATCACCAAAACCGAATTTTCTTCATTGCAAGAAGATTTTACCGACTATTTCAAGTCTGTTTATAAAATTAACTCAAAGTTAGTTAAGGATGTATCCGAGTTGTCCGAAATAAATTCTTCCGAATTTAATAAGTATGTATCTGAAAGTGTTGCTGAATTTTCTAAAAATGCGCCAGCTGGCAGTGAAGGAATAGTAGAAATGACTAAATCCTCAATTGCTGCTTCTACCTCCACTTATGATGCATTATCTAATGCAGCCAAACAAGTATTTGAACTTGTAGAAAACAACGTTGAAGCTGCATCCAAAACAACTAGTAAGCAAGCATCTGTTAGCCAACCTGCGCCTAAGACAACCCGTAGTCGTAAAGCTGCGTAAACAACACTTTGTAACAGATAACTATAATCGAAGGGGGCTATATGCCCCTTTTTTTTTAGGTGGCAAACGATTTCATATATTTTTTGTGTTTTTTTTATTAATATAAATAATTGACTCTTATGATGGAAAATAAAATGTTAAAAAATTTGCTTAAAAAAATTACCAGTTTTTTTGCACTGGGGTCGTTATTTGCTGTAACTACTACTGCGACGTATGGCATTGCTGGTGATTTACCTAACGAACCTGTAAAGGAATTATACAAAATCGATAAAAATATCGGTAATGGAACTGAAGCCACAGTTGGAAAATCGGTATTTGTTCATTATACCGGCTGGATTTATGACACATCCTCAAAAGAAGGCCGCGGTAAAAAATTCGACAGTTCTAAGGACAGAGGTCAGACATTTAATTTTGCCCTCGGAGCAGGTATGGTGATCAAAGGTTGGGATCAAGGAGTCGAGGGCATGAAAGAGGGGGGGGAAAGAACATTGATCATCCCTTCGTCCATGGGTTATGGCTCTAGAGGTGCAGGTGGTGTGATTCCTCCAAATGCGACNTTAATTTTTGATGTTGAGTTGATTGAAGTNAAATGAGTTCATNAATAACANTATTTTTCTTGTTTATTGAACAAAGTTTTTAAAAAAACATTACAAATTTNGTAAATCCTAAGTCANTTNATTTTAGTTATTACTATTTNTTATANAGTATTAGTGCNATTTAAACAAAAAATAATAGATATTGCTACATTTTAGTAACATTTAATAAAAATAGGGTTTAAAAAATAATGTCATTATTTAAGGGTTACTACTTATTTTTTTGTGGCAATGCACAATTTTTTGAAGTATAATTTCTATATGTCTCCTTCACCGAAAAGGTGAATTCAACCCAGAAACGTATGTTTCTGGGTTTTTTTTATTTTTCAATTAACAGATTTTAATCTGTTAATATCATTCACATGAAGATACTAGTTTTGGGTTCGGGCGGCGTAGGGGGTTATTTTGGTGCTCGATTAGTTGAGGCCGGAGCAAACATTACTTTTTTTGTTCGTAAAAAAAGAGCAGAGTTCATTAATACTTTTGGTATATCGATTAAAAGTCCTCATGGTGATTGCCTTGTTAAGGCTAATACACTATCGATTGGCAATAAAAAGCAAAGTTTTGATTTGGTTATATTNACCTGTAAAGCTTATGATCTAGAGTCTTCTTTANATGATTTAAATCTTGTTCTATCCAACAAACCTGTCTTTTTGCCCCTTTTAAACGGNATNTCACATATTAAATTTCTGAGAAATCGATTTGGGAAAAATAAGGTTTTGGCTGGTGCCGCTCATATTGCTTCAGTTCTAACTNCAAAAAACGTTATTAAACAATTAAATCCCATACAGATCCTCACAATTGGTTCAATTGAATCTGACTTAGTTAATACTGCAATAAAATTTAAAAATATTTGCGAAAACGCTAAATTTAAAACTATATACNCTGAAAANATTCTACAAGCGTTGTGGGACAAATGGACTTTTTTAGCAACTCTAGCAGGTTCAACTTGTCTCTTTAATACCTGTGTGGGAGAAATTACTTCCTCTAAAATTGGTGAAGGTTTAATGATAAAAATGTATGAGGAAGCTTTGAAAGTTGCAGAAATCAAAAACTATAGGGTTGATTCTAAAGCTCAAAAAAAATCTCTTGAAATCTTAATGAAACCTGCTTCAGATTTTACCTCGTCAATGTTGCGGGATCTTCAAGCCCAAAAAAGGACTGAACACGAACATATTTTGGGAGACCTGGTTAGATTGGGGCTAAGCCATAACATAGAACTTCCTTTGATGTCTTCAGCCTACATAAATATTTTGGTAAGAAAAAAAATTGTTAATTAATCACATCTAGTTTTCAAATTTTTCTAAATAACTCTCAATCGTTTTTTTTATAAGCCTTTGCTCCGCTTCTGATGAAATGCTACCTTCAGTATTTTCCTCAGCTAGAGCAAACATAGTCATGAAAAGCGGGGGTCCCTCCTTGTTTTTTATGAATTTTATCGTTGATTCGTCTTCCAGGAAACCATTCCATGTGTTTCTGACTTTTTTCCAAAATGGACTTGTTGTTTTCCAATAATTATCGCCAGCAGACCAATCATGACCGATGATTCTCTCGTAACGAGCAACACCGATTTCTTTAGCTAAAATAGGGTTAGTTCCTTTAAGATTACCAGAGGAAGTCAAAATAGCTTTGAGATTTTCCTCCTCTTGCACCCAGCCGGTTGGAGTAATTGTGTGTCTATTGGTACCGATCAAAACATTATAGTCATTTCTAACACTAAACTCTCTTCTCGGCAGTGGTCTCCAAGTTTCGTCACTTAGCCAGCTTGAAAAATTTGCATTATGCGTCCATTTGCCAATTGCTTGGTATCGTGGTGAATCATCCACCTGATAAACTGATTGCGACCATTTGCCCTGGACAGTTTTATCATTAAAATCTATTCTCTCCCAAGTTTTAAATCCACGAAATACATGAATTTTTTTGTCTTCATATTTCCAATCTTGTCGCCAGTGTTTTATGACTATGGGTTCAGATTCTTGGTTATTAACACCAGTTGAAAAAAACATTACTAATATATGTTGTAGACTTACAAAGTTCGATTTGTCCTCGACCAAATAGACGTACTCTGTACCCCAAGATTGATATGGCTGGGTTGGGAAATAGTTTTCGCTGAATCCCAGGGTCTCGATAAAGTCAAAACTAACTCTGTACGCTCCAGTCATAGCTAGGATTGCTCGTCTATCTCTCTCAAAACGAGATAGATTGTTTTTTCTTAAAGCTTTCCATTTTTGGTTTGGATTTTTGTCGAGTGTAACATATTGCCCAAGCGTTGTTCCACCTCTGGGTTTCATAGAGCTCGAGTCAGTGTACTGCCAAGAAAAAGTAAATTGATTATTTGCAAATGGGACACCTGTTTCTTTCCTCAAGTTGTTTTGAGAATACTCGTTTTTGACGGAAGACATTTCGGCGCATCCAGCTAAAAATAGAGATAGAAAAAAGAAACCAAATGAAGTAGATAATTTATTCATGATGAATGTAGGTTGATTTATTTTGGTAATTATAATCAAATGCAAGCTAATACGTTTTGTGGTGATGAAATTTCATATGGGTCATCCAGATGGTTGTCTGCGAAACCAGGTTCTTCAAACCATTTTTCAACTTTATGATTATTTATAATTGCTGCATATCTCCAAGAACGAAAACCAAAACCAAGATTATCCTTATTAACTAACATTCCCATTTTTCGAGTGAACTCTCCACTTCCATCAGGAATAAGATGAATATTATTAATGTTTTGTGATCTTCCCCANGCATTCATTACAAAGGCATCATTTACTGAAATGCAATAAATTTTATCTATGCCTCTCTTGCAAAATTCACCAAAAAGCTTCTCAAAATCAGGGAGCTGGAAAGTAGAGCAAGTTGGTGTAAAGGCTCCTGGTAATGAAAACAAAATAACTTTCTTATTACTAAATAAATCATTTGTATCCACGTCGACCCACTTAAAAGGATTATCTCCTCCTATGCTTTCATCCCTAACCCGAGTTCTAAATGTAACTTGAGGAACTAATTTTCCTAGCATTTTCATACCTTTCTAAATTTATGATAATAATAATCATTACGATATATGATTTTCTATAGTTTAGTGATTAATAATAATAATAAGAACCATTAACAAAAACTATTTATGGTCTTATATATATAGTGATTGACAACAAAATACTTTTTTTAGTTCTCACTTGTTGTTAAGATTGACATGTGCAGCGATTCGGAATTATTTTTCCGTTCAATGCTTACAATGATAGGGCATGAAAATTATTGAGCCGGCGTGAGCATCCCAAGCTGGATGAACCCAGAGTTCAATTGATCTAGCCCACCTGAATTTTTTGTTCAGGATATTTTTGTTCCGATCTCGCTGCATTTTTTCTGTAAAACGGCTAACTGAAAAATAGTTAGTATTTACGTGTATTAAGTTCCTTTTCTAAAATTAGGCATCTTTTGACAATTCTGCCTAATAAAAATTTTCTATAGTTTTTTTTTCAGGGATTTTGTCTTCTAATTCTATTGTTTGTAACCCGTTAATAATGTCGGTAGANTGCACAGNAGTGGTTTCAGCCATAATANATTCATGTACAAAACTCTTGTACAAACATCACGATGAATGAACTCACCCGCACCCTTTTTGGAAACACATCCACGCACATTTAACTTTTTTTACTTAAAACAATTTCAATATCATCATTACTAAAATAAGCTATGCGATTTCGATTAAATATTTCGACTCATTTTTTTTATAATGTTATTGAGTGTATGACTTTGTGGTTTTGATTCAAAGGCAGTGCTTTGGGTTTTGGTGAGGCCATCTAACTTATTTTTATCACCTTGAATTAAGCTAGCTTGGTTAAATTATGGATCCTTCCGGCAACNAATATATATATTGAGTTAATGAAATGAGATTTCAAGTTTGAAAAAAATAATAAATATTTTACTTTCATTTTCTTTTCTTTTCTCTAATTATTTTTTTTTGNTTGGCTTGTTGTTCATTTTCGTCCTCTAATGAAATACCTCTTATGAACAACCCTCTATCCCAAGTTGATCTTCCAACTAGAGTTCTACTGATTTGACAGGACAGGGAAACACTTACAAGTGCAAGAATTACGAATCGGTAGTCACCACTCATCTCAAATAAGATTACTACTGCCGCTATTGGTGCACCAATGGCTGACCCTGTGCAGGCAGCAGCACCCAGAATGGCGTATAAGTGCCCCCCGTTCCCAACCAATAGGTCAAATGCGCTTCCTAACATCGCACCAAAAAAAACCGCAGGAAGCAAAATTCCACCATGAAACCCGAAAGATCGACAAAAAGCAGTTGCAAATACTTTTAAAATNGCCAGTACTAAAAGTANATAAAATGTGAACTCACCTGCCAAAGCCATATTGACCGAAAACATACCNGGACCGATGAGTTGAGGAAAAAAGGGAGAAATTAAAAAAAGCANAGTTGCCGGTATTAAAGGTCTAAGTATTGGATGGACTTTAGTNGATTTTGCCCATACTGGACCAGCTCCAATTAGATAAATATATAAACTTGATAAAAGACCACTAAAAATACCAACAAGAATAGCAAGGCTGAGGGAAGTCGGATCTAGTGGAGGTGGATCACCCATTACTGATAGGAATCTTCTGTCGTCCCCTAAAACCATAACTGCTCCAAAATATCCTCCCAAAGCAGCCATGACAACAGGTGCAGATTCTGATGATCTAAAGCGTCTAAGNAGCATTTCGTGAGCAAAAATGCAGGCAGCAATTGGAGCAGAAAACAGGGCAGCGATACCAGCAGCCCCGCCTGCAGCNAGTATTACACCTCTGGATAACAATCTGAAAAGTCTTTCTAATGCAGCCGCAATGCATCCCCCAAAATGGATGATTGGACCGAAAAGACCCACTGATGAACCACTTGAAACACTTATAATAGTTAGTATAGAAGTGATGAATCCCCCCTTTAGGTTGGGCAACTCTTCTTTTCTTATTGAAACCATCAAGTCTGCTGGACCATGAGATCTTGGACCTTCAAGCATGTTAAAAACAAATCCTGCGATAATACTTCCACCAAACATGAATAAAGCTAATATAGGGCTATAGCTNATTTCAGAAAAACTAACAAAATCACCTGGTATTTCCAACTCCCAAATTTTCATAGCGGTAATAACTGTCCAGTAAAAAGCGAAAGTGGCTAGTCCAATCAAATTACCCAAAATTAAAGCTAAAAAAAGGCGAGTAATCTGTATTAGAAGCTCTTTAATTGGCATAAGTATTTCACAAACTTTAAGAGTTATAAAAAAATGTTTACAATAAATTAGCTTAGAAGATAATAACTTAGGATGCTCAATAAGAGAAATAATTTTAGGAGAATGTTATGAGCCGATTATATGAGGAGGCGCACAGAGCTCTTCAGGATGAATTTGGGACCAGAGCCTTAGCTGACAGGGTTGAAGAATTTGTNTGCATGACTGAGTTTTCCAGTGATGCTAAAGAATTCATTGAGGCACAAGATTTCTTTTTTTTGAGTACCGTTGATGAAAAAGGAAGGCCAACAGTTTCGTATAAAGGTGGTGGTGCAGGATTTGTTCGCATCGTAGATTCTAAGACACTGATTTTTCCAATTTTTAATGGTAACGGAATGTTTTTTTCAGCTGGTAACATTGCCAAGAACTCTGAGGTTGGTTTGTTATTTATTTCATTTGAAAAACCGCACAGAAATAGAGTTCAAGGAAAAGCTCTATTAAAAAAAACAAAAGAATATACTGATCTTTATCCTGGTTCAGAACTTGTGGTGAAAGTAACCTTGTCTGAAATGTGGCAAAATTGTCCAAGNTATATACATAAATATCANAAGCTTGCCACTTCCAAAAANGTTCCTGATTCCAGTGGTAATTTTCCTCTCGCTNCTTGGAAAAGAATAGATGGTGTTCAAGATGTCATCTCTGCGAAAGATAAAAAAATGGCNGAAAAGGCTGGATTGATTACTGCTGAGGATTGGATGGAAAAAATAAAATCCGGGGCAGACGATGCAGCATAAAATACTTTGTGTAACAATTATCTTTAATCACCCACTTATTCGCCTGTGTTATAAAAGACTCAAATTTAGACTATTCCCATAATTTCTTACTATGTGAGTCTTTGTTAAAAAAACATACAACTAATTCAGGGAGAAAAATGGGGTGCCAACGATGGACCAAATTTAAGACATGATAGTACTAAAGTAACTGTAGCACTGTAGATCGAAAAAAAATAAACTATATCCCATAATTAAAATTAATTAATAAAGAAGTAGATTATAAAACTCTCCGAGTCCTTTAATGTAAAAGTAGCAATAGCTAAAAAATCGTAACGCTTAATTAAATATTAGCTACTTTTTCAAACAAATGCTCATAAATTAAAAATTACTGATGACTAACTAGAAGCAATAAAATTTGTGAATATGAATAGTAAAAAAAAAATTGCACTAATTACTGGTGCCAGTAGTGGGCTGGGCAAAGCCACTGCTATAAAACTGGCTGGGGCAGGTTTTCACATAGTTCTTGCAGGCCGTTCAGAGGAAAAAAATCAAATCGTTATCAATGAAATAAATTCTTCGGTTGGTCAAAATAGTTGCGAATGGTTGCCTTTAGATCTTAAATCACTATTATCGGTAAAAAATTGTGCTGATTTATTTTTAAAGTCCAATAGGCCACTAAGTTTATTGATAAACAATGCTGGAGTAGCAGGAGCATCTGGTAGAACTTCAGAGGGTTTCGAACTTAGTTTTGGTGTAAATTACCTTGGCCATTTTTTATTAACCAACTTGCTTTTAAATTCTCTAAAAAAATCAAGGAATTCTAGAATTGTTACTATAACTAGCAAAGTACACAAACATGTTAGATTTATAGATTGGGAGTTGGTGATTGGGAAAACTTCGAGTATCACTGGAATTAGTGAGTATGCAGTTTCAAAACTCGCAAATATTTTATTCAACAGAGAACTTGCAAAGAAATTAGTTGGTACCAATGTCTCAGCATACTGCCTTCATCCAGGAATTGTAGATACAAATATTTGGAGAACACTTCCATTTTTTTTGAAACCTCTGTTAAAAATAAAGAGCATGCAAACTCCTGAGGAGGGAATAAAAACAATAGTTTATTGTTCTTTAGAAGCCCCACATGCCGAAAATGGATATTACTACTCAAATAAAAGAATTGATACTCCGTCAGATATTGCTAAAAGTGATGCTCTGGCAGTTGAGTTATGGGAAAGAAGTAGAGAGTGGACAAAACAATTTATGTAATGTCAACTTATAACTGCCATTTTTATTTGAGACATGTCTTCCATTGTGTATCCTATACCTCCTACCCCATAACCAGATTGTCTTCTGCCAGCAAATGGCATCCAATCAACTCTAAATGCTGTATGGTCATTGATCATTACAGCCGAGGAATCCAAGTTATGGAAGAAATATAAGCTTTCTTTTAACTCATTTGAAAAAACTGCGGATTGGAATGCAAATTCCAAACTATTAGCTTTTTCTATTGCCTCTTGATTAGATTTACAATCGTAAATACAAATTACGGGACCAAATATTTCTGAAGTTGAAACATTTTGTGAGGCATCAGGATTAAGCAAAACAGTTGGATCATAAGTGGTTTTGGATAACCTTTTTCCACCGCATAAAGCTTGTGCCCCAGATATCAATGCCGCATTTACCCAACTTTCGACGCGATCTACTTCTCTGGGACGTATTAGTGGGCCACACTCAGTGGTTTCTTTGATTGCATTTCCAACTGTCAATTTAGTCGCTTCAGCGGCAAGCTTTTCAGCGAGTAATCTTGCATCACCGTTTATCACAAAAATTCTCTGAACTGATACGCACACTTGACCAGAATGGTAAAAGCCGCCTTTTATTAATTTGGGAATCATTTCATCGGTATTTGCAGATGGACAGACAATCACAGGAGCAGCTCCACCATGTTCTAGAGCAAATCTAGTTCCTGGTGCGAGCAGTGATTTTAAATACCATCCCACTTTTGCAGATCCAATGAAACTGAAGAAAGCAACCCTAGGATCTGTTACTAGTTTTTGCGCGACAGGAATCTCACAAGGTGCAAAAGATGCCCATTCTTCAGGCAGACCAGCTTGATATAAAAAGTCGATGAATTTTTCGCAACAAAGTGGAGTATCGTCGGCGGGCTTGACTATTACAGGACAGCCCATAGCAACTGCTGGTGCAACTTGATGAACTATTAGGTTTAGAGGATGGTTAAAAGCTGATACAGCAACAACAGGCCCAATTGGTTCTCGAATCGAAAATGCAAGCTTTTTTTCAGCCGCAGGGGTCAAGCCCATAGGAATTTCTTTACCGATTATGTTTGCCAAATCATGTGCACATGTCTCAACTCCATCAATTGCTCTAGCTACCTCAACTCTTGCGTCAATGAGAGGTTTTCCACCTTCTGATGCGATTAGCAACGCTAAGTCATCAGACTCTTGAGACATTAATAAAGCTACTTTTTTAAGAATTTCTATTCTCTTATAAACAGGCAGTCTTTTTTTGGAATTTTTATGAAGAAGATGAGCATTTTCAAGGTATTTTTCAATCGTATTCTCATCAACTAAATTTACACTTCCAACGTCAGTCTCGTCAAATGGGTTAAGTACTTTGAGAATATTGGTCATATTATAGAATTGTTTTATGGTTAATTAAATCAGTAATTAGGTATTTAACGTTCTCGGAGTAATCAACTGGCACATCAATCAAATGTACTCCTTTCGATTTAAAGGCTTCGTTAGTTACTAGGAAGAAGTCTTCAGCAGATTTAATCCTATGTCCAGTTGCTCCATATGAATTAGCGTATTGAATGAAGTCGGGATTTTTATATTCCAAGCCCCAGTCTGGAAAACCAGCACCGGATTGCTTCCAGCGAATCATCCCATATGAACTGTCATTTAAAACTAAAACTACCAAATTCAGACCCAAGCGGACAGCTGTTTCTAGTTCTTGGCTATTCATCATGAAACCTCCATCTCCGCAAATAGCCATAACTTTTCGATTGGGAAACAGCATCGCAGCCATCATCGCCGAGGGTAGACCGGCACCCATTGTTGCTAGTGCATTGTCAAGTAAAACAGTATTAGGCTGAAAAGCGGGGTAGTTTCGAGCAAACCAAATTTTATAAACTCCGTTATCAAGAGCAATGATATCGTGATACCCCATAATATTTCTTATGTCTGAAACTACTCTTTGTGGCTTCATTGGAAACACATCGGAATCAGAACCAGCATGAATCTTTTCATTTACATTTTTTTTGACTTTTAAAAAAGAATCAAGTGAATATGAAGTAGGCTCGTTTATCAAATCCATTAATCTATCAAGTGATAATCCTATGTGACCTACTACTTCTGTTTGGGGGAAATAAATTTGATCCACTTTTGCAGATTTGTAGTTTATATGAATTACTTCAGGCCCCCCATGCTCCATAAAGAAAGGGGGTTTTTCGATGACATCATGGCCAATATTGATTATTAAATCTGCATGTTTAATGTAATCATGGAGGTAATCTTTATCAGAGAGCGCAGCAGTTCCAAGAAAAAATTCTGAACTTTCATCAACAACCCCCTTACCCATTTGAGTAACAAAAAAAGGGATTTTCAAATGTCCAATGAAGTTAGAAATTGTTCTTCTTATATTCCTTCTGTTAGCGCCTGCGCCAATTAAAACCAAGGGATTCTTCGCATATTTGATCTTTTCTGCGGCCTTAGTTAAAACTTCGTCACAACCAATAGCATAAAATCTCGGATGTGGAGGAATTACAGGGGTATCAGTTTCCTCCTCGGCAATATCCTCAGGCAATTCAAGTAAAACAGCCCCGGGTTTTTCTTCTTCGGCTAGCCTAAAAGCTTCTCTCACAAGCGAGGGTATCAAATTGCCATTGACTATTTGCTTTGAAAGTTTACAAACTGGGTCGAATAACTGAACAATGTCAACTATTTGAAACTGGCCTTGTTTGGACTTATTTATGGGTTTCTGACCGGTGATCATTATCAAAGGGAATCCCCCAAGATCGGCATAAGCTGCTGGAGTAGCAAAATTTGTGGCACCTGGACCAAGAGTAGCTAAACAAACTCCAGCTTTACCAGTAATTCGACCATATGTTGCAGCCATGAAGCCAGCACCTTGCTCATGTCTGTTTAAAATTAGTTTTATTTTTGAAGACTTTCTTAAAGACTCGACAAAATCAAGGTTTTCTTCCCCGGGCACTCCAAATATATATTCAACACCCTCGTTTTCAAGTGCTTTAATAAAGAGATCTGATGCTTTCACGTTCAATATTTCCTTTGCTAGTTAATTTGTTTGTATTCTTTTTCCAGTGCAGCCTCAATGCTTTTTTCATCAATCGGATTAAAACTATTACCATTAACTCTTGGCCAGTAGACCTCAAGTCGAGGATCTTCAACTTTTTCATTGCGCAAAAGAGCTCCTTTTTCAACTTTAGGATAGATCTGATCCTCTAACCTTATTTGACTAGCAGAGAGCCTTCTAACTATATATCTTCTAGTGAGGTCTGACGGATGACCTAACCCTGTTGACTCTAACATTTCCGCCACAGCATACACAGTGTTTTTGTGAAAATTTGCAACTCTTTTTGCTCTTTGTTGAACGTCCAATACTCTATATCTTGATGGATCCATTGTAGCGATTCCAGTTGGACAATTACTAGATGCACAATCACGAGCTTGAATACACCCGATTGAAAACATAAAAGGTCTGGCCATATTAACCCAATCTGCTCCCAGAGCACACAGTCTGACAATGTCGTAAGCAGTAACAACTTTACCGGAGGCTGCGATTTTAACCTTGTCTCTTAACCCCGCACCAATCAAAGCATTGTCAACAAATACAACACCATCAGACAAAGGTGAACCAATATGATCAGTAAATTCAACTGGAGCTGCTCCAGTGCCACCCTCTGCACCATCAACAGTTATGAAATCAACTGTTATATTTGATTCAGTCATTGCCTTTACTATGGATATTAATTCCCAAGGATGTCCAATGCACATCTTAATTCCGACAGGCTTGCCACCCGATAAATTTCTGAGTCTTTCGACAAAGTCTAATAATTGGTTTGGTGTTGAAAATTCCGAGTGTGAAGATGGAGAAACACAATCTTTGAAGGGTTCTATTTCTCTAGTGCTGGCTATTTCAGCAGTAACTTTTGCTGCCATTAACATTCCGCCATGACCAGGTTTTGCACCTTGGCTAATTTTAATTTCAATCATTTTAACTTGAGTTTTTTTGGCCTTCTCGGAGAATTTAACAGGATCGAATCTGCCTTCTTTTGTTCTACAACCAAAGTAACCAGTTGAAACTTGCCAAATTAGATCACCACCCCCCTTTAGATGATAAGGTGAAATTGAACCTTCCCCAGTATTGTGAGCAAAGTTTCCAATTTTTGCTCCGGTGTTTAAAGATTGTATTGCCGGAGGTGAAAGTGCTCCAAAGGATGTTCCGGATATATTTAAAACAGAAATCGAATAACTTTTATTCCCACTTCCAACTAGGACCCTAAAATCTTTATCGTTTATGTGTCTGGGGACCATGGAATGATTCAACCAACTAAAATCTTCTTCATACATGTGATTAACCGAGCCAAAAGGTCTAGCGGCCAACTCTCCTTTAGCTCTTTGATAAACCATTGCTCTTTGGTTTCTGGAATATGGTAGTTCCTCAGTATCTGCTTCCCAAAAATACTGTCTTAACTCAGGTCTGATACTCTCTAACAAATACCTAAATCTTCCCAAAAGTGGATAATTTGCTACAACGCCATGTTTTTTTTGAAAGAAGTCTTTCCAAGCAAAGGCAGTTAAAAAGCCTATGATGATGCTAAGAAACCATAATTCTATGACGAAAAATCCAGAAATAAGCGAAATCAAAAATACCGAACTCAAATAAAGTAAAAAAGAATATCTTCCCCAAATAATATCCATCATTTTTTTTTACCTCTCCATAATGTTTCTAGAAACAGTAAATACCATTATTATAAAATTTAGTTTTATAGATGACTTAATCATTGCTAAAAATTCTTCTCAAGGATATGTGTAGCAAATAATTATGTTTTTATTTGGTTCATTAAAGAAATTTATTTTACCAAAGTTCAAAATACACTAAATGTTACTATGTAAGGTGATTTAATGCTTCAATAATAAAGCCGATTTGTAATTTATACTAAGTTTATATCTATTTAATGGCCAAATCGATTGATGGATTTGTTTTAAGCAACAGGAGAGAATATTATTTTTTTTTGCAAGCTTTTTTCATTGCGACCTCGTTTAAAGTATTGGGATTAACATTTTCCCAGGAGGTTTTAGTTTTAGACACGTAACATAATTCACCTCCCAACATGTTTTCCTCATATTTCTCTACTAATGTGAGCCTAAACTTTGATCGAGAACAGTCAAACTGGTAGAGTTTTTTTACTGAGAGATAGGTCATGTCACCTTGAGTCATTTCGGAGGAGTAATCTCTCATTGCTATTATTGATGCTGTTCTTCCGATTCTATGTGCATTTTTAAAATATTCTTTAAAATTAGAACCCGTGGCAATCTGTTCCCAACCGGCTGCATAGATTGCGGAACTGCAAGTCAAAAAAAATATCGAAATATTTAGGGTCATTCGTACGAATTTGCAAATTTTCACCAAGATGTAATTTTTTCGAGCCATGATTTTTTTCTTATAAAACTTTTTGTGTTTTTTTCTTCTGACTTAATGATTCTAGCAATATTTTGATTGTCATGAACATTCGTTTTGGTTGCCCATATTTTTTTTACTTGATTAGTTGAAAAGGATGGATTACCTTGAATTCTTTCTATTTTTTGTAAACTAGTTTTCTTAGTTAATTTAGTCGTTTTTTCTTTTAACTTAACTTTTCCAGCCTGACTAATTGCCTCAAAACAAATTTCAAACAAATGTTTGGTATGAAGTTTACTTTGATGAACAAATTCATTTTTAAAAAGAGATCTAACATTTGTGTCATATGGTATTGGGGGTAGAAGTAGAAAAGGGAAATTAAAGTTTTTATTTGTAAAAGGATTTGTCTTTAATTGTTCATTTGTCACCATTGATGGAAGTAGCATTAATGAAGGAGGCAATCTTTTATTAGCAAAGGAACTATTCTTTTTTTGAAAAGAACTAATATTTTGCTGGATAAAATTTTGGGTTGCATCAATGTCTAACTGAGAGACACTTGTGGGCACTATAACCAAATCAAACTCTTTGAGAAAATCTGAATTCATACCACTAGTCCATGTCACATCAGCTACTGCTACATTGTATGTGCCGTTTACTTTTCTGATTATAGTTCTTGCTCCCATGAACCATCTTTGCGCAGAAAAATCAGAGGATGAAACTTCTTTAAAGTTGACATTTCTTGGACTTAATTCTTTTATCCAAGTACTAGAGGACGCATGAGGGTCAAAATCTAGTAGTACAGAGGACTGTTTTTTTTTCTCACCATACCAAGCAACAAAATTAGTAGAGAGAGTGCTTTTCCCCACGCCGCCCTTTTGGCTAACAACAAGTATTTTGAGTGTTTCCATCTACGCTTTTATCTCCATAATAGGTGAAGTCAGTTTATTAGATGAAATGTTTGTAACTAGTTGGCTGGAATTAGAGACATCGGTGTAATTTTGTTTTTGTTTTATTTTTTTATCATCAAAAAAAGTATTTTTAGTTTGTACAAAAGGGGTTATCAAGCCATTAATTTTTGCACCAGAGTGAACTTCAATTGATTTGTATTTAATACTTCCTACAATCTTTGCTGATTCTTCGATCTTAATGTGTTGAGCAAATAAATTCCCAAACACCTTTCCAGAAACAACTATATTGCCCGATAACACATCTCCGCTTATTTTCGAATCTTTACCAATAGTCAAGAAAGAAATAGACTTAAAGTCTGAAAGAATATTTCCATAAACTGAACCTTGTATTTCTAATGATTTTCCGAATACTAGGTCGCCGTTGATGACAACGGACGAATCAACAAAATTAATTGGTCTCTCTTCATTTTTTTTGGTAAAAAATGCGCGCATTCAACTTTCCCCCATACCTCTTACCTCTTACTCACAGAGCTAATACCTAAAAAAAAAA
>NHCU01000050.1 GCA_002167365.1 Betaproteobacteria bacterium TMED41 | reverse complement strand
GTAGTTAAACTTCGAAAAAAGATAAAAGACTTAGCAATTTTCAAAATAGAATCTATTCAGCTTGCTCGAGCAGGAAATAATTCAGAAGTTGCCCCACCTAAAAGAGTCAATTTTTATACAGCGCACTGAGCTAGAAAACCTTCAAATATATTGTTTATTGATTTCTTTATGTAGCTTACAAAAAGCCTTTTCTCCTGGAATTAGAAAATTCTCAATTCTATATTTTTGTTTTGATGATAAATATACGATTATTTTTAATAATTTCATTAATCATAATTTAAAATACTTTTTACTAATTTAATAACACAATAAAAAATTTACTTTTCTGAATATACTAGGTATGTTTTAAAACAAAGCTTATTTGATAATTTTTTCAATATTTAAACATAGAAAGTTACGGTGATAAAATGGCTATCAATACTGACATGATCAATAAATCAATTCCTTTAATTGGTCATTTGATTAACGGTAAAATAGTGCATCGTGAGGGGACTTTGCACGATATATACAATCCTTCTGAAGGTATAGTACAAAGCCGAATCCAACTCGCCGATGATAATATAGTAAGAGAAGCTATAAACTCCGCTGAGAAAGTCTTTTCAGAATGGAGAAATACCCCTGCAATTAAAAGAGCGCGCATTATGTTCAAATTTCGAGACTTGCTTGAAAAAAATACTGAACAAATTTGTGAACTTATTGGAAAAGAGCACGGAAAAATTTGTCACGACGCCAAAGGTGAACTTCAAAGAGGCATTGAAAATGTTGAATATGCTTGCTCTGCTCCCGAAATTTTGAAAGGTGAACATAGTAAAAATGTAGGTTCCTCAATAGACAGTTGGAGTGAATTTCAACCACTAGGAATAGTTGCAGGCATAACACCTTTCAATTTTCCAGCTATGGTTCCTCTATGGATGTATCCGCTGGCTATAGTATGTGGTAATTGTTTTATTCTCAAACCCTCTGAAAAAGATCCTAGCTCCACCATATATATTGCCCAGTTGCTTCACGAAGCTGGTTTACCTAACGGAGTTTTAAATGTTGTCAACGGAGGTAAAGAAGCGGTTGATTCCATCTTAAATGATTCAAGAGTGCAGGCTGTGAGTTTTGTAGGTTCTACAAAAATAGCAAAGTATATTTACAGTACCTCAACAAAAAATGGCAAGCGCTGTCAAGCATTAGGAGGAGCAAAAAATCATGCCATAGTTTTGCCTGATGCACATATCGATAACGCTGTGAGTCAATTAATAGGAGCGGCTTTTGGTTCTAGTGGAGAACGTTGTATGGCTCTTTCAGTTGCAGTTGTTGTTGGTGAAAGTACGGCTAATGAACTAGTATCAAAATTGAAAAAAAACATGGAAGGGTTAAAAGTTGGCAATCATTCGGACCCTGGAAATGACTTTGGGCCATTAATAACGCAAGAACACAAAGATAAAGTAATTTTTTACATCGATAGTGCTGAAAATCAAGGTGCAACTATTGTCGTAGATGGCAGAAAAGTCAGAGTTAGTGGCCACGAACAAGGTTTTTTTGTCGGAGGCACTTTAGTCGATCATGTTACGAAAGATATGCTTTCATATCAAGAAGAAATATTCGGCCCAGTTTTACAAATTGTTAGGGTGAAATCAATGGAAGAAGCAATGAAACTTATCGATAGCCATGNATATGGTAACGGAACATGTATTTTTACTCGTGATGGTGAAGCAGCGAGATTTTTTTCCGACAACATAAGAGTTGGAATGGTTGGAATAAATATTCCTTTACCCGTTCCAGTTGCTTACCACAGTTTTGGGGGTTGGAAAGATTCACTTTATGGGGATTTGTTTGCATACGGTCCAGATGGTGTGCGCTTTTATACCAGACGTAAAACTATAACGCAAAGATGGCCTTCATCGGATGTCCGTGAAGGAATACAGTTTTCAATGCCAACACTAAAATAATTAAATTTTTTAATCAGTAATCAAAATTCAATTAGTCTTTACTCTCGGTGAGTTTATTCTCNAGTGCTTCCCACTCTTCAAAGGCGCTGGAAAGTTCAACATTTAATGTGACCATCTTTTTTTGAATTGATTTAACCCTTTCCGGATTNTCTTTGTATAAAGTNGGATTTGCAAGTTCATTATTTAGTTGATTTTGTCTNTCTTCAATTTTNGAAATTTTATCTGGTAGCATTTCTAATAATCTTTTCTCNTTATAAGAAAGTTTTTTATTACTTGTGTTTGATTTATTTTTTTTNGTTAAATGTACATCTTTATCAATATTAATTTCTTTAGGTTTCTGCCTAAGCCAGTCATCATNCCCTCCGATATAGTGATTCAAACCAGATGATTCAAAAACAAAACAACAGGTAACAACTGCATTAAGAAATGAGCGATCATGACTAACAAGTAGCAGAGTTCCTTGGTAAGACTGAAGTTTTTCCTCTAGTAGTTCTAAAGTTTCAATATCAAGGTCATTNGTTGGCTCATCCAACACTAAAACATTAGTTTTTTTNGTGAATAATTTAGCTAGTAGNAAACGATTTTTTTCCCCTCCAGANAAGGCTTTAATAGGTGTTCTTGCTCTTTCAGGTGTAAATAAAAAATCCTGCAAATAACTCATTACATGTTTTTTTGAATTTCCNATTTGAATAAATTCTCTGCCATCAGATAAATTATCCAACACAGTCAAATTTTCATTTAAAGAATTCCGTAATTGATCGAAATATGCTATTTCCAGTCTAGTNCCGATTCTAATNGAACCGTTATTGGGTTTGATCTGACCTANAAGAACCTTAATGAGTGTCGTTTTNCCAACNCCATTTGCTCCAATAATTCCAATTTTATCACCTCTTTGAATAACACAAGAAAAATTCTTAAATAAAATTTTTCCACTTAAATTAACACCAAGGTTTTCAACCTCAACTATGATTTTTCCAGATTTATCTGCATCTGAAATAACCATTTTTACTTTGCCTTGATGATTTCGTTTATCTTGATATTCTCTTCTTAATTTTACTAAATCTCTNACCCTTCCCTCATTACGAGTTCTTCGNGCTTTAATTCCCTGCCTAATCCAAATTTCCTCTTGAGCTAATTTTTTATTGAATAATGTTNAATGTGTTTGCTCGTCACCCCATCTTTTATCTCTAGAGGCTATATAGCCGTCATAGTTNCCCTCGTAGATAAACAGTGTACCTCGATCAATCTCAATAATTTTTGTGGCTAAAGATTTAAGAAATGATCTNTCATGTGTAATGAAAACCATTGATGCTTTGTTAGTTTTTAAAAATTGTTCCAGCCATTCAATCGAATCNATATCCAAATGATTTGTAGGTTCATCAAGTAGCAAAATATCGGGTTCTAATACTAATGCCCTTGCNAATAAAACTCTTTTCTTTATGCCNCCCGATAATGATGAGAAATCCGCAGTAAAATTTAGTTTAAGTCGAGACAATATTTTTTCGACTCTTTGTTTGGTTGTCCAACCACCTAAGCTTTCAAGTTTTTGCTGAGTTTTTTCGAGTTGAATGTACTCCTCGTGGGATTGGTTTAACTCTAACTTCTTAATTGCTTTTTGATAGTCATTTGTCAAGCTACCAATATCACCTAAACCCTGTGAAACCACATCAAAAATATTTCCATTTAAATTTTTTGGAACTTCTTGTTCTAAACGAGTGATTCTCAACCCACTTTTGAGAATAACCTCACCACTATCTGGTAGTAGGTTACCTTCGATAATTTTTAATAATGAAGTTTTTCCGGCCCCATTTCTACCAACAAGGCAAATTCTTTCGTTGNTATCAATAGAAAAAGATATGTCATTAAGTAAGCTTGGATTACCAAAACTTAATTCAATTGATTTAAGCGTTATTAATGACATATTGAATTTTTAAATTATTTCAAATACTTTTTCAGGTGGTCTGGCAATAATTGCTTTTGATCCATTAATAACTATTGGTCTCTGGATTAATTTTGGACATTTCAACATAATTTCNATAATCTCANTATCAGTTAAGGTGTTTTTCATAAGTTTTTTCTTCTTATATTCTTTTTCTGTTGATCTTAATAATTCATTAGCAGTAATATTTAATTTTGCCAATAAACTCTTTAATTCTTCAGAAGANAACTTCTTATCTAAATATAAAATAATCTCTGGTTTTAAATTTTGATNATTTANTATTTTTAATACTGCTCGGGACTTGCTACACCGAGGATTGTGATATATGTGAAGTTTATTCATTTGTAATTGGCATTTTGAGTTAAATTAATTTGAATTCTCAGTTTTTTTATAATTTTATGAACATATATAAATATATTTTTCTTAATATTTTGTTGACTACCTTGCTATTTTTAAATGGTTGCGGATCTCTTAAAATTTTAGAAGAGAGTCCTTACCTATATTCACCCCAGTATAATTCAGAAACAAACAGATTTAACAACTCAAATGGAGAATCGAATAACAAATCTTTTTTTGAATTTTTAACTTTTGCTTATAATTTTTTCACAAGGCCTTTTGATGAAATAGAGGAAATAGGTTTTCCCATTCTTGACCCATTCACTCAAAAAGACAGTTTGTCTGGTAGACAAATTGTATGGATTGGTCAGTCTACACTTCTACTGACAATTGATGGAGTAACTATTCTTACAGACCCAGTTTTTTCAATGAGAGCATCTCCATTTACCTTTATTGGTCCTAAGAGAGTTACACCACCGGCTATGAAAGTTCCTGACTTACCGAAAATCGATGCTGTTGTCATTTCTCATAATCACTATGATCACCTAGATATAGAAAGTTTGAAACAAATTAATAGGTTACAACCAAATATAAGGTATTTTGTACCATTGGGTATCAAGCAGATATTGTTAGAAAATGGTCTAAAATTTGTTCACGAATTAGACTGGTGGGAAAATTTAACTTTTAATGAACTGACATTCACAGCAACACCAGTGAATCATTGGTCCTCTCGTTCTATCAACGACAGAAATAAAACACTATGGTCAGGATGGATGATTGAGTGGCCAAAGTACCGCTTTTATTTTGCAGGAGATACTGGTTATTCTAATGATTTTATTACAACACGTAATCGTCTGGGTAGCCCGGATTTGGCTGCAATTCCAATCGGAGCATATGAACCAAGGAGCTTTATGAAAAAATCACATGTAAATCCAGAGGAGTCAGTTCGTATTTTTGAAGATCTGTCAGCGAAACTCGCTGTTGCAATTCACTGGGGGACCTTCAAACTGACCACGGAATTACTTGAAGAACCACCAGAAAGACTTAGAAATGAATTAAAAAAGAAAAAAATTAACCCATCAAAATTCCTTTCGTTAAAACATGGACAAAAACTTCATCTTTAATTGATGTAAAATGGTTTTTTAAACAAAGCAGAAAAAGCAAGGCACGCTAAGTCTTTAATAGACTGAATACTTTCCCCTCTTGCTTTTTGAGCATTAATATTGGAAATCTGATTATCAATATATGCGGCAGCCACAGCTGAAGAGATTTGATTTGTGAAGTTACCTTTTCTTTTGGCATGGTCAATATATTCTTCGTAGGTTTCCAGGAGTAGTTGATGTAAAGCTTTAAGTGTTTTCTTTGTTTTGCAGCCAAGTAAATCATGAGAGTCTCTCATCTTTGTGAAAAGACATCCAACAGCTAATTTTTTTTTCTCTGAGGTATTTAAAACACAAAATAAAATTTTTTGTAAATCCTCTTGAAAAGTTTGTTGGGAAGAGAATAGTCTCAAAATGGGAGTAATAAATTCTTTGAAATAAAGTTCAAGTGCTGCTGACATAAGACCATCTTCATTTCCAAATTCACGGTACAGTGCCGGTTTTGACACATTTGCTCTTCTACATATTTCGTTTAAGGACATATTCTTAACTCCCTCAACCCAATAGGAGTTCATAGCAACGGTGATCACATGATTTCTATTTATTACTTTTGGACGACCAGGCTTAATATTAAATTTTTGTAGGGTCATTTTTTTTATAAACAAATTGCTAAACTTGAAATAAAGTAATAACGTACCACATAGTACGAAAAAGTCAATTTATGAAATCAATTCTTTTCCTAATTTTTAAAAAGTTTGTGTTTGCCGAGTTCATGGCCATCTATTCCAAATTTAATTACTTGTTTATAGAAGTCTTCTAAACTGTCATTACCATATTCTGGTGTTTTTGCTGATGAGTAAGCTTGTTGGCTTTCATCCCAAACCAGCATTGATTCGGTTGCATAATAATGTCCAATTCGTAAAAATTCACGCAAATTTTTTATTCGATTCGAGAAATGAGACAAAGGCGTTAAACAGTAACCAAAAATTTTAAATATTGAACTAGGAACACTTCGAAACTTCGGGGATTGTTTTAAAATTTTAAATATCAATTCACCTTGACCCATAGGTGTATAAGCTAGGCCAGGACCACCAATTGGCATAACTTTGCCTTTTCGAGCGTCATTGAACAAACAACTGCAAATAAATTCCGCCAAATCTCTTTCGGAAATAGGTTTACATGAGGTATTGACACCATTGTCAAATAATACAAAAGGTTTTCCAGATTTAACTTTTTCAATTTGTCCTGCTAGAGATTTAAAATAAGCTGTGGGCCTGACTATGCTGTATGAGACTCCTGAGGAAATTAATTCATTTTCAAAGGCTAATTTAGCAAATTGAAAATGAAGTTTGGGTTTTTGTACGCATATTGCTGATAGCAAAATATATTGTTTAATTCCTAAACCAACACCTAACTCTAGTAAATTTTTATTTGCTTGATATTCAACCTTCCATGAGTCACATTGTCCGCCTGATCTAGTCCCAATGCATGAAATTATTCCATCCAAAGATGAAAATTGCTTTTTTAAAAATTCATAATTGATCTTTTTGCATATGTCTGTTTTGAAAACAGATAAATTATCATGTTTTTTGGTTGATTGATCAAAAGAAAAATTTCTTCCGATACAAACTACGTGATAACCTTTACTCAGTAATACTCTCAGAACATTGCTTCCAATATAACCAGTGCTTCCAGCCAAAAGGATTTTATTAATTGCTGGTTTCTTCACAGTATTAATTTCAATTTGTGATTTTGATTAAAAACCAGTTAGTAACTAACAACAACTAGTCCCGTTCAACCGATACAGTTGGAAGCATACACTTTTTCCATTGCTTAAACCCTCCCTCTAAACTCAAAACATTTTTATAACCCATTTTTTTCATTGTATTGGTTGCCAAAGCTGAACGCCAGCCAGTTGCACAGTATAAAATAAAGTTATTTTCAGGTTTAAAGAATCTTTTATAATATGGGGATGATGGATCGACCCAAAACTCAATCATGCCACGAGGAGCATGAAAAGCATTCTCTAGCTTTCCTTCTCGCCATAGCTCTCTGATATCTCTAATATCAACAAAGAAGGTATTCTCATCTGTAATCCTTTTCCTTGCTAGGAATGGGTAAATTAAATCTATATTTTTTTTTGCTTCCTCAACTAGCTTTGACACGGGTACAATTAAAGGGGACATGATGTAAGTTTCAAAAATATAGCTTCCAATAGATTTTATAATACAATTTTTTTTTCACAATTTGTCTACTAGAAACAAAAAAAAACAGTGCCATATTTAGTTTTTATCATTTTTTCTCTTCTATCAGGGTGCGTTAGCAACATGCCGACTCGTATAAACTTTCAAGAGTGTACTGTAGGGTTGGTCTCTGAACTTAAATATAGACCTGCATTAGGCTTGCTGTCTAAGTCATGCTACATGAAATATGGAAACCATGAGCTTGGTAATGAAGCCAGAACAACTGGTTCATGCATTATAGATAAGATAGCAAATATAATTTCAGTCAACGATGGAAAAAAACTTATAGATTCTTGCTCCAAGTCAAACATTCAATTGAACATTTTTTTGAACGATGCTCTGGATGATAATTAGCAAGCTAAGTTCATAAATTTTTGCAGGAATAGTGAAGACTTTATTAACTAAATTTTTCTGAAAATTCATAATGCCTTTTCTTTATTCATTAATTAAGTCTTTATTTATAATTCCAAAACTTGTGTATGTGAGAATATCGACAACTTGCTCTGGTGTTTCAGTAACAGCCAGCGCTGACGCATCAACTTCCTTCAGAGCATGTTGATGTTCTTGTTTATGCATAATTATAATTGATTTACCAAGTGCAGTAGCATAACCAGCGTCAAAGGCTGCATTCCACTGCTTATATTTTTCTCCAAAGCGAACAACAACAATATCTGCTCGCTGCAGTGCGGTTTTGGTTCTGATAGCATTTATATTAGCGCCTTTATTATCATGCCAAAATTTTTCTTTCTCATTACCTAAAATTTCGATCCCACAATTATCCGATAATTCATGGTTAGTTACAGGTGCCAAAAAGTCGATCTTCAAGCCACGTGATTCGCATCCTTTCATTATGGCTTCACGCCAATCGGTGTGTATTTCACCAGACAAGTAAACAGTCAATTTCAATTACTCTTCTCCTTTTAACTAATAAACTCTATCTTTAATACTAATTCAAAACCTTTTTGAAACAAATAAACAACATTATGGAATTAATATTATTAAAATTATTTTTATGGAAAATAAATTTCTGTATTAATTATGATTTCTCTCGTTTATTATAAATTCAGATCCTTTCTCGGCGATCATTACAGTGGGGGCGTTAGTGTTACCTGATGTTATTCTGGGCATTATTGATGCATCAACCACTCGCAAGTTCTCAATGCCGTGGACTTTTAATCTGTCGTTAACCACTGAAAGTGAATCTGAACCCATTTTACAAGTGCCAACAGGATGAAAAATAGTGGTCCCAAGATTCCTTGCTGCATTTAGCAAGTCATTATCTGAGTGAATATTTTTTCCAGGTAAAATTTCTTTGGGATTGAATTTTTTTAAAGCACCAGCAGACATTATCTTCCTAGTAAATTTAAGGCCAGACACAGCTATGATCTCATCCTCCAAGGTTGACAAATAGTTAAGTGTGATCAAAGGGTATTTCTTTGAATTGGAACTTTTGATTCTGACGTGTCCTCTGCTTGTTGGTCGTAAATTACATACTGCTGGTGTTATTGCATTAAAAGAATGCAAGGGGTCACCAAACTTATCAAGTGATAAAGGTTGCACATGCCACTCCATATTTGCTGTTGATTGTGATGGATCACTCTTTGCAAATGCGCCCAACTGAGATGGTGGCATTGTTAATGGTCCAGTTTTTAAAAAAAAATATTCAAGACCCATACTTAATTTTCCAAGCAACGAATTAATGCGATGATTTAGAGTGATGGTATTTTCAACCTCATATACACTTCTTATCTGTAAGTGGTCATGTAAATTTTCTCCCACTCCTTTTAATTCGTGAATTAGAGGAACACCGACTTTATCTAGCAATGGCTTCGCAGCGATTCCAGACAATTGTAAAATTTGCGGTGATCCAATTGATCCAGCACAGAGTATTACCTCTTTATTTGCAGTAAATAGTTTTGAGGGATTGTCCTTTATTGATGCAACTACTCCTTTAGCTGTTTTGATGCCGTTACTTACATCAATTTTAATTTTCTCTACGTGTGCACGAGTTAAAACTGTCAAGTTTTTTCGAGAAATGACTGGCCTTAAGTAAGCTTTTGTCGCACTCCAACGAGAACCGTTTTGTTGATTCATTTGGAAATAGGAATTTCCTGAATTATCACCACGATTAAATTCTTTAATTTTTTTTATTCCACATTCCTCGGCAGCATCTCTCCAAGCGTCTAAAATTTCCCAGTTTACTCTGCGTTCTTCAACTCTAAGCTCCCCACCAACCCCATGAAATTCATCAGCACCATGTTGATAGTCTTCAGATTTTTTGTAATAAGGTAAAACATCGTCCCAACCCCAGTCGCGATTCCCAAGTGACCTCCAATAATCAAAATCACTTTTTTGCCCCCTCATGTAAATCATGGCATTAATTGAAGAGCATCCGCCTAAAACTTTACCTCTAGCATAACCAATTGAACGTCCATTTAAGCCTGGATCAGCTTCTATTTTATAACACCAATCTGTTTTAGGGTTCCCTACAGTAAAAAGATAACCAACCGGTATATCAATCCAAAAATAATCATCTTTTCCACCAGCCTCAAGAAGAAGAACTTTATTGTTTGAATTAGTAGAAAGTCTGTTTGCCAAAACACAACCTGCTGTTCCAGCACCAACAATCACGTAATCGTAAATGTTACCCATAATATTTGATTTGAAATTAGTTGTACCTTATTAAACATTGGATTAAGTGTGGATAATGAAAGTCATTATGCATTAATATAAATAATAGATACTCAATCATTTGTTATTCAAATAATAAAGCACTTTTAATTTAAAAGTATTATAAAGCTAATTACAAGCCTCATCGACTATTTAAGTGATGACTGGCTTTAGTAGATATCCAAAAAGATAGTCATGTTTTAAGATATTAATCACTCTTGCTATGAAACTAAAGGAACAAATAAATGGCTAAAGTTATTGAAAATTGTTGTTTTGGCCCAGGGTATGCATCTCCAACCGAGGCAATAAAAGCACAGCGTGAAAAAATTGTTTATACAGTTTGTATTTATACCGGTACTGGTATAGATAAACCTGATTATTTAGCTACCATAAATGTTGATGAGACGAGTCCTGACTATAGCAAAGTTATTCATCGCACTGAATTAGGAGTTTCTGGTGACGAACTTCACCACATGGGTTGGAATGCTTGCTCATCCTGTAATAACGACGGCAGTATGGAGCGTAAGTATCTAATAATTCCTGGAGTCAGAACATCTAATTTCTATATTGTTGATACTGCGACTGATCCTCTATCTCCATCATTATTCAAAACCATAAGTGGAGAGAAAATTAAAGCTGAAACCAATCTCTCTAGCCCCCATACAGTGCATTGTCTTGGATCAGACATAATAGTTTCAATGCTTGGTGATGCAAATGGCAATGCACCGGGTGGTTATCTGCAACTAAGTAAAGATTTTGAAATAGTGGGCAGATGGGAAAAAAATACTGCTGGCATGAACTTTAGTTATGATTTTTGGTATCAACCCAGACATAATATGATGGTTTCAACGGAATGGGCTGCACCTAATACTTTTATGCCTGGCTTTGATTTGGAGGATGTATCAAAAGGCAATTATGGTCGTCACATACATTTTTGGGATTTCAAAAACAAATCTATCGAAAAATCAATCGACTTGGGGAAGGATGGAATGATCCCGCTTGAAGCCAGATTCCTCCACGATCCTGATTCAACACATGGATTTGTTGGTGCTACTCTTAGCTCGAATATTTTCCATTGGTTTAAAAATAAAGATGGAGACTTAATAATAGAAAAAGTAATTGACGTTGAATCAATTGACAATGGTATTTTACCTGTGCCCATGCCTGGACTCATCACTGATATTTTGATATCGATGGATGACAAGTATTTATACTTTTCAAACTGGTTTCATGGTGATTTACGCCAATATGATATTTCCGACCCATCAAATCCAAAACTAACTGGCCAAGTTTGGATAGGAGGATTGCTGGGTAAAGCTAATATCGTTAATGGAAAAAATATCGATGGTGCCCCACAAATGATTCAACTCTCGCTGGACGGAAAACGCTTGTATGTAACAACATCGTTATTTTCAACTTGGGACAATCAGTTTTACCCAAAAATGAAAGATAATGGTGGTTTAATGTTGATAGTTGACTGTGATGTTGAGATGGGTGGTATGAAAATTCGTGATGATTTCATTATAGATTTTTCCAAAGAACCAAATGGACCTGCTCGCGCCCACGAGACAAGATATCCTGGAGGAGACTGTTCATCAGATATTTGGTTGTAAGTTTTAATTACTCCATCGATTTAACCTTTCCGATTCCTTTAAAGTGGAGTGATATTAGTTGATCTTTTGAAGTCAAAGAATTAAAAGTTAGGCCAGACTTTGTTTTGATATCAATATTTGAATTTTACTTATTTCATAAATGTATTGAGAAATTAGTAATTAATTCTCGTTTCGACCATGTATCGTTATCAAATCAATAAAAGCATCCGAAAAAAAGATAAGCAATCATACTAACAACATCTAAATCCCTCATTTATTCCCCCACAAATGACTGGAATCATCGATAAACATAAACTCCTAGAACACTCAACCCTTTTTATGGCCTATTAGCTTGACAATATAACAACTTAAGTATTCTACTTAAGTCAAAATAGAAAGAATCTTTTTAATGTGAATTTAGGATGCTGAAAATTGGCATCTAAAAGAATTAGTTAACTAATACTTTAAAAGAACTAAATTAATAAATCCACCTAGTAGAAAAATCGAAACTATTATAATTTCTAAACATACAAAAATTAAAACATTTTGAAAAAACTTAGAAAAGGGAATACAAAATAGATCTTGGATGTTGTGAGAAATATAAGATGATGTTCTGTTAGAAAAAAGCACACAATAGTTGATCATTTTTTTCACTCCTTAAAAGTCAATTTATAATGACAAAAATGAGTTAGATTGCTTTTTGAGCAATAACTCTTTTATTTCTAATTCGTATATAAACAAAAAAGAAATTGAGAATGAATACATGTTTAGTATTACATAAATCTTGTTAATTGTTAAGTTAATTTACATTACCAAAATACCTTTAATAACATTTAGTAATTTAGTAATAAATTTTTTTTAATTCTTCAAAATAAATTTTTTGGATTTAAAAATTAAGTATTTTTTAATAATTAGTAATTATTTATTATAAATAAAAATGTAATGCTCAAAAATTAGTTGGTGATAAATTCTTTGGAGTATCAATTGGTGGTGAAAACTTAGTGAGATCAATACCCTTCACTGCGTCTTTATATTCCTCAATTGCTGGGGTTCTTCCTAAGATTGACGATAAAACGACTACCGGCGTAGATGCCAACAATGATTCACCTTTTTTGTCATTCGAATCTTCTACAACTCTTCCTTTAAAAAGGCGTGTCGAAGTAGCTAAAACTGTATCACCTTTTGAGGCTTTTTCCTGATTTCCCATACACAAATTACAGCCAGGTCTTTCAAGATATAAAATATTTTCATAGTGGATACGAGCAGAATTTTTTGGAGCATTGTCATCAAATTCAAAACCACAATACTTTTGTAAAACTTCCCAATCTCCTTCATCTTTCAATTCATCAACTATGTTGTAAGTAGGTGGTGCAACAATTAAAGGAGCTTTAAATTTGACATATCCAAATTTTCTTTCGTGATTTTTAAGCATTTGAGCAAGAATTTTAATGTCTCCTTTGTGAACCATACAAGATCCAATGAATCCTAAATCTACTTTTTTTTGTGCCTTGTAGTATGAAATTGGCCTTATCGTATCATGTGTATATCGTTTTGATATATCCAAATTATTTACATCGGGATCAGCAATCATCGGTTCGTCTATAACATCTAAATCCACAATAACCTCTGCGAAATAATTAGCATTTTCATCTGGAACAAGAGCGGGATTTTCTCCAGACTTAATTTCAGCAATTCTTTTTTCTGCGATTTTAACTAAGCCCTTTAACATGTTATGTTCATTATCCATACCCTTACTAATCATGACATGAATTCGACTTTTTGCAATTTCAAGAGATTCAATTAGTGTCTCATCATGGGAAATACAAATCGATGCTTTAGCTTTCATTTCAGCAGTCCAATCTGTAAAAGTAAAAGCTTGATCGGCAAGTAAAGTTCCAGTATGAACTTCAATGACACGACCCTGAAAAACATTTTCACCAAATTGTTTTAACATTTGAGCCTGTGTGGAATGAACTACATCACGAAAGTCCATATGATTTTTCATGGCTCCTTTAAATGTAACTTTGACCGAATCAGGAATTACCATAGTTGTTTCACCTGTTGCTAAAGCTAGAGCAACTGTTCCAGAATCAGCACCAAAAGCTACTCCTTTTGACATTCGGGTGTGCGAATCTCCGCCTATGATAATTGCCCAGTCGTCGACTGTCATGTCATTTAAAACTTTGTGTATTACATCAGTCATAGATTTATAAACTCCATTTGGATCCCTAGCAGTGACAAGCCCAAAATTATTCATGAATTTCATAAGTTTTGGAGTATTTGCTTGAGCTTTCAAATCCCAAACAGAAGCAGTATGACATCCTGACTGATAGGCCCCATCAATGGTTGGAGAAATAGTTGTTGCCGCCATAGCTTCAAGTTCTTGAGATGTCATCAAGCCAGTTGTATCCTGAGACCCCACAATATTCACTTTAACCCTAACATCTGAACCAGCATGTAAAAAAGTCCCAGTGGATAAGCCTAAGGCGTTTTTGTTAAAAATCTTTTCAACCGCGGTTAGACCCTGTCCCAAATGAAAAATCTCCTTGGAGGAAGCGAATACTGTTTTAACTCCTATTCCAAGTGTTTCTGATGCAAAATTTTGAAGTTTTTTTCCAAAAACAATCGCATAGGAACCCCCCGCTCTGATGAACTCAAGCTTTTGTGGTGTAAAAGAAGAACTAATATCAACCAGTTCTCTAGATTTATCCTCACAAAATAACTTTTTACTTTTGGTGTTAATGATAAGAGTTGTCCCAGTTTCAACTGAGTAAACCTGTTCAAGAATTGGGCTGTCTTCGCTGTCCAAAACAAGCTTGCCTTTAGAATCACGTTTTTTTACCCAATTTTTTAAATCAATGCCGATTCCTCCTGTAACCCCAACTGTTGTCAAAAAGATAGGAGAAATACCGTTTGTTCCAGCAACAATTGGGGAAATGTTCACAAAAGGTATATATGGGCTAGCTTGTGTGCCTGTCCATAAGGCAACGTTGTTGACTCCTGACATCCGAGAGGAACCAACACCCATAGTTCCTTTCTCAGCAATCAACATTACTCTTTTATCAGGATGTTTTTTTTTCAACTCTTGGATTTCGATCAGAGCTTTCTCAGAAATCATGCATTTACCATGTAACTCCCGATCGGAGCGAGAATGCGCTTGGTTGCCCGGTGAAAGTAAATCTGTAGAAATATCACCTTCGGAAGCAATATAAGCAACAACTTTGATTTCCTCCTCAACCTCAGGTAGTGAAGTGAAAAACTCTGCTTTTGCGTAACTCTGGAGGATTTCTTCGGCTACAGTATTACCATCCATGTAGGCTTTTTTCAGTCGATTCGTATCAGATTCATACAAAAAAACTTGTGTTTTGAGAACGTCTGCTGATTGTTTAGCAATTATTTGATTATTACTTAGGGCTAAATCAATCAAAACACCTACTGAGGGCCCACCTCTCATATGAGAGAGAAGTTCATAAGCAAAAGTTGGTGAAATCTCATCAATTACAAAAGTTCCAAGAATAATTTGTTTTAGGAATATGGATTTTACACTTGCAGCACTGGTTGACCCAGGCAAAGTATTGTGAATTAAAAAATGAAGTGAATCATCTCTATGCTGGTTGTTGAGATCTTTTATCTGGGAGATTATTTCTTCTATAAGCTTACCGTCATCAATAGGTTTCGGACTTAACCCGTGATCTTGTCTATTTTTATTATCATTTAAGTAATCTAGGTAGTAGCTCATATTTTTCTCGGCAAAAATAAAGTTTTATTAAAAAAATGACCACATATCTTTTGATCAAAGTCAGTTATTGTCAATTTCCTGTTTGTATTAATTAAAAATAATCCCTAATAAGTAAATTTCTCATTGTAAATGACTTTAGGAAATTTTTTTTTGATTATTCGGAGATAGTTAATTTTCTTATCTATAAAGTGATTCAATTTTATAAGTTAATTTTGGACCCCAAATTACAATGATTTAGATAAATTCTATGTGAGAATGTGTAAAAGTTAAAATTTATGTAAATATAGTTCCTCAAATTACAAAATCCAACCCTTATAAAAGCTCTTTTATTTAACTAACGAAAAAAATTATCCTATAGGAACTATTTTTGTGTAAGAGGTTGTATTTTTTTATTGTGTAAGAGGTTGTGCTGTTTTATCACAATAACTACATTTTTTGAGTCTTTAAATGAATTCTGATCAACAGATGTTTTACCACTTATTTTTTCAATTTTTTACTGGTACTGAAAAATTAAATGGGAAAAAATTTTAGTATTCTTAATTTAAGTTGTTTAATTACTCAACAATCCATCCCAATAGTAATTAATAATTGACTGTACTAAATCAGTAGATTCTATGATCGCTGTTAATAGAATGTCCACACTGAAATTCGAATCTCAATTAAAGTTGCTCGATTCAACTAATTAGCTCGTATTCATTTTACCAAATCAAATCTGAATTATTAAAAATTAAAAAATACTGATAACTTCAATGATGATTTAGAAATTGATCTCATGGAAAAGCTTACTGGGTGTTCGGTCAAGGAAAAAAAATACCCGGACCAATGTTTTGGCCCGGGTATACAAAATATAATGCTAGATAGCAGCTATTATTCTGCTGTTATTTGATAAATCTCACCTTCGTCTGTTGAGGCATACAATGCGCTGTCTGGGCCCAATACTAGACCACGGAAACGCTTTTCCATGCCAAGAGGCATGTGAACAACAGACTTCATTGATAATCCATCAGCAGCGATGTCATACATGTCAATACGCAATCCACCTGGAGTACCACCGAAAGCAATACCCATGATTCCAGCAGCTAAACGACCCTCATAAATTCCCCAGTTGCTACCTTTAAGGAAAGCTGCAGAACCGGTACCTTGAGAGTAACCATTGTTGTTCCAAGCTGGAGTCATTAAATCACTAAAGCGTGTATCACTCATTGGTGTGTAAGCGGCACGGAGAGCAGGAATCATTCCATCTTTTTGATTTGGCTCATATCCACAGTACTTATCTGGACAGGCTGTTCTTCCGCCTCTTTTTTCAGCAGGATCCCAACCACCATTTCCACCATTTACTAAAGCAGTAACTTCATCATTATGCCATGGTCCATGCTCAGCAGTGAAAGCTCTTCCATCAGTAGGACGGAAATCGATACCTTGAACGTTTCTATGACCATATGTGTAGATACGCTTATCAGCTCTAGGAGCGTTGTTATCAGGATGAGCGTTACCATCACCGTCAATTCTCAATACAACTCCACATAGTAGAGAGTTATCTTGAGGACAAATACCTCTATGACGATCACCAGTACCTACCCACAGATATCCTCCAGGACCAATACGGATTCTTCCGCCATTATGAGCACCAGGGCCGCCAAATGGTTGATTGGACTTGAAAGGCTTGTATTGAATATCTTTTACAATGTCTGTTCTACCAGAAACTTTTTTAAGACTTTTGGAAACAGTAAACTTCATAACGATATTTCCATCACACTTTTCAAAGTTGGTTTTGCAACCTGAGCCATGATACTTGTTAGAAGTAGAGTAAAGATACAACGTACGATTTGATGCAAAGTTTCTATCAAGAGCTACACCCAGCATTCCAGCTTGACCTTCGCAAAAAAGATCATTACCAGAGCCTGCATAACCACTAGAGCCTTTCATCCCATAAAGCGCATGAGTCTTGCCAGAACTTGTTCTAACGGAGAGACCTTTACACTTTTCGGTGTAAAACATATCTCCACCAGAAGTGAAAGCCATATCCCATGGATTTTCAAGACCGGTCATTACTGCTTTAGCACTAATTGAAGGTACATTCATTGCCTGCGCAAAAACTGTCGATCCAAAAAGCATCGAAGCCGCAACCATGAATATAGAGAAAAACTTTATTTTCATTTCTTGCTCCCTAATTATTAACATATCGCGTATCGGTGAGATACGCAGCTAAAATGACTATTTAAAAGTCAGTCAAAGGTTTGGCCATCATGATCATCAAAGCCGAATTCGGTTGGTTTTCATTAAAGCTTACTCCTCCGGATTCCAAATTACAGAGTAATTAAAATAATGTCAATAAGGCACAGCCCTACGTAGGATAAGCTTATTCTCGAATTTTTTTTTGCCTCACAGTAATAAAATAATGTCAATAAGTAACAGCCCCTAGGGGAGATTAATCTTTAACGGATTCTATTTTTTTAATCATTGTGCAGGATTTTAATTTAAACACACTTATAAAATTCAGTTCACTGCCGATTCAGATTTCTCAATAATGTATATCTATCCGTTACCACTCAATCGTCATATAAATAATACTTCAATTAAATCAACAATTTAATTAGATTTTGGTATAAATTTGACGTAAACCGTATTGCAGAATATTTTCTCATTGCAGGCTTTCTGCAATTCCTATTCTCGCCTGTCCGCACTTTGATTCTTTAATCGTGAACAATCATAAGTGATGGAATTCTTATATGTGTACGGTCGCCAGGTTTTCTTATTTAGTCAAATTAGAAGGTGATGTTTAGTTTATCTATTTGGTAAGACCCATAATTTAAAGTAATTAGCCTCATATTTAGCCAGGGAATCTTTCTTAACAGGTTTACTATAATTTATTGAGCCAGCCTCGAAAAGTTTGTTTTTAAAAAAAGAGGTGGTGAATTCGTATAGAACGAAAAATTAGGATAGCCATCAATTACCTTTTTATCTCTTACTTTTTCTTTTGAAAATCTAAACATTTGTCCTATTTTTAAAAATTTATCCATATAGAATTACTTACACAACCTCTCATTAGTCGTATATATTTAAACTATTGATTTATATACACTTTTTATTTGTCTGTAAGACGTCTGCAAATCAATGAGTCGATACTTATGGAAATAAACCCATACTCAATCATTGATGTGGAGATAAAAGGACGTTTTTATTGAGTGGAGTTTTTCTCTGTGCAACAGTTAACTATGTCATTACAACACCCGTTACTGCAACAACTTGTACTGCACTCTCCAGTATTGCAATCATCACTACAGCAACCATCTGCACAACAAGTCTGTTTACAACAAGTCTCTATATATTTTTCCTCAGTCATTGTAAAACTCCTCTGCTTTTACAGTATTTCTTTTATATACCACTTGTCCTGCCTCATATCCCTTAAGTAACTAATTATAATTAAAACTATAAAAGTATTAATTAAAAACTTAGTTTTCTAAAAATACTTTTAAGTTATAATGGGATTTATAGTCTCTGGATAGTCAAAAAAAATATGAAAAAATTACTTGCCCTTTTTTTGTTTCTCGCAGTACAGACAACCATTTTAGCAACTACGATTCCGAAACTAGACCATTTGGGCACTCTTGAATTTGAAATGTCAGCATTTTATTTGGCAGACGAGTACAAAATGATTGCGGATTTTGGACCAGGGAAGATTACATTCAATGATGGCGGAAGTGGCAAAGTTAAAGTATGCACTGAGTTCTCTGATTTCATCGCTAATGATAAACAAACAATTGCAGTAAATGTTACCTGTCGACTAATGATGTCAGACAATAGTGCACTTTATCTAGAATATTATGGGCGAGTAGTGCCAGACAAAAACTGGGGCAAAAATATTGAATCTGGTAAGAGTTTAGTTAAAAACGATGGTATACAATACTGGTTTACAGGAATTTCTCTTCGTACGACGAGTAAAAAATACGGTTATCTAAATAATCTACTTTTACTTGGAAAGGGCAAAAAACTAAGAAATCCAAGCAAAGATAGAAGAGGACTCGTTTCTTATGATTTGTACAAACCAAATTACTAAAAATTTTTTAAAAGTTTAA
>NHCU01000049.1 GCA_002167365.1 Betaproteobacteria bacterium TMED41 | reverse complement strand
TTCTTAATTCTCTCTTCCTCAGCCCTTTTCAGTAGCCCAAGATGGCTGGATAATTTCGATGCCATAACCATTCCGCAACCTACAGCTTCTCCATGAAGCCAATTCCCATAGCCTAATCCTGTCTCTATACAATGACCAAAGGTATGACCAAAATTTAGCAAAGCTCTTTTCCCAGACTCTTTTTCGTCTAACTCAACTATTTTAGATTTAATTTCACAAGATCTTTTAATGGCCTCTGCAAGTATTTTTGAAGATCTACTTAGTAGTTTTTCAATATTTTTTTCGATCCATAAGAAAAAATCTTTGTCACTGATACATCCGTACTTAATAATTTCTGCAAGTCCAGAGTAAAATTCTCTGTTAGGAAGAGTCTCTAGGGTATTTATGTCAACTATCACCTCAATAGGTTGATAAAAAGAACCTATCATATTTTTCCCCAAAGCATGATTCACTGCGGTTTTTCCTCCGACTGACGAATCCACCTGAGATAAAAGAGTCGTTGGAATTTGTATAAAGTCAATGCCACGTTGGAAACATGAGGCAGCAAACCCTGCCATATCACCTATTACTCCTCCACCAAGTGCCAATAGAACAGCATCGCGATTAATTTTATTTACCAGCATTTCATCAAATATTTTCATCAACACTTCAAATGATTTATTTTTTTCTCCATCAGGAAGAACTATTAGAAAGTTTTTAATGTTGTTTTTTGTTAACAAAGAAGATAATTTTTTTGAATATAAAGGCGCAATAACCTCATTTGTAACTATGACTACTTTTCTATTCTTGACAGTTTTAATGAGAATCTCGCCTTCGAATAACAAATCTTTTCCTATAAAAATAGGATAGCTTCTTGAGCCTAACTCAACTTTGATTTTATGAAACAACTTCACGCTCATATTTGCTTTGACTTTACTATCAATTCTAAATTTGAAACCACTTGTTTAATTTGATCATTACCTCCGATCACAACATGATCAGCTAATTCTCTATATATATGATCTCTATCGTTAAACAATTTTTCAATTGTTTTTTTTAAATCCCTAGATGAGCGCAAGATTGGCCTTGAATCATCTGTTTTAAGTCTTTTCCAAATTGACAATGGCTCTACGAACAAATAAACAACGAAACCTTTCTCTAAGGCCTTTCTATTTTTCAACTCAATAGGTGCTCCGCCTCCTGAAGCTATGACTTGTTTTCTTTTGTTCATAACTTCTTCAATAATTTTTTGCTCTCTCGCACGAAAACCTTTCTCACCCTCGACCTCAAAAATAACACTTATGGTAGTACCACATCTTTTTTCTACCAGCTGGTCAGTATCAACAAATGACCACCCTATTCTATGNGCTAATTTTTTNCNCACAGTAGTTTTTCCTGCCCCCATAAGGCCAATCAAAACAATATTCTCCATTTTTTCCCCTCACTACAAATTCAGTCTAACAGGGGATACACTCTATAGTGTGTTTAGATATTTAACAATTTTTTGCCTGTGTAGTGCATTTAGCCTCCTCTCCATCATTGCAATAACTGGAGTGTTTTTTGCTATGGCGTTTCCTAAGATACCTGAAGTTTCTAAGTTATTGGATTATCAACCCAAAATGCCGCTAAGAATTATGACTGCTGATGGGGTCCAAATAGCTGAGTTTGGAAGAGAAAGGAGAAAACTTGTTAATTTTGATCAAGTACCCAAAATTCTTGTTCAAGCAATTCTAGCTGCAGAAGATGATCGTTTCTTCAAACATCAAGGGATTGATATTAATGGAATTTTAAGATCTGCAATAAACAATATTGTAAAGGGTAGTAAAGCTCAGGGAGGAAGTACCATAACAATGCAGGTGGCTAGAAATTTTTACCTCTCNTCAGAAAAAACGTTTACTAGAAAAATTTATGAAGTTTTACTCGCTCTTGAAATTGAAAGAAAATTATCAAAGAAACAGATTCTTGAGCTATATGTCAATCAAATATATTTGGGTAAACGTTCATATGGGTTTGCTTCTGCTGCNCAAATTTATTTCGCAAAATCACTTGGCAAAATTAATGTTGCCGAAGCGGCGATGCTAGCTGGTTTACCAAAGGCTCCCTCGGCTTTTAACCCATATACAAATCTTCGTAGAGCAACATTGAGGCAACGGTATGTCTTGGGCAGAATGTATAAATTGGGGAACATATCACTGTCTCAATACCAAAAAGAATTTAATAGAAAACTTATATTTAAAAGAGGAATGGGACTAAAATTTACAAACATTTTTCCTGTTAAAGCTGACCATTTAGCTGAGATGGTCAGACAACAAGTGTTTAGCGAATTTGGAGAAAACACTTATAACTTAGGTTTAACAGTTTTCACCACAATTAGAGCTGATGAACAAAGAGCTGCCCACATGGCACTTAGAAATGGCGTTCTCTCTTACGANAAAAAAAATGGTTATAGAGGCCCAGAGGGTTTTATAAAGTTACCCAATGANCCAAATTCAGCCAATGAGGTAATAGCTGATAAACTATCCTCCGTATCTGATAGCCTTGATATTTTGGCCGGCATAGTAACTAAAATAGAGAAAGACAAAATTACAGTATCTAGAGGAGAGGATAAACCTTTAATATTAGAAAGATCTAACACTAAATTTGCCGAGGATTTTTTTACCAAGTTAACTCCTCTTAAAAAAAGAATACGACGAGGNTCTTTAATTAGAATTAGGCCCANTGAAAATAACAAAAATAAATATGAAATTACTCAAATTCCAGATGCCCAAGCTGCACTTGTAGCATTACAAACAAATAATGGAGCAATTAGAGCTTTAGTCGGTGGTTTTGACTTCCAATCAAATAAATATAANAGGGTAACTCAGGCCTACAGACAACCTGGCTCGGTGATAAAACCATTTGTTTTTGGTGCTGCTCTGGAAAAAGGGTTTTCTCCAAAAACACTCATCAATGATCTCCCAGTTAACTTTAGTCCGGATTCNACCGGTGGGGAATTATGGGAACCAAAAAACTTCAATAATCTTTATTTGGGTCCCATAAGTATGATGGAAGCCTTAACAAAATCACAAAATATGGTTTCAATTAGGGTTGTNAAAAAAATTACTCCACAATATGTACAAGACTACATTACAAGATTTGGTTTTGAAGCTAATAGAAATCCCCCTCTATTCTCTTTAGCTCTCGGTGCAGGAGCAATAACGCCNCTACAACTGGTTGCTGGTTATAGTTCAATCGCTAACGGGGGGTTTTTTACAGAACCATATTTCATAGATCGTATTCTCGACTACTCAGGTAAATTAGTGAGAAGATATGAACCTCTGTTATCGGGAAATGAAAAATATCGGGTTATTGATCCACGCCACGCATATATTCTTCACAANATGTTAAGTGATGTGGTTTATTCTGGTACTGCCAGAAAGGCAAAAATATTAGAAAGGCCAGATTTGGCTGGNAAAACCGGAACAACTAATGATGCAGTAGACGCCTGGTTTGCGGGTTATCAGCCTGCCATTTCTGCAGTTACCTGGTTTGGATACGATAATCCAAAGTCACTCGGGGAGAAACAAACTGGAAGTGGTATTGCACTCCCAATNTGGATANATTTCATGAAAGAAATTCTCAAAAGACAACCAATTATTTTTCAACCAGAACCTACNGGTATAATTCGAATTAATGATGGTTTGTTTACTGCTGAGAGTCTTCCTTCGAGCACTAACGAGTCATTGGATGTTGAATTTTTAGATTTCGAATGAAATTTTTGAAAGTTCACATGANTGCTTNAGAAAAACATCTTTGAAGTTGCCACTTCCCCTACTATCCACCCAAATATTATTTTCGTTTTTAAAATGATAAGCGCCCAACTCAGATGCCATCCAAAGCTGTAACATTGGGGTTTGAGCATTTAGAATAATTTTCTTCTCGGTCTCGAACTCTACCTCAAGAACGTTCGCGTCCCTGAAGACCTCAATTATAAGGTCATGTTTTTCATTCCAATTGTCAATAATAGTTTCAACAAAATGAAAAGTTTTATCGATTTCATCGAGGAATTCTTTATTATTCATAAGCATTTTTTTAAAAAATCAATGATAATTATTCAGTTTATTAATCAAACATGATCATACAGTGAAAAAAAAAATTTTATTACTCTATTTATTCTCAATATGTCTAATGACTCTTGCTTGCGGACAAAAAGGTCCACTTGTTCTTCCAAAAAAACAGTTCAACTCACAACCAGAGATTGAGCTGGAGGAGAAAAACTCTGAATCACAAGTTAAAGAAAAAGGAATTTTGTAGCTAAATGAAATTGAATCAAAAAATACTACCTTCTCCTTTTGAATTAAAAAATGGAAAGCTATTCTGCGAGTCATTAGAAATAGATGAACTCGCTTCAGAGTTTGGTACTCCACTATTTGTTTACTCAGAGAGATCAATTTCAGAGGCTTTTTTAAAAATAAAGAACTCTGTCAACAGATGGCCAGTCAATATCTGTTATGCAGTGAAAGCAAACCCCACACTAGGTATAATTGACCTACTTGGAAAACTTGGATCTGGTTTTGATGTTGTCTCAGGCGGGGAATTGGCAAGAGTATTAAAGGTGGTTAAGAAACCCAAAAAAATTGTTTTTTCTGGGGTCGGTAAATCGGAAGAAGAGTTGGAATATGCTTTAAGGTCTAATATTTTTTGTATTAATGTAGAGAGTATTTCTGAATTAAACTTACTTGATAAAATTTCAAAAAGAAATAACTTATACGCTCCTGTTTCCATAAGAATAAATCCAGATATTGACCCAAAAACTCACCCATATATTTCCACAGGTTTAAGGGACAATAAGTTTGGACTATCTTTGTCTCAGGCAAGAGAAGCTTATAAAATCGCATCTAAACTAAATAACCTCAAAATAATTGGCGTAGATTGTCACATAGGCTCTCAAATCACCGAGATTAATCCTTACCTAGAATCAACTGAAAAATTACTAAATTTTGTTGCTTCTCTATCTGAATTAGACAAGACTGATTTTCATATTGATCTTGGTGGCGGGCTTGGTATTTGTTATCAAGATGAAGAGCTCCCCTCGATTCATAATTTTTTTGGTTCAATATTAAATCTCATTGAAAATTGGAGTAAAAAAAATTCATGTAAAATGCCGAATATAATTTTTGAGTTAGGTAGATCAATTGTCGGACCTTCAGGATTGCTGATTTGTAAAGTGCTTGCATTAAAAAGTGGTGAAAGTACAAATGACAAAAACTTTATTGTAGTTGATGCTGCTATGAATGATTTAATGAGACCGTCGCTTTATGGTGCATATCATGAAATTTTTCCCATAACTAACTTTGAAAAAAGTAATTCGGATACTAGCTGGNATGTAGTTGGACCAATTTGTGAAACAGGGGATTGGCTAGGGAAAAATCGCAACATTCAAACAAANGAGGGTGAAAAACTCGCAATTGCATCAGCAGGTGCATATGGTTCATCTATGGCTTCAAATTACAATAGTAGAACAAGGCCAGCAGAAATATTGATAACCAAATCTGGTTCCGTCAGATTNATAAAAAGTAGAGAAACCTTCGATGATTTGATTAGAAAAGAGATTTGATTAGAAAAATCTTTTNAAATCCATACCAGTGTACATATTGGAAACCTCATCTGCATAACCATTATATATCAGTGTTTTATGCCTTTTGGTAAAGAGACCTCCCTCTCCTATNCGCCTTTCAGTTTTTTGTGACCATCTACGATGAGGTACATTTGGATTTACATTTGAAAAAAAACCGTACTCATTTGGAGCTGACTCAACCCAACTGGTTAAGGGCATTTTCTCCAAAAATCTTATCTCTACTATAGATTTTGGACTTTTGAAACCATATTTCCAAGGTACGATAACTCTTAGTGGTGCGCCATTTTGCGGAGGTAATTCTTTTCCGTAAAGGCCAAATGTCAAAAGTGTTAGTGGATTGTATGCCTCATCGANTCTCAAGGCCTCACGATACGGCCAATTAAGNATTGGGTTAAACCCGCCAACNGCTGGCATTTGATTTGGGTCTGACAAAGTAACAAACTCAACAAATTTCGCTGATCCAAGTGGNTGAGCAACCTCCAAAATCTTCTCCAAGGAGTACCCTAACCAGGGTATGACCATAGACCAACCTTCAACGCATCTTAAACGATAAACTCTTTCCTGGATTGGAGAAATTTTTCGTAGTTTATCAAGATCTATTTTAATTTTNTTTTTTACTAAGCCACTAATTTTAATCGACCATGGATCGACTTTAAGATATTGAGGAGCATATTTACTGGGATCAGATTTTCGAGTTCCAAATTCATAAAAATTATTGTATGAGGTNATGTCTGAATAGTCGGTTAATGGTTTAAGAANATACTGGCTCTTGGCGTGATCAATATTTTTAAGAGTTTTAAATCTAANTTCCNCTGAATTCTTCTCTTTGGCCATAGATCCAGGAATATTTGTCAAAGCCAATGAGGAAAGACCAAGTTTTAAGAGATGTCGCCTATTTCTATAANCACTTTGATTTGTAACTTGCGAACTTAAATTTAGTCCATAAATTTTTTTTTGAAGAGATTTTAACATTTGTTTGAAAANGTTTACCTTAAGCCAGCAAGATATTCTGAGACAGCATTTATCTGATCATCTGACATTCTTTTTGAAATAGTCATCATTTGGTTATTATTCATTCTCGTTCCATTTTTGTAAGACAGGAGGGTNGCAGATGTATACTCAGAGTACTGCCCAGCTAAACGNGGGTACTGACCAGGAATACCNGCACCTTTTGGGCCATGACAAGATGAACAAGCTGGCACCCCATTCTTCAAATCACCNCCCTTATACAAAGACTCTCCAATCAANGCTAAATCTTTATCTTTCGCATATGAAGGCTGAATTTTCTGTTTATTGTAATATGCTGCCAAATCCGAAATGTCCTCGTCACTCAAAGCAGAGGCAAAAACAACCATAACAGCATTTTCTCTCATTGCTTTTTTACTCCCATCTTTTATTTGAAAATTGTGGAGTTGTTTTTCTATATACGCCGCATGCTGGGCGGCCAAGATTGGGTTAGTTGGAATTANGCTATTGCCATCAACTGCATGACATCCTGCACACACACCTGCTGCAACTTGCTCACCTTTTTTAATATCNCCTAAATAGGCTTCATCTTTGGACGAACTTTGACTGTTAGCCGAAATAGGACTTAAGAAAAAAAACATTACAAAGAANGGGTATAAAGNAGACTTAAAAACTTCACATAAGAAATTTTTTCCAGATTTTAAANCAAAATCTGAGATTTGTTTTATAAAGTTATTCTTAAACATTAAAACCAAAACATAAACCATGAACAAAGCCCCCTTATTTTTTTGTTCTTATAAACTACTGTAGCGTTATCGCAATATCAAAAATACTATTAATATAGGTTTTAACATTGAAAATATATAATCCATTATTATAAATGACTCCGATAAAAGCAAAAAGCGTTGAGTTTTTATTACAAAATGTTTCGTTTTTAAAAAGTACTACTGACTCAAATAATTTTCCGTCAATTAAAGTACCAGAGATAGCAATTGTTGGAAGGTCGAATGCTGGTAAAAGTTCCGTTTTGAATACGCTATGTAAAAGAAAACAATTGGCGCGTACATCTAAAACACCCGGAAAAACACGTTTGTTTAATTTTTTTTCAATAACTCAAAATCAAAATGAAATAGCGCGAATAGTAGACTTACCTGGCTATGGTTACGCAAAAGTTGATAAATCAACCAAAGCTTTTTGGAATAAATCGCTTCTTAAGTTTTTGCTTGAAAGAGAAAATTTAATAGGGGTTATTCTAGTAACTGATCTCAGACACCCGCTTGGAACACTTGATAAAAAACTACTTGAAAGCATGTCTGCTAGAATGTTGTATTTTCACATATTATTTAATAAGTCAGATAAACTTAATAAGTCAGATCAAGCCAAGAATCTTAATTTAGCAATCAAATCTTCTCATCTCGATATTATGGCNATTAGCTACTCTATTTTTTCCTCAACAAAGAGGAAAGGAGTTGAAGAACTTTTTAACATCTTAAAATTCTGGCTAGACAACCATAGNGGTCCTACCNNGTAAATTTACTTAAAATTTCAAATNAAATAACAAGGTNATCTCTTTGAAGAAATATCCAAATCTCAGACCAAGAAGAAATAGACTTGACAATTGGGGAAGAAGGTTAACAGCAGAAAATATTCTAACAACTGACGATTTGATTCTTCCGATGTTTATTATTGAGGGAAATAAAAAAAAACAGGAAATACAATCCATGCCTGGAGTTTTTAGATATTCCCTTGATNTGTTATTGGTTCAAATTGAGACAGTTTTAAAAAAAAATATNCCCTTAATTGCACTATTCCCNAAAATCGAACAACATTTAAAAGATTCAACTGGTTCAGAGGCACTAAACACCCACGGAATTATACCAAAGGCTGTATCAGCAATTAAAAAGGAGTTTCCTAATCTTGGATTGATGACNGACATTGCTTTGGACCCATACACCTCCCATGGTCAAGACGGGCTCATAGATAAAAATGGTTATGTCTTAAATGACGAAACAGTGGAAATTTTAAAGAAACAAGCTCTACTATATGCTGAGATGGGAGCTGATATAGTTGCGCCATCAGATATGATGGACGGACGTATTGGTGAGATTCGAAGTGCTCTTGAAAGCCAATCTCATCCTTTAACAAGGATAATGGCTTATTCCGCAAAATACGCTTCTAATTTTTACAGCCCATTTAGGGATGCGGTTGGTTCAGATAGAAATCTAACAAAGTTTGATAAAAAAAACTACCAAATGAACCCTTCTAATTCCAATGAAGCTCTCTTGGAAGTAGAACTTGACATTAATGAAGGAGCTGACATGATAATGATTAAGCCAGGATTACCTTACCTTGATATAATCCAAAAAATCAAAGAAACTTTCAAGATGCCTACCTTTGCTTATCAAGTAAGTGGNGAGTATTCGATGATTAAGGCTGCTGTATTAAGCAATTTTTTAGACGAAAAAAAAATTGTCATGGAATCATTAACTTCTTTTAAAAGAGCAGGTTGCGACGGAATTTTATCTTATTACGCGCTTAGTGCAGCTGACTGGATAAAGGAAGAAGGCACAGCAACCCAAAAATAAAATTTAAGGGTTGGTATTTTCNAGGATCTCTGGCCGATCGACTAATTCCATAAGGGCCATGGGTGCGGAATCTCCATTACGAAAACCATTTTTGTATATCCTGCAATATCCCCCTGGTCTTTTGGCATATCTNGGCCCAAGCTCGTCAAANAGTTTCACTACCATTTTCCTGTCTCTCAGTCTCGCAAAAACCAACCTTTTNTTTGAAAGGCTTGGTGATTTGCTTAGCGTAATTAAAGGCTCTAAAACTTTCCTTAACTCCTTAGCCTTAGGGAGTGTAGTTTTAATTCTCTCATGTAGAATNAGCGAGTTAGCCATGTTCCTNAACATGGCTAATCTNTGACTTGACGTTTTATTGAATTTTCTTAATCCATGTCCATGCTTCATTTTTAAATTACTCCAATTAGTGCTCGAAACCGGTTGGTGGCCAACTCTCAAGTTTCATCCCCAATGTCAGCCCCTTGGTTGCCAATACTTCTTTAATTTCATTTAATGACTTTCGTCCTAAATTGGGGGTCTTCAAAAGTTCATTTTCAGATCTTTGTATTAAGTCCCCAATGTAGTAAATACTCTCAGCCTTCAAACAATTAGCAGATCTTACTGTTAATTCCAAGTCATCAACAGGCCTAAGTAAAGTGGGATCAAATTGTTGGCCTTGTGGTTGTTCATCTTCTGGCTCCCCTTTATCTAATGCTGCGAATACAGTTAACTGTTCAACAAGAATTCTAGCTGCTTGTCTAACTGCATCCTCAGGACTAATTACACCATTTGTCTCAACTTCCATAACCAACTTATCCAAGTCAGTTCTCTGCTCAACTCTAGCATTTTCAACCAGGTAACTAACCCTTTTGACTGGAGAAAAAGAAGCATCGATTACAATTTTCCCGATTGTTTTAGTTTCTTCATCGTCAAATTTACGAAAATTCCCTGGTAGATACCCTCTACCTTTTTGAACTCTAATTTGAACATCTAACTCTGCTTGATTAGATAGACGTGCCACCAAATGATCAGGATTAACAACTTTGACATCATGTGGCAATTCAAAATCACCAACGACCAAATTACCAGGNCCACCTTTTTTAACTGAAAGTAAAACATCGTCTCTACCCTCAAGCAGAAAAACCGCCTCTTTCAAATTAAGTAAAATATCTACAACATCTTCCTGAACACCCTCAATTGTAGAGTATTCATGTAAAACTCCTCCTATTTGAACCTCGGTTACAGAGAAGCCCTCCATTGAAGATAATAATACCCTTCTCAGAGCATTTCCAAGGGTATGTCCAAACCCCCTCTCAAATGGCTCCATGATCACTTTTGCTATATTTTCACTCAGAATTTCAACATCAATTATCCGAGGCTTCAACAATTGGTTTTGCATAAAAACATGTCCTTAGTTCTTTATAATTTACCTTCAGTAACTTAACGAGAATACAACTCAACAATCAAGCTTTCATTAATATCAGGAGGCAAATCATTTCTTTCGGGGACCCNTTTAAAAGTACCTTCTAACTTTTTTGAATCTACCGAAACCCAATCAGGCATCCCTATTTCTTCTGCTAATTCCATAGCAGATTTAACTCTTTCTTGTGCCTTAGCACTGTCAGTCAAAGAAATAACATCCTCTGGTTTGACACGAGCTGAGGGAATGTTCGTCTTAATACCGTTAAGTAGAACACCCCTGTGACTCACAAGTTGTCTAGCCTCAGCTCTGGTTGAACCAAAGCCCATCCTATAAACAACATTATCTAAACGAGACTCGAGAAGTTGCAATAAAGTCTCACCAGTATTACCCTTCATGGAAGAAGCCGCAAAAAAATACCTTCTAAACTGTCGCTCTAATGTTCCATAAATTCTTTTAACCTTTTGTTTTTCTCTGAGTTGTTTACCNTAATCAGACGATCTTGCCCCAGAAACCCTGCCATGTTGGCCAGGCTTACTATCTTGTTTGCATTTAGTGTCAAGAGCCCGACGTGCACTTTTAAGATATAGATCTGTGCCTTCTCTCCTAGACAATTTACATTTCGGTCCGCGATAACGTGCCAATCTAATTTTCCTTTCTTGTTATTAATAACAAAGTTAAATTCGACGTCGCTTAGGAGCGCGACACCCATTATGAGGAACCGGCGTTACATCTGAAATTTGGGTTATCCTCATTCCCAACGAATTCAAAGCCCTAACAGTTGATTCACGGCCAGGGCCAGGGCCTTTAATCCTNACTTCAATGTTTTTAACACCACATTCAACNGCTACTTTTCCAGCAGATTCAGCTGCCACTTGGGCGGCGAAGGGAGTACTTTTTCTGCTACCCTTGAATCCTGCTCCACCACTAGTAGCCCAGCACAAAGCATTTCCCTGCCGATCTGTGATGGTAATAATAGTGTTGTTAAATGAGGCGTGGATATGGGCAATGGCATCAAGGACATTTTTTCTTGTCTTTCTCTTGGTACGACTTGAACCGGTTGATTGGTTTTTACTCATTTTTAACAAAGTCTCCTATTTCTTAAGGGTTATACTACCTTTACGAGGTCCTTTTCTGGTACGAGCATTTGTTCTGGTTCTCTGCCCGCGAACGGGGAGCCCTCTTCTATGTCGCATTCCTCTGTAACAACCTAAATCCATCAGTCTTTTAATGCTCATTGATACTTCTCTTCTCAAATCACCTTCAATCGTAAATTTTAGAACTTCAGATCTCAATTTTTCGAGCTCACTGTCATCTAAATCTTTAATTTTTTTGGTGCGNGGAATACCTGCTAAATCGCAGATTTTTTTGGACATGGACCTTCCAACACCATATATGGCTGTCAATCCAATTTCAACGTGTTGATGATTAGGTATATTTATNCCNGCAACTCGNGCCATNNNNCTATTACTCCNCTGAATTAACCTTGNCTTTGTTTATGACGAGGGTCNGNACTNCATATNATTCTNACNACNCCNCGCCTTCTAATAACTTTACANTTTCTACANATTTTTTTTACNGANGCCATNACNTTCATNGTTNATCTCCANANNATTAGNNNTTTNNNNGTTGNTATTTAGCNCTAAAAATTATNCTNGCNCTNGTTAANTCATAAGGTGTNANCTCNACNGTNACTTTGTCNCCAGGAAGNATTCNNATNTANTTCATTCTCATTTTTCCTGAAATATGNCCTAAAACNACNTGATCNTTTTCTAATTTNACNCGAAANGTNGCNTTNGGAAGATTTTCAATTATTTCTCCTTGCATTTGNATNGCATCATCTTTTGCCATCNNNTACCTCAGTGGCCCCACCGGGGCGAAAACTTGATTTTTTTAACAAACTGTCGTACTGCTGTGACATTATGTAAGACTGAAGTTGAGCCATAAAATCCATTGTAACAACAACTATAATTAACAATGATGTCCCGCCAAAATAAAACGGCACGTTGTAACCATAAACTAAAAATTCAGGCAACAAACATACACCAGTAATATAAATGGCTCCAATAAGTGTCAATCGCATCAATATTCGATCAATGTACTTTGATGTTTGATCTCCGGGTCTTATCCCCGGAACAAAGGCACCACTTTTTTTGAGATTATCTGCGGTCTCTTTGCTATTGAAAACTAGAGCAGTGTAGAAAAAACAAAAGAAAATTATAGCCGCAGCATAAAACCCAATGTACAAAGGTTGACCAGGCGATAATGATGCGGCAAAATCTGAGAAAAGATTTTGAACTGAAAAAGTATCAAGGTTTGGGTTACTTGAACCAAACCAAGATGCTAGAGTCGCAGGAAACAAAATTATACTTGAGGCAAAAATAGGAGGAATTACCCCGGCCATATTCAATTTTAGGGGTAAATGCGAAGTCTGACCAGCATAAAGTTTATTACCGACTTGGCGCTTTGCGTAATTGACCGTAATTTTTCTTTGTCCTCGCTCCACAAAACAAACAAGAGCTGTTACAGCAACAACCATTGCGACAATAAATAAAGCCATTAAAGGGACCATCGACCCAGTTCTTACGAGCTCAAAAAGCCCGCCAATTGAACCTGGCAAACCAGCCGCAATGCCTGCAAAAATAATTAAAGAAATACCATTTCCGAGACCTCTCTCAGTTATTTGCTCTCCTAACCACATCAAAAACATTGTGCCGGTCACCAAAGTAACTATAGTGGTGAAACGAAACATTAAGCCTGGATCGATAACTAAATTGGGTTGGGCTTCTAAAGCAACAGAAATGCCAATTGCTTGGACAATTGCTAACCCTAGTGTTCCAACTCGGGTATATTGTGTTATTTTTCTTCTCCCAGCCTCTCCATCCTTTTTCAAAGCTTCTAATGTAGGAGAAACAGCAGTCATTAGTTGCATAATGATTGAAGCTGAAATGTAGGGCATGATGCCGAGAGCGAAAATTGTAAATCTAGATAAAGCACCACCGGAAAACATGTTAAATAAACCAAGAATTCCACCTTCTTGAGTTTTGAACAATGATGCGAGTTGACTGGGATCTATGCCCGGTACAGGAATGTGCGCACCTAATCGATACACCAACAAGGCTAAGATGAGAAAAAGAATTCTTTTCCTTAAATCGGCAAAACGGTCAGTTGATGGTTTCATCGTTATTTCTTAGTGCCCTGTTTTTTTTCTTCATCATCATGAATAAGAATCTTAACTGAACCACCAACAGCTTCAATAGCTTCTTTGACCTTAGGAGTTACAGCTATTCCCTCTAAATTAGCAGGCTTAGTTATGGTGCCGGATAGAAACACTTTTACCCTACGGGTTAATAAACTCACCAAACCTAACTTCTTAAGTAGGGCAGGAGTTATATTTTCTTCTCCATCTAATTCAAGCTTATCAATTTCTGATAAACGAACTTGAGCAGTATATTTTCCGAAAGGAGCTGTGAAACCTCTTTTGGGAAGTCTTCTGTGAAGAGGCATCTGCCCACCCTCAAATCCAATTTTGTGAAAACCACCAGAGCGAGATTTTTGGCCTTTGTGACCTCTTCCAGAGGTTTTACCAAAACCAGAACCGATCCCTCTACCAACTCTTTTTTTTGCTTTCTTACTGTTTGAAGCAAAAGATATTTTGTTAAGGTAAATTTTTTGATTTTCCATAAGAGACTCTCTAAACAATTTCTACCATGTAAGAAACTTTATTAATCATCCCTCTAACAGCCGCAGTGTCTTCAAGTGAACGCGTGGAATTAACTTTTCTCAAACCCAAACCTCTAACCGTAGCTCTATGAGTTGACTTTTGTCCTATTGGACTTCTAATAAGTTTTACTGTGAGTGTTTTACTATTCATTTATTTTTTAAACTCCTTAAGCACTCAGGAAAAAATTTCATCAACAGATAAACCCCTTTTGTTGGCAATTTCTGAAGGAGAGTACATGTTTTCCAAACCATTCAAAGTTGCACGAACAAGATTATAAGGATTTGTAGAACCAAAACTTTTAGCGACAACGTCAGAAACACCCATAACTTCAAATATCGCTCTCATTGGACCACCGGCAATAATGCCTGTGCCTTTTTCTGCAGGTGAAATGTATACTGAAGAAGCACCATGCTTTCCAATGACACTATGGTAAAAACTCCCTCCTCTCATCCGCACGTTTATCATTTTACGCCTAGCTTCGTCCATTGCTTTTTGAACAGCAACCGGTACTTCTCTGGATTTACCCTTTCCCATTCCAACTTTGCCATCACCATCACCCACAACGGTAAGTGCAGCAAAGCCTAATATTCTTCCACCTTTTACAACTTTGGTAACTCTATTGACGGCTATCATTTTTTCCCTTAAACCATCATCACGATCTTCCGTGTTAACTTTAGCCTGCAGTTTAGCCATTTAAAATTCTCCAAAAGATCAACATATTAAAACTTTAGTCCATTTTCTCTCGCTGCTTCGGCAAGAGCCTTTACTCGTCCATGGTACCTAAAACCCGAGCGGTCAAATGCAACACTTTCTATACCTGCTTTTTTAGCTTTTTCAGCTACTCTTTTTCCGATCATTGAGGCAGCTTCAACATTCCCGCCAAGTCCGGCTGACTTAGATAGCTCTTTCCTAACTTCAGACTCCAATGAGGAAGCAGACACCAAAACCTTACTAGCACTTGGATCAAAGATTGAAGCATAAATATGCAAATTAGTCCTGTGAACGGATAAGCGTGGAAGGCCTGAGCCATTTATTTTATATCGGGATCTTTTAGACCTTCTAAGCCTAGAGTTTAATTTATTCATAAAAGATTTCCATTATTTTTTCTTGGTCTCTTTCAAAGATACAACCTCATCAGCATACCTTACCCCTTTTCCTTTATAGGGCTCTGGTGGACGAAAAGCTCTTACTTCAGAAGCAATCTGTCCGACCTTTTGTTTGTCAATACCGGAAATAATTATCTCAGTAGGCGAGGGAGTCTTAGCAGATATCCCGTTAGGTAATTTCATATCCACAGGATGCGAAAAACCCAAAGATAAATTCAGAACATCTCCATTTGCTTGTGCTCTGTAGCCTACACCAACCAAAGTTAATTTTTTTTCAAACCCAGAATTTACTCCCTCAACCATATTGGACAAAAGAGACCTGATGGTTCCACTCATAGCTTTTGAAAAAGTCTCGTTACTAGCAGCTTTTACTCTAATTTCTTTGTCACTTACTTCCAATGCAACAGCAGATTCAGAAATATGTTGACTCAAACTACCTTTCGGGCCTTCTATGGTAACAACTCCGTCTTTTTTACTTACTGAAGTACCATCTGGAATGAAAATTGGCATTTTGGCTATTCTAGACATTTGACATTGCTCCTATGCAACCATTCCAATGACTTCACCGCCAAGACCATCAGCTCTTGCTTTTCTATCCGTCATTAAACCTTTTGAAGTTGAGACAATCGCAACACCAAGTCCATTCATAACCTTAGGTAGACTTTCTCTTCTTTTATAAACCCTGAGTCCTGGTCTTGAAACCCTCTCTATTTTTTCAATAACGGGCTGACCAGCATAATACTTAAGGTCAATTTCAAGATTAACCTTAATTCCGTTTTCAATAACTCTATATCCTTCAATATAGCCCTCTTGTTGCAGCAATCTAGCTATTGCAACCTTTAGTTTGGAGGAGGGAATTGTGACTAGCGTTTGTGTAACAGCCTGAGCGTTACGTATTCGAGTAAACATGTCAGCTATTGGATCGCTCATACTCATTATTAATATCCTCGAGTGTCTTTTACCAACTGGCCTTAGTTAGACCAGGTATTTCGCCTCTAAAAGCAATTTCACGTATTTTCATCCGGCCGAGCCCAAATATTTTATAAGTACCCCTGGGTCTTCCAGTTAATTCACATCTACTTCTTAATCTTGTAGGACTCGAATTCCTGGGCAAGCTTTGTAGGACAAGCCTTGCTTCATACCTAACCTCTTCCTCTAAGGACTGATTCCTAATAATTTCTTGTAACTCAGCCCGCTTTTTTGCATATTTTGCGACTAAATTCTGTCGTTTTTTTTCTCTATTAATTAAAGACAATTTGGCCATTTAATATCCTGTTTTTTTTGTTGATCAACGAAAAGGAAACCTGTAGAAATCCAATAAAGCTCGAGCTTCCTCATCATTTTTTGCGGTCGTGGTGAGGCAAATATCTAAACCGCGAATTTTGTCAATTTTGTCATACTCAATTTCAGGAAAAATAATTTGTTCGCGAATACCGAAACTAAAATTACCCCTGCCATCAAATGATTTACCAGAAATACCTCTAAAGTCTCGCACTCTAGGTAATGCGACTGTTATTAATCTATCGAGAAATTCGTACATCCTAGAACCTCTCAAAGTTACCATTACACCTAACGGAACACCCTCCCTTAACTTAAAACCTGCTATTGCTTTTCTAGCTTTAGTTACAACCGGTTTTTGTCCGGCTATTCTGGTTAAATCATCCAAAGCTGTTTCAATAACTTTCTTATCATTTACAGCTTCTCCCAATCCCATGTTAAGTGTAATTTTAGAAATTCTTGGAACCTCCATGTACGAATTAAAACTAAATTTTTTAGTTAACTCCGGTATTGCTTTTTCTCGAAATTGAACTTGAAATCTTGACATTGTTGTTGATCCTATTTGTTAGAAACTTGAAGTTCTGTCCCCGAGGATCTAAAGACCCTAACTTTTTCACCGGTCTCAAGTTTTTTTATTGAAACCTTATCAGCTTTCTGTGTTTCGGGATTAAAAATAGCTAGGTTTGATTGGTGAATAGGCATTGATTTGCTAATTATCCCGCCAGTTTCATTGTTGTTTGGGTTAGGTTTTTGATGCTTTTTTACTTGATTTATTCCTTCGACAAGAAGTTTTTGATTGCTATGTCTGTCAGTGATAACTCCCTTTTTGCCTCTGTCCTTACCAGCTATCACAATAACTTCATCGCCTTTAGTTAACTTTTTCATATTGTTTAAATAACTTCTGGGGCTAGTGAAACTATCTTCATGAATTTTTCAGTCCTTAATTCTCTGGTTACTGGACCAAATATCCTAGTTCCAATTGGCTCTAATTTAGCATTAAGTAATACAGCAGCATTATTGTCAAATTTAACCAATGATCCGTCTGGTCGCCTCACACCTTTTGCAGTTCTTACGACCAATGCGTTATAAACCTCACCCTTTTTAACCCTTCCTCTTGGCGTAGCTTCTTTAACTGCGATCTTAATGACATCACCAATGGCGGCATATCTTCTTCTGGATCCGCCAAGAACTTTTATGCACATTACTGATTTGGCACCAGAATTGTCTGCGACCCCTAGACGCGACTGCATCTGAATCATTAAATACTCCAAAAAAAAGAAAATTAAACTCAACTTGTTATGATTAAAAAAACCAAAACAGTTTTGAGACTCGAAAGAGTTAGCAGTCTATGTTACATCTGCCAACAATATTTTGTCAAGATACAAAAAAAAGCTATACTTCGTTTACTTTTGTGATTGAACTGATTACTTCCCATGATTTAGTTTTGGAGACAGGTTTACACTCTCTTATAGCCACAACATCTCCTAAATTGAATTCGCCAATTTCGTTATGAACACTATATTTTTTAGAACGAACTAAATATTTACCCAAAACTGGGTGCTTTACTTTTCTTTCAACCATAACACTGATAGTTTTGTTCATTTTATTACCAACGACTTTTCCTTGAAACGAACGTCCTTTTTTCTTTTTATTTTCTGGGTCTTTATCATTAATTTTAATGTTCATTTACTAGCTCTCTTTGCCGTGTGTTTTAGTTGTTTCTAATTCTTTCTGTCTAATAACTGTTTTGACTCTAGCAATATTCCTTTTTGTTTGCCTGAGTTGGGAAGTATTTGTTAATTGTTGAGTCCCATACTGCATTCTCAAAGAAAACTGAGCTTTGCTTAGTGATTCAAGTTCCTTTTCCAAATCAAATATGTTTTTATCTTTTAGTTCACTAAACTTCATCTTTTACCTTCCAATTTGTCTGGAAACAAATTTTACGGCCAGTGGTAATTTTGCAGCAGCTAACTTAAACGCTTCTTTAGCTAAGCCTTCCTCCACGCCATCCATCTCGTATAGAACTTTACCGGGCTGAATTTCCGCTACATAGAACTCAACACTACCTTTTCCCTTACCCATTCTAACCTCAGCCGGTTTTTTTGAAATTGGTTTATCTGGAAAAATTCTTATCCAAATCCTTCCTCCACGCTTAATATGTCTGGTCATTGCTCTTCTTGCGGCTTCAATCTGACGAGAAGTTAAACGTCCTCTACTAGTTGCTTTCAATCCAAATGCACCAAATGAGACAGATGCACCGCGCGTAGCCAAACCAGTGTTTCGACCCTTATGTTCTTTTCTGAATTTTCTTCTAGCTGGTTGTAACATACCCGAATTACTCCGATTGATTAACGCAATTAAGATTTATCTTCTGTTTTGTCTTCTGCTTTATTTTTAACAACTTTTTTTGAGGGCTCCTTTTCAACCTTAACTTTAACTTTCGCAACATTGTCACCCTTTGATGTATCATCTTTTGAACTTACTCTTCTAACTGTTTTTTTAACAGTTTTTTTAACTTCTTCTGCGGCAGGTTTTTTCTTTGATACTATCTGCTTAGAAGGTTCCTTTTTATCAATCTTATTTTTTTCTTCGGATAAACTTTTCTTCCTTGCAGATGACTTTCTAGTCCTAGGCTTTTCTTCAATTGTATCTTCTGTATTTTGCAAAAGAGGATCGCTTCTCGAAAGGATTTCTCCTTTGTAAATCCAAACTTTTACACCAATAATTCCATAAGTTGTATTCGCTTCTGCAAAGCCGTAATCTATATCCGCTTTAAGTGTGTGTAAAGGCACTCTGCCTTCTCTGTACCATTCACGTCTAGCTATCTCGGCCCCGTTAAGTCTACCAGAGCTCATAACTTTTACACCCTGAGCACCCAGTCGCATAGCATTTTGCATGGCCCTTTTCATTGCTCTACGAAACATGATTCTTTTTTCCAATTGTTGGGTAATACTCTCTGCAATTAATTGTGCATCCACTTCGGGTTTTCTTATTTCTTCAATGTTTACGTGAACAGGAACTCCCATCATTGAGGCAAGCTTTGTTTTTAATGCCTCAATATCTTCACCCTTTTTTCCAATGACAACCCCTGGACGAGCACTAAAAATAGTTATCCTCGCATTTTTTGCTGGTCTTTCAATGAGTACCCTACTTACAGCGGCCGTTTTCAATTTTTTCTTTAAAAACTGCCTTACTTTTACGTCTTCATTTAACATTCTTGCAAAGTCTTTGTGACCCGCAAACCAACGAGAATTCCAGTTTCTTGTTACCGGAAGCCTAAAACCAGTTGGTTGAATTTTTTGTCCCATACTCTTCTCCGTCTATTTATTTCCGAGGGTCAAAAAAATATGACACGTTGGTTTTTCAATTCGATCGCCTCTGCCCTTCGCTCTTGCCGCAAATCTTCTAAGTTTGGCACCCCTTTCGACATGAACCTTTTCAACGTAAAGTTCATCAATATCTGCGCCATCATTATGCTCAGCATTGGCAATGGCTGATTCTAAAACTTTACGAATTATTAAAGCACCTTTTTGTGGCATAAATTTTAAGATGTCCAAAGCCTTTTCAACCGGTTTTCCCCTTATGACATCGGCGACCAGCCTACCCTTTTGAGCAGATAGTCTTACTCCTCTTAAGGAAGCATTAGTAGAAGTCATCATGAACCTTATTAATAAATTTTATAAATATTGTTAAAAACATTTTATCGCTTAACCTTTTTATCAACAGCATGCCCTCTGTAGGTTCTAGTTAATGAAAATTCACCTAGCTTATGTCCAACCATGTTATCAGTAATGAAAACTGGCAAATGTTGTTTACCATTGTGAACGGCGATGGTTAAACCTACAAATTCAGGTAGAACCGTGGACCTTCTTGACCAAGTTTTTATGGGCCTTTTGTCTCTCGACGCTTGAGCAGCTTCTACTTTTTTGACTAAGTGGGTATCAACAAAAGGTCCCTTTTTTGCAGATCGTGACATTTAACCTAACCTTTCCTTTTTCTTCGATCCACAAGGATCATGGAACTAGTTCTCTTATTTCGTCTTGTTTTAAAGCCTTTTGTAGGTGTTCCCCAGGGACTTACCGGTCCCCCTGATGCAGCTGTTTTTCCCTCTCCGCCACCATGAGGGTGGTCAACAGGATTCATAACAACTCCTCTAACAGTTGGTCTTATACCTCTCCATCTCTTAGCGCCAGCTTTGCCTAGTTGCCGAAGGTTATGCTCTCCGTTACCAACTTCACCCAAAGTAGCTCTGCAGTCAACATGAACCTTCCTTACCTCTCCAGACCTTAGTCTCAATTGGGCGTATTGACCTTCTTTAGCTAGTAACTGTACTGACGCTCCTGCTGAACGTGCCAATTGGGCTCCTTTTTGTGGCATCATTTCAATGCAGTGAATTGTTGAACCAACAGGAATATTTCTCAGAGGCAGGCAGTTTCCTATTTTAATTTGAGCTTCAGAACCGTTAGAAACTTCCTCACCTTTCACAAGGCCCTTTGGCGAAATAATGTAACTTCTTTCTCCGTCCCTGTAGAGCAAAAGTGCAATATTGGCACTTCGGTTTGGGTCATATTCAATTCTTTCAACAATTGCAATGACGCCATCTTTTAATCTTTTAAAATCAATTTTCCTGTAATGTTTTTTGTGTCCACCACCTTTATGGCGAACAGTGATTCTTCCAGAATTATTTCGACCCGACTTGTTCGACTTTGACTCTGTTAGGGCTGAAAAAGGTTTTCCCTTGTGAAGGTTTTCTCTAGAAACTTGTACAACACCTCTTCTGCCAGGAGAAGTTGGTTTCATTTTTATTGTAGTCATTAGTCAGGACTCCCGGCAAAGTTAATTTCTTCTCCTTCGGCAAGACAAACGTAAGCTTTCTTTGTATGATCTCTTCGACCAACACTTTTACCATACCTTTTGACTTTGCCTTTAGAGTTTAAAATCTGGACAGAATCAACCTTAACCTTAAAAAGTAATTCAACAGCATTTTTTACATCTAATTTTGTTGCATCACGCCTTACTTTGAACACTGTCTGATTAGCAGATTCTCCAACCATGGTAGACTTCTCAGAAACAACAGGGCCCAATAATATATTGAATAGTTTTGTTGATTTCACGAAAAAGTACTCTCTATTTCTGAAAGTGCTTCAGTCGAAATTAACATTTTTTTACACCTGATTAATGTGAAGGGATCTAATTCAGAAGGGGTTATTATAAAAAGATTTGGAACATTTCTGGATGCCAATTTCAAATTATTGTCAATAGAATTACAGACTATAAGCGTAGTACTAGAAAGCCTATTAGTAACTAAATTTAGAAAACTTTTTGTTTTAGGCTCATCAACATTAATTTCTTCAACAATTGCAATTCTCTCTTCCCTAGCAAGTTGGGATAATATTGATCTAAGGCCAGCTTTGTACATTTTTTTATTTATTTTTTTTGTGAAATTTTCTTCCGGTGAACTTGGGAAGTGCTGTCCTCCTCCTCGCCATAAAGGACTAGCCGCAGTTCCAGCTCTAGCTCTTCCTGTGCCTTTTTGTTTCCAAGGTTTTCTTGTGGAACATTTAACCATACTCCTATCTTTCTGGGCTCTATTTCCACCCCTAGCATTGGACTGATATGAGACCAATACTTGATGAACTAAAGATTCGTTGTATGACCTATTAAAAACGTACTCACTAACATCAACAGTGGCTACCTTTTTTCCTTCTTTGTCAATATGATCCAAATTCATTTAATTTCGCCTATTTATCTGGCTAAAGTGATTTATTATTTGTAGCTCGGACCGCAGGCTTGACAACAACCTCTTTGCCCTTTGAACCAGGAACAGCGCCCTTAACGAGAAGCAATTCTTTTTCTTCATCAATACGTACAAGAGTTAGATTTTGTGTGGTAACTCTCTGGCTACCCATGTGGCCCGCCATCCTCTTACCTTTAAAAACTCTTCCAGGGTCTTGACACATGCCAATTGAACCAGGAGCCCTGTGTGAAATGGAATTACCATGAGTTGTTCTTTGTGACGAGAATCCATGCCTTTTGATTGCTCCTTGAAAACCCTTGCCCTTCGTTACGCCTGTTATGTCAACCAACTGGCCTTCCTGAAAGATAGAGGGTGGTACTGACTGCCCTTCTTTTAGCAAGTCTGGATTGGAGGTATCGTCGGCGACTCTAAACTCTTTCANAATAGACATGGACTCAACGCCCGCTNTCGAAAAATGACCAGCAAGGCTTTTGTTAGTTCGATTTTGCTTTCTCTTTCCAAATCCAATTTGTACTCCAGAGTAACCGTCAATTTCTNGAGTTTTTACTTGAGTGATCNNGTTCCCAGACACATCAAGAACNGTTACAGGGACAGTTTGACCATCATCTAAGAATATACGNGTCATCCCGACTTTTCGACCAACAAGNCCCAAGGTGATCTTGCTATCTATATTTTGCTCTGAAGACATAACTATATTTTCCTAAACCANAAAAAATTATTAATACAAAATAAAAGCCTTCTAGTTTAACTCTTTTACAAGAACCAAATCAACAATTTTAAAAAATAAACAACCAAATTATTGAAGCTTAATTTCCACGTCTACCCCAGCAGGTAGATCCAGTTTCATAAGGGCATCAACTGTTTTATCTGTAGGTTCAATAATGTCCATTAACCTTAAATGAGTTCTAAGCTCAAATTGATCCCTTGAAGTTTTATTAACGTGAGGACTTCTCAAAACATCCAATCTGCGAATTCTTGTCGGTAACGGTAAGGGGCCTTTTACAACAGCGCCAGTTCTTTTTGCCGTTTCCACTATCTCTAGAGCAGACCTATCGATGAGTTTGTAGTCAAAAGCTTTCAACCGTATTCTAATTTTTTGATCCATAATTTAACCTTACTGAGTAACCTTAGAAACGACGCCAGCACCGACTGTTCTTCCACCCTCTCTTATAGCAAAACGCAATCCTTGCTCCATTGCTATTGGTGCTATTAGCTCAACACTCATTTTTACATTATCTCCCGGCATTACCATCTCAGTTCCTTCTGGAAGAGCCACCGAACCAGTTACATCTGTTGTTCGAAAATAAAACTGAGGTCTATAGTTGGCAAAGAATGGGGTATGACGCCCACCTTCATCTTTAGAAAGAACATATACCTCACATTCAAATTTGGTATGAGGAGGTATTGATCCAGGCTGACATAAAACCTGGCCTCTTTCTACTTCATCACGCTTAGTGCCTCTCAATAATACCCCAACATTGTCTCCAGCTTGACCTTGGTCAAGCAACTTGCGAAACATTTCCACGCCCGTACAAGTTGTTTTCGTAGTATCACGAATACCTACTATCTCAATCTCTTCGCCTACTTTTATAACCCCACGCTCAACTCTACCAGTAACAACAGTTCCACGGCCGGAGATCGAAAACACGTCCTCAATAGGCATTAGAAAAGCTCCATCTATAGCTCTTTCTGGCTCAGGAATGTGGCTATCGAGAGCACTGGCCAACTGCGTAATGGCTTCCTCACCCATAGCACCTTTATCACCTTCTAGGGCTAATTTGGCAGACCCTTTAATTATAGGGGTGTCGTCNCCAGGAAAATCATATTTTGAAAGAAGCTCTCTTACCTCCATCTCGACCAACTCTAACAACTCCTCATCATCAACCATGTCACACTTATTTAGGAAAACAACAATATAAGGAACACCCACCTGACGAGCCAAAAGAATATGCTCTCTTGTTTGGGGCATCGGACCATCAGCAGCATTCACAACTAAAATTGCTCCATCCATTTGAGCAGCCCCAGTAATCATATTTTTAACGTAATCTGCGTGCCCCGGACAGTCCACATGAGCATAATGACGGCCCTCCGTCTCATACTCAACGTGAGCAGTATTTATGGTAATCCCACGCGCCTTCTCTTCAGGAGCGGCATCAATATCGGCATAATCCTTGGAATCACCACCAAATTTAGTTGATAAAACAGCAGTAATGGCAGCAGTCAATGTGGTTTTACCATGATCAACATGCCCAATAGTACCAACGTTTACATGTGGCTTTGTTCGCTCAAACTTACCCTTGGCCATCTCCGACTTCCTTCCATTTTCAAATAAAATTAAGTTATAAAGTTATTACTATTGTCTACTTGTGATTACTGCTTCTGCAACATTGCGTGGCGCTTCTGAATAATGTTTGAACTCCATCGAGTACGTTGCTCTTCCCTGCGTTAACGATCTAAGCGTTGTTGAATAACCAAACATTTCAGCTAANGGCACTTCTGCTTTTACTGCCTTACCACCACCCATAATATCTTCCATACCCTGAACCATTCCTCGCCTTGATGACAAGTCTCCCATTACTGTTCCGGCATATTCCTCTGGAGTCTCAACCTCAACAAACATCATCGGTTCAAGCAAAACAGCACTACCTCTTTTCATCCCGTCTTTGAATGCTAAGGAACCCGCAAGTTCAAAAGCAATTTGCGATGAGTCAACGTCATGAAACGAACCATCAAATAATGTCACTTTTACATCAACAACAGGGAAACCAGCAAGAACACCCGAGTTCATTGTGTCTTTAATGCCTTTATCAACAGATGGAATGTATTCCTTAGGAACAACCCCTCCCTTGATAGAGTCAACAAATTCATAGCCATCTCCCTCAGTTTGTGGTTCAATTTTAATCCAAACGTGGCCGTACTGGCCTTTACCACCCGACTGCTTAATGTACTTTCCTTCAATTTCAATAGGCTTTTTCAGTGTTTCTCTGTAAGCAACTTGAGGTTTNCCAACAGATGCGTCAACATTAAACTCTCTTCTCATTCTGTCAACTAAAATCTCCAAATGGAGCTCGCCCATTCCAGCGATAATAGTTTGACCNGATTCCTCATCGGTTTTTACCCTAAACGAAGGATCCTCTCTTGCAAGCCTACCCAGTGCNAGCCCCATTTTCTCCTGATCCGCCTTTGTCTTGGGTTCAACGGCTTGAGCAATAACCGGCTCTGGAAAAACCATTTTTTCAAGAACTATTTCCGCATCACCATCACATAACGTTTCACCAGTCGTAACGTCTTTTAGACCGACAACTGCAGCNATGTCACCAGCTAAAACTTCTGTAAGTTCCTCCCGATTATTNGCATGCATTTGAACAATTCTTCCAACACGCTCTTTCTTACCTTTGACAGAATTGTAAACGGCTTCTCCTGACTTTAGAACTCCAGAATAAACTCTTATGAAAGTAAGTTGACCTACAAAAGGATCAGTCATTAATTTAAAAGCAAGTGCAGAAAACTTCTCNCCNTCAGANGCCTCACGACTAACANTTTCATTATCACCAACAGTTCCTTGAATAGCAGGAACATCAACAGGGCTGGGCATAAAATCAATCACAGCGTCCAACATTCTTTGAACACCTTTATTCTTGAATGCCGTTCCGCAGAGCATTGGTTGAATTTCACCCGCAATAGTTCTTTTGCGGATTCCATTAATTATTTCTGTCTCGGAAAGATCGCCATCTTCTAAATACCTATTCATGAGGTCCTCATCAGCTTCAGCAGCCGACTCTAGCATCCTCTCTCTCCATGAAATGGCATCTTCATTTAGCTCCGAGGGAATATCAGCATATGAGAACGTAGTACCCATATTGCCCTCATCCCACAAAATAGCTTTCATTCTAATCAAGTCAACTACCCCCTTGAAACTTTCTTCTGCTCCAATGGGAATAACTATTGGTACTGGGCTTGCCTTGAGTCTTGATTTAAGTTGATCATGAACTTTAAAAAAATTAGCTCCAGTCCTGTCCATTTTGTTTACGAAAGCTAATCTTGGGACATTGTATTTATTAGCTTGTCTCCATACTGTCTCTGATTGAGGTTGTACACCACCCACAGCACAATAGACCATACACGCACCATCCAAAACCCGCATGGACCTCTCCACTTCAATCGTAAAATCAACGTGGCCAGGAGTATCAATAATATTAATTCTATGTTCAGGTAGATTGGCACTCATTCCTTTCCAAAAACAAGTTGTTGCAGCTGAAGTAATAGTAATACCTCGCTCCTGCTCCTGTTCCATCCAGTCCATGGTTGCAGCACCATCATGGACCTCCCCTATTTTGTGATTAATGCCAGTGTAGAAAAGTATTCGCTCTGTAGTTGTGGTTTTACCAGCATCAATATGAGCACTGATCCCTATATTTCTATATCTTTCAATTGGTGTTTTACGTGACATTTTTTTAAACTATATGTTTTCTTAAAAACGAAAATGTGAGAAAGCTTTATTAGCTTCGGCCATTCTGTGAACTTCATCCTTTTTCTTGATCGCACCACCTTTGCCTTCTGATGCTTCTAAAATTTCATTGGCAAGCCTAAGCTTGATGGACTTTTCAGATCTTTTTTTTGAGGCCTCTCTTAGCCATCTCATTCCTAAGGCCATTCTTCTCGAGGGACGAACTTCAACTGGAACCTGATAATTAGCCCCTCCGACTCTACGGCTTTTAACCTCAACTAAAGGCTTGCAATTAGCAAGTGCTTGTTGAAAGACCTCGATTGGATCCTTTTTTGCATTTTTCTCAATAAAATTGAAAGCACCGTAAACAATCCCTTCTGCCACAGCTTTCTTGCCATGCAACATAACAACATTCACAAACTTTGATACATCAATATCTTTGTATTTTGGATCAGGTAGTATAACTCTTTTAGGAACTTCTCTCCGACGCGGCATAAGCTCAAAACCTTTCAATATTAAAACAACAAAAACAGATAAAAGTTAGAAATATCACTTGGTTCGTTTTGCACCATACTTAGATCGAGCCTGTTTTCTATCCTTAACACCTTGTAAATCCAAAGAACCTCTGACCACGTGATACCTAACGCCAGGCAAATCTTTAACTCTTCCACCGCGTATGAGAACAACTGAATGCTCTTGTAAATTGTGACCTTCACCACCAATGTAGCTTATAACCTCAAAACCATTAGTAAGCCTAACTTTTGCAACTTTTCTAAGTGCAGAGTTAGGTTTTTTTGGAGTGGTAGTGTAGACGCGAGTACACACTCCTCTTTTTTGTGGACAAGAATCTAGAGCTGGGCTTTTACTTTTTTCAAACTCTTTGATTCTGGGTTTTTTTACTAGCTGATTAATGGTTGGCACAATTATCTCTCATAAATACAAAGCCTTCTATTTTCTACTGACTTCCAGTTTTGTGTCAAGTTTTTACTAGTTAAAACTTTATTCATTCGGAATCGGACCATCAGCTGGTTTAACCTCTTCAGTTGAAGATTCCACAGGAGTTTCAAATAAGGCTTCCGCATCCAAAGCAGCTTGCTCGGCAAGTGTTTTGGCCTCGGCTGCCTCAGTTATTTCTCTTTGTTTGCGGGCAGCATGATAACTTAGACCGGTTCCAGCAGGAATGAGCCTCCCAACAATCACGTTTTCTTTTAATCCACGTAAATCATCTTTTTTGCCCATTATCGCGGCTTCGGTAAGAACTCGAGTGGTTTCTTGAAAAGACGCAGCAGAGATGAAAGAGTCAGTGGATAATGAAGCCTTTGTAATTCCCAGCAACATATTGATATAGCTTGCTGGTCTCTTATCTTCGGCAATGATGGATTCATTTTCCGCATAAAGTTCGGAACGTTCAACTTGCTCGCCAGGTATAAACTTAGTGTCTCCAGCATCATCGATTGTAACCCTTCTTAACATCTGTCGAACTATGACCTCAATGTGTTTGTCATTAATCTTTACACCTTGTAATCGATAAACATCCTGAACTTCGTTAATTATGTAAGTAGCCAAAGCCTCTACGCCTTTAAGCCTTAGAATATCTTGAGGGTCAGCGGGGCCATCAACTATCAATTCTCCAGCGTTAACTATTTGACCATCATGAACAAGGACATTTTTTTCTTTTGGTATAAGAAACTCATGCGACTCACCATCAGTTTCAGTTATCACTAGCCTTTGTTTCCCTTTTGTATCCTTACCAAAGGAAACTGTTCCAGTAACCTCTGCCAGAACCCCAGCATCTTTTGGAGATCGAGCTTCGAAAAGTTCGGCAACCCTGGGTAATCCGCCAGTTATATCCCTCGTTTTTTGAGATTCGTGAGGGATTCTCGCCAAAACCTCGCCCACAGAAATACTTTGCCCGTCTTTAACAGTTATCAAGGCTCCCACTGGAAAGCTAATGTTAACTGCATGATCAGTTCCAGGAATTTTTACATCATTACCACCCTCATCCTTTAAACGAACAACAGGCCTTACACCTTTTGCTACCGATGCACTTCTTCTCTTGGCATCTATTACAACAAGTGTGGAGACCCCAGTAATCTCATCAATTTGTCGAGCAACTGTAACACCTTCCTCAACATTGTCAAAACTAGCTTTTCCAGAATATTCGGCAATTATAGGGCGGGTTAAAGCGTCCCAGTTGGCTAAAATTGCCCCAGCCTTAACAACATCCCCATCAATTACTGAAAGAGTAGCTCCATAAGGAAGCTTATGCCGCTCTTTTTCTCTGTTAGTCTCGTCATATATCAATACTTCACCTGATCTAGAGATTACAACCGGTTCATTTTTTGGATTAGTAACGTAACGCATTGTGTTGGAAAAACGAACAGTCCCGCTTGATCTAGACTCAATACCGGAGGCAGCGGCTGTTCTTGAGGCAGCACCACCAATATGGAATGTTCTCATAGTTAATTGCGTGCCAGGTTCTCCAATTGATTGGGCGGCTATAACGCCCACTGATTCACCAACATTGACCAAACTACCTCTACCAAGGTCCCTACCATAACACTTGGCACACAACCCAAACCTTGTTTCACAAGCCAACGGTGTTCTAACTCTAACCTCGTCAATCCCTTTCATTTCGATTTCATTAACCATATCCTCGTCCAACATTACCCCAGTTTCAATTAGAGTTTCTTGGTTTTCAGGATTAACAACATCAGAAATAGTTACCCTGCCTAGTATTCTATCTTTAAGAGCCTCGATAACCTCACCACCTTCAACGACAGCCTTCATTGTTATCCCTTGGGTAGTTCCACAGTCATCAGTAATTACTACAAGGTCTTGAGTAACGTCCACAAGTCTTCTAGTTAAATACCCAGAATTTGCTGTCTTTAAAGCTGTGTCAGCTAAACCTTTTCGAGCTCCATGAGTAGAAATGAAGTATTGAAGTACATTTAAGCCTTCACGAAAATTTGCGGTAATTGGAGTCTCTATAATCGAGCCATCAGGTTTTGCCATCAAACCCCTCATTCCAGCTAACTGTCTTATTTGAGCTGCAGATCCACGCGCACCAGAGTCGGCCATCATGAATATAGAATTAAAAGAATCCTGGGGAACATCTTTTCCTAACCTGTCTTTGACCAACTCCCCAGCTAATTGCTCCATCATAGCCTTACCAACTGAATCACCGGCTCTTCCCCAAATGTCAACAACCTTATTATATCTCTCCCCCTGTGTTACTAAACCTGAAGCATATTGACGCTCTATTTGTTTGACTTCTTTTTCAGAATTTTCCAAAATTTCGGCTTTTTCAGGAGGAACTAACATGTCATCAACGGCTATGGACAATCCTGCTTTCGTAGCCAAAGAAAAACCCGACTGCAAAAGTTTATCTGCAAATATAACAGTAGCCCTAAGTCCACATTTTCTGAAAGCCTCGTTAATTAATCGGGAAATTTCTTTCTTCTTTAAAACAACATTTAATTGTTTAAACAACAATCCAGGGGGTAATATCCTGGAGAGCAATGCTCTTCCAGTAGTAGTTTTATACCTAGTTTTACGCCACAAAACCTCCCGCGTCGATTTG
>NHCU01000048.1 GCA_002167365.1 Betaproteobacteria bacterium TMED41 | reverse complement strand
AAACTTGTCCTTTGGCAAAGGGGTGAAAATAGATATTGGCTGTTTATTCATAGGTGAAGTCTCAATTGGGAATGAAGTAATCATAGAACCATATTGCGTGATCAAAAATACCTCGATTGGAAATCATACAATCGTAAAAGCCTTCACTCATATTGAAAACTCTGTTGTTGGCTCAAACTCAATAATTGGACCTTACGCAAGGCTTCGTGCTAATACAGAAATTGAAAACAATTGTAAAATTGGCAATTTTGTAGAAACAAAAAACATAGAGTTAGGAGCAAATTCAAAAGCAAACCATCTATCTTATTTGGGTGATGCCCAAATAGGCAAAAATGTAAATATTGGTGCAGGAACCATAACATGCAATTATGACGGAAACAAAAAACACAAAACTACCATTGAGGATGATTCATTTATAGGCTCAAATTCAGAATTAATTGCTCCTGTAACAATCAAAAAAGGTGCTACGGTTGGTGCAGGAACAACCCTATGTGAAGATGTTCCTGAAAAATCTTTAAGTACTAGCAGGGCCAAACAGGTTAATATAATTGGTTGGAAAAAATCTAACAAATCCTAATAAGAATACACTCTAATTATGTGTGGAATAATTGCAGCAGTTACTGTTGAAAATGTAGTTCCTGTTTTAATAAATAGTTTAAAAAAACTAGAGTACAGAGGATATGATTCTGCTGGACTAGCATTGGAGACATTAAGTAATATTAATCGGATAAGAGCGGTTGGCAAAGTTTCTGAATTAGAAGAAAAAACATTAAAACTTCATGCCAATATTGGAATTGCTCATACAAGATGGGCTACCCATGGGTCTGTAACTGAAGAAAATGCTCATCCACATATGTCAGTTGATGANGAATTATCTATTTGTGTTGTTCACAATGGGATTATTGAGAACTATGAAGAATTAAGATTAATCGCAGAAAAGCTTAAATATAAATTTGAATCTGAAACCGATACCGAAGTAATAGCTCATTTACTTCATCATCTTAGAAAAAANTCTAAAAATTTTTTACAAGCAGTTATAGATTTACAAAAAAAATTAAAAGGTGCATTTGCAATTTCTGCCATCAGCAGTCTTGATAAAGGACAAATTTTTGGACTGAAACGTGGTGTGCCACTTGTTATTGGTTTAAATAAAAATGGTGAACTTGGATCTTTTATCGCATCAGATTGCTCTGCTTTAATATCAAAAGCTGATCAAGTCATTTATCTTCAAGATACTGATGTTGTTGAGCTGTCAGATAATGGNGCTGAAATATTTGATGTTAATTNTTTAAAAGTAGAAAGAGAAATTNTAGATTTCCAACTTACTGAAAATCAAATTTCTCTTGGTCCATATAAGCATTTCATGGAAAAAGAAATATATGAACAACCTGGGGCAGTTGCATCAACACTCGAAACAATTATTGGTGGAGCATCAATTTCTCCTAAATTATTTGGAAATANCAAAGAGAATAATTTTAAAGACTTACAAAACATTTTAATTCTCGCATGTGGAACAAGTTTCCATGCAGGGCTTGTGGCTCGTTACTGGATTGAATCAATCGCACAAATCCCCGTTACAGTAGAATTTGCAAGCGAATATAGGTACCGTAGAAGTGTTAGCTTAAATAAAACATTAGTTGTTGCTATTTCACAATCAGGTGAAACTGCAGATACCTTAGCAGCCGTCGAATATGCAAAAAGCCAAGGTTTAACCAACTCCTTGGCAATATGTAATGTTTCTGAATCAAGTTTAGTAAGAGCTTGCAAATTACGATTTCTAACTCGCGCAGGTCCTGAAATAGGAGTAGCATCTACTAAAGCNTTTACGACCCAATTATGTGCTCTTTTTTTATTAACATTAGTTACAGCCAAAAATAAAAATAAATTGGATAAAACTCAAGAAACAAAGCTTTTAAATGCTTTAAGACATTTGCCAGCTGCACTGTCTTCAGTTTTGAATGAAGAAAAAGAGTTCAAAAAATGGACCAAATATTTTGTAGATAAAAGCCATGTCCTTTTTTTAGGAAGAGGAATNCACAGTCCAATTGCAATGGAAGGGGCTTTAAAACTTAAAGAAATTAGTTATATTCACGCAGAGGCATACGTTGCAGGAGAATTAAAACATGGTCCCTTAGCATTAATTGATGAGGAAATGCCAATTATTGCAATTGCACCAAATGACAAGCTGGTTAACAAATTAAAAAATAATTTAGAAGAGGTAAAGGCAAGGGGTGGAAAATTATTCATCATAGCTGACCAAGGTTCAGGAATTGAGACATCCGAAAATGTAAAAGTAATTACTTTAGGCGACCATGCTGGTTTATTGTCTCCTATCTTGCATGTNATTCCTCTTCAACTGATTGCTTATAATGTAGCATGCGAAAAAGGAAACAATGTTGACCAACCAAGAAACCTTGCCAAAAGCGTTACTGTTGAGTAGNTAAAGGTGACCACCAATAACNCAGGNTCAGACTCAGCTAATACAAGTGAGANAGNNNTTTAACANAAATAGGTGGATATTATCTAGGCAAAACATTTAATACTTCCTGTGGTTAGGGAAGAGGAGATTGGANTCGTATTAAAGAATCTGTTTCAATTCAAAATGTTCTTATTGCAAAATGTCCAGATTTCAATAAAACTTATGAAGTTATGCAGGCCTGGAGGTTGGGTTTCTCCCCCCATTATTTAAATTGAAAAGAATAATCTTAAGTCGAAAAGGTTTTGATGCGAAGGCTGGGGGTAGTGCATCACCAATTTTTGCTGATGGAAAACTTTACTCTATCCCTATCCCTCAAAATCATCCGTCTCCAAAAAAATACAAAGATATAGACTTTGATGGAATATCTGGGAATGAATTATTGAAAGAAGTTTCTGCTAAAGTAGCGCCAACAGATTATTGCCATAATGATCCACTATTGAATGAAAGAATTGGTGTTTTTGGACAGGCAAATTCCTCTCAAACTGAATTAAAAAATAATAAAGTAAGTCCTGGAGATTTATTTTTGTTTTTTGGATGGTTTAAAAATTTTTCAATTAATGGCAAAGATTTGCATCACTTATTTGGCTGGTTGCAGATTGAAAAAATAATAGAGGGAATACTTGAAATAAAAAAATACCTCAATGAAAACAATATTGCACATCCTCATGGTTACGGAGATACCTCTAGATTCTCAAATAACACTATTTATATAGGAAAGAAAAACTTAGAAATTAAAGAAAAAAAAGTTTTTTATAGGGGTCATGGATTGTTCAAAAAGACACATCAAGACTTAATTTTGACTGAAGAAAATAAAACTCGATCAAGATGGAAGCTCCCTTCAAAATATTTTGAAAACTCAAAAGATCTTTTTTTAAATAGAATGAAATGGGAAAATAAAGAAGAGTCTACTGTCTTCTACAAAGGATTTGGACAAGAATTCATTTTAGATGTTGAAAAAAATCCAATGGTAATTAAGTGGGCTATAAAGCTGATAAAGAAACATGGACAAATTTAATATGTCTTCCAATTCTTGCTTCAAAAATCTTTTAGATAAAGATCTAAATTCTTCTAGTTCAACATTAATAAACGGCTATAAAATTCTTTGAGGCGAATAGCTACTAATAAAAGAGGAGGGTTTAAACATGAAAACCTCTAAATTTTTACATAATGAGAGTTTGTTCTATCTCTATGTTTAATTACAGTAAAACTTTATGAGTTACCATTAAAGGATATTCAATAAAGTATAAAATAAGATGGATTTTTTTATTAAAAATATNTAAATTTGTCTGTACAAGGAGTCATCATGAGAACAATACCATTATTGTTTTTTTCAACTATTTTTATTTTTTCTTGCAGTAAAGAATCCAGCAATATAAATGATTATAAAACCGGNTATGATGCTGGGTACCAGAGTGGTGCCAATAGAGTTTGTAAAAGATTTAAAGCAACTCTGGCTGACAGTGATTGGGATTATCATGCCCCAAAAGAATGTAAACAAAGTTAACTTTTAATACAAATTTTTGTGCAATTTTTAGAAACAATTTCAATTGATACTACAGATCAGAATCTTTATGAAATAACTGAGAATGTNNTTACCATTCTAAATTCATCCTCAATAAGTAACGGTTTGCTTAATCTCAGTATTTTGCACACAAGTGCATCATTGATTATTCAAGAAAATGCTTCGACTGAAGTTGTTAAGGACTTAAATACTTTTTTCAACAAATTAGTTCCAATGGATAATNACCTTTACACCCACAATGNAGAAGGGAAAGACGATATGCCAGCGCACATTAAAACAGCACTAACCAATACAAACTTAACTGTCAGTGTTAAGGGTGGAAGTTTATTTTTAGGCACATGGCAAGGAATTTTTTTGTTTGAACATCGTTTATGCCCTCAAAAAAGAAAAATATTTTTTCATTTGATTGGGGAATGAGTAATGCACTAGCTAACTTTTTGGAGAGGTTTTTTTAACCAATGCAACATCACGATTCCAGGTATGGCAACAATAAAGGATATAGCAAAGAAAACTTGCCATCCGTACTCGTAAGAAATCTCTCCTGCCATTGGACCGACGAAAACTCTTCCTATTGAAGCCAGAGCAGACAATAATGCAAATTGAGTCGCTGTAAAACGAGAGTCACAAAGCGTCATTAAAAGTGCTACAAATGCAGCCGTNCCCATTCCTCCAGCAAGGTTTTCTAAAANAATTACAATTGCCATGCCAGTAAGTTTTGCTTCATAAGTAGCAAGCCACAAAAAACCCAAGTTTGTTATCGCCTGCAAGACTCCAAAAATCACTAGGCACCTCAACAAACTAAACCTTGTTAGAATCAATCCGCCGAACAATCCCCCAAATAGTGTCGCAGCAAGACCTGCTCCTTTACTTATTGCTCCAACCTCTGCGGGTGAAAACCCCGCACCTCTTATCAAAAAAGCTGTTGATAAAGATACTGTAAAAGCATCTCCCAACTTGTACATTATGATGGTTANTAAAACTAGGATGGCTCCCTTTCGTCCAAAAAATTCCTTNAAGGGTTCGACTACAGCTTTTAAAAGCGTAGTTGGTGGTTTGGAGTTGTTCGGTTCTGGAGATAGCGCGGCTATGATTCCCAACAATAAACAAATCAAAGCTAGAAATTTATATACNCCCTCAAATCCCAAATAAAGATCAGCTAAAAGTAGTGCCAACCCCCCAGAAGTTAGCATTGCGATTCTATAGCCAATAACTGACCAGGCAGCTCCAAGACCCAGCAAATTTTTTGATAATGACTCTGCTCTCCATGCATCAAAAACAACATCAAAACTGGCCGAAAATAATGCTAGTAANAATGCNAATAATGCAATTCGGAAAATTCCATTTTCTTGTAATGGGCTTGACTGGGAGATTAAAAACAAAACGATAGACATAGAAACCAAGAAAAAAACTAGCCAGCCTCTTCTTCTGCCTGCGAAATCAAATGGTAAGCGGTACCGATCTATTGCTGGAGCCCATGCAAATTTATAGGTATAAGGTAAGCCAACTAAACTCAACCAGCCAAGAGTTTTTAAGTCAACACCTTCTNTCGTANGCCAAGCCTGCAGAGTTCCCGTTGATAATGCAAGTGGTAATCCACTAGCGAAACCTAAGATCAAAGTCAAAGAGAGAAGATTTAAATCTTTTTTATTTTTCATTTTTTATTTCTATTTTTCAAACTATAAGTATTTTATTTTGCAAATTTTTTAGCTGGTTGTATCCTTATTAGATATGCAAGTTAATCAAACTATCATCATCTATGCAACTAGCGTTTTGATTTTTGCTGGTTGCACTACACTAGACCCAAAAAAACAATTATCAGCGCCAGGTGACGGTGTGATAGTTGGCGAAGCTTCAAAGTTTCGACACATAGTGCCAGCTGGGGACTTGGAGAATGCTGCGATTAAAGAATTTGAAAAAATAAAGAGTAAGGCTAAGGAAAGAAAAGAATTAGCTGATGGTGAAAACCTTACTTTAAAAAAACTTATCAAAATCTCAAAAAAACTTGAACCTCACACCGTAGCTTGGAATCCTTCCTCAATAAATTGGAATTGGGAGGTAATATTGATAAAATCTGATTCCTTAAATGCATTTTGTTTTCCAGGCGGTAAAATAGCTTTTTTTTCCGGGATTATTGATAGACTCAAATTATCTGACGACGAAATTGCTATGATCATGGGCCACGAAATGGCTCATGCTCTTAGGGAGCATGCAAGGGCAAGAATAGCAAAAGCACAGATTACAGATCTTGGTGCCGATTTACTATCTGCAGTAATTGGCCTAGGAAAAAGTGAGAGAAGATTAATAGGATTTGGTAGGCAATTACTCGGCCTTAAATTTTCTCGCTCTGATGAAACTGATGCGGATTTAGTGGGTTTAGATATTGCAGCTAGAGGAGGGTTTAATCCACAAGCAGGACTTAGTTTATGGAAAAAAATGAAGAATGCAAACACCGGTTCCCCTCCTGAGTGGCTTTCCACTCACCCATCCGGGTCTAACAGGATAAGTGAAATTTCTAAAAACTTACCACGAGTTATTCCTCTTTACGAAAAATCTCGTAAGAGCATCAATTAAATCTAACCGTAGTCAATTATAAGAGGTGCATGATCTGAGAACTTTTCTTTCATTTCTACCCTAGCACTAATCACCTTTGAGGCTATTTTTGGTGTGGAAACTTGGTAATCTATTCTCCAGCCTACATTTTTCTCTCGGGCTCTCCCTCTTTGACTCCACCAAGTGTATTGCTCTGTATTGGGTTCAATCGACCTAAACACATCTATCCAACCAGCTTCAAAAACCTTTGATATCCAAAACCTTTCTTCAGGAAGAAAACCGGAGTTTTTTTTATTATTGCGCCAGTTTTTTAAATCAATTTCTTTATGAGCGATATTCCAGTCTCCGCACAAAATGAACTCTCTTTTGAATTTTAAATTTTCTTTCATCCATTTTTTTAGAGCTCCCTCTAAACAATCTAGAAATCTGAATTTAGCATTTTGACGAATCTCAGATGAAGATCCTGAAGGTAAATACAAACTTATAATTGATAATTTTGGAAATTCAGTTAGTAAATTATCATAATCTCCTCTTATGACCCTACCCTCAAAATCAAACTGCTCATCGCCAATTCCAGTAAAAACATTAGTAGGTTGAAATTTGCTTAAAATGGACACGCCACTGTAACCCGGTTTCTTCGAACAATGCAGAATGCTTTTTAATTCATTGCTACCAATTTTTAAATTTAGATGCTGATTTGATAAATCTCTAAACTGAGCTTTAAGCTCCTGAAAACAAACGAAATCTGGATTTTGACTAGATAGCCAGCTCATTAAACCTTTTTTTTCTGCTGCCCTTAGGCCATTTACATTTAGCGTAATTACTCTAGTAACCATATAATTCCAAGTATGAAAAAAACTTTGGTAACATTTCCCAAAAAATTAAATAAAAATTTTTTAATGTTTGCTATTAGTAACAATATCTTAAGATTTGGTAAGTTCAAAACAAAAGCTGGTCGCTCGTCACCATATTTTTTTGATATGGGAAAGTTTTCAAATTCAAAACTATTGTTTTTTTTAGGAGAATATTATTCACAAGCACTTTTAAATGCTGAGGATAATGGCATGGAAAAAGTAGATTGTTTATTTGGTCCAGCATATAAAGGCATCCCCCTAATTTGCTCCACTGCAATATCTTTAAGTAATAAAAATAGGTTGATTGATTTTGCTTACAACAGAAAAGAAGAAAAAAAACATGGTGAAAGGGGAAATATCGTTGGTAATGTATTAGGTAAGAACGTGTTGATAATTGATGACGTTATCTCAGCTGGTTTATCAATCAGTAAATCGATTGAAATAATAAAAAAAGAAGGCGGTAATCCAATTGGAGCACTAGTTGCATTAGATCGAATGGAAACAATGCCCACAAATCAAATAAAAAAAAGCTTTTGTGCCTCAAAAGAAATAACCAGGAGAACAGGAGTTCCAATTTTAGCTATTTCAAATATAAAAGATTTATTGACAGTTCTTGAAGAGAAGAAGTCGAGTAAAAAACAATCGAAACTAAAAATGCTTCAAACTTATTTAGATGAGTGGGGAGGTAAGAACTAATTACAGAGAATTTATTTTAGTTATTAAAAGATTTCTAACAGTTTTGGGGTTAGCTCTTCCCTGTGAGGCCCCCATTACCTGGCCAACTAATGAATTCAAAGCCTTATCTTTACCGGACTTTATCTCTGCTACCATCTTTTCGTTTTTATTTATAGTCTGCTCAATAAATTGAGCTAACTCGTCATTATTTTGAATTTGGCTCAAACCCTTTGATTTGATGATTTCTTCAATATCATCGGTATTGCCACCCCATAAAGTGTAAAAAAGTTCTTTTGCTGTTTTATTAGATAAAGTTCCATCCTCAACTTTCTTTAATAAAACTGCCAACCTATCAGGTTTAATTTTACTTTCGGTAATCTCAAGACTCTCTTTGTTTAGATTTGAAAAAAGCTCCCCCAACATCCAATTGGCTAATAATTTAGCTCTTTTGCAAGTTAAATCATTTATTTCACTAACATTTGATTCACTTTGCGAAGATTCACAAAAAATGCGCAACGTTTCCTCGAAAAAAATAGCAATTGATCTTTTGCTAACCAAAGCTTCAGATACTTCTTCATTTAGATTTAATATTTTTTCGAATTTCATTTTTGTTTTTTTTGGTAATTCTGGAATTTCTTTATTTACTTTTTCTA
>NHCU01000047.1 GCA_002167365.1 Betaproteobacteria bacterium TMED41 | reverse complement strand
TGGCGGAGAGAGGGAGATTCGAACTCCCGGAGGAGTTGCCCCCTCGCTGGTTTTCAAGACCAGTGCATTAGACCACTCTGCCACCTCTCCTAATATTTACTATTTTATCAGACAAAATTTTCTCTGATTTACTTAGATGAGTGATTTGCGTAAAAATGCAAAATTTATTTAAATTTTTTGTACCAAAAAAGTTGTACACTAATAATTATTGTCAATACTAATAATTATAGGTATATTTCAAAAAATGGCTAAAAAATTTCATACAGTTATAGTGGGTGGTGGTTGCTTAGGAATCGCTAGTGCTTTATCTATTGCTAGAAAAATTAAAAAAAATGGTGGTGATCCAAGCTCAGTTTGCTTGGTTGAGAAAATGGTGTTAGGTGGTGGTCTAACTGCTAGGCACTCTGGAATTGTCAGGGTTGCCAATGCTGACTCAGATGCTGCACAACTTGCTAAAATTTCTAGTGATATGTGGTTAAACATAGAGAATATATGGGATGCTGAACTAGAGGCGGACCGGCACGGCGCGATTTGGATTGCAAAAAAGAATGAAAATAATGGAAATACAAAATGGGATCTATTAGAGCAACAGCTAAAATCTTCAAATATTAGATTCAACTCTATAAGCTACGACAAAGCTAGAGACCTTCTTCCTGGTTTTATAAATATTAGTCAAGGAGAAACTTTTTACCATGAACCCGACGCTTTACAGTATGATCCTGCCGAGGTCAGAAGAGCTCTATATGAGGCAGTAAGAAGATCTCAAATAACTTTAGAAGAAAAAACAGAAGTTCTAAGTTTTAGGAGAAGTTCCTCCGGCAAATTGACAGAGATCGTTACCTCCAAAAATGTTCTTAAGTGCGACCATATCATAAATGCGGCTGGAGCTTGGAGTCCAGCAATATTTGCCAAGGTTGGGCTTTCGATACCGGTGAGCGTTGAACCCGTTTATGTTGTAAATTGGCTAACCAGTCTTGCTGAAAAAAAAGTTACGATGCCAATAATTGCTGACTATGTCAACAGAGCCTATTTCAGAAGCTGGCGGGATGGAGAAATTCATATGCACCAACCAAGGAAAAGAGCCGTTCAGGAAACTAGCACGGCTTTTGCTGAGAACCCTCTGGCTGTTCTTGGTGCTGATTTTATAAATGATCCCTCTAATCAAGCCATCGGATATTCCCAAAATAGAGTTTACGAGGATATTGCCAAACAAAGATTTGGTAACATAAAGCAAACTATATTCTCATCTGGTTATAGATCATTTTTTGATATAACCCCTGATTTGCGTTTTATTCTTGGACCAGATCCTAAAATTCCAAATTTAATTCATTGTTTGGGTTCAGGACAGGCTTTTAAGTATGCGCCTGCATTTGGTGAGATGATGTCTGAATTCGTATTTGAAGGAGGAAAGCTTAGTGATTTAGGAAAAAATTTTTCCATAGATAGGTTTAATTCTGATTTTATGGAGAATTTTTGGAAAAGAGTCTCAGGGGCCGAGTACAGCCTCGAAACTGAAGGAGCGTCTTTATAGCTTTTAATTAATTTTTCAATGACAGAGATGAATTTGCTATAGTGATTCGAATAGTTTTTTTTTATTTGCGTGTCTGATATGAAACAGCTAAAAATACTCACTGCCCCATTGATTACCATATCAATAACAAGTTGTGCGCTCTCACCTTTACCTAAGATTGATCCTTATGTTGTATCTCCAATTGAAACTGGTCCCAATCAATATCTCATAGTTGCTAGGGCATCTGATTATGCTGGTGGAGAACCTTTAATTAGGCAAATAGCTCTTAGCAAAGCAAACAAGTTATGCTCACAAGATAATAGCCATCTTCAAGTCATGGAAATTCAAAATGGACGTTGGTCGAAAGGAGCTACGATAGATGTTTTTTTCAAATGCCTCACAAAAATTGAAAAAGATATTATTTTTTATGAATCTATTTCCAGTAGGTATTCCACACCCAAAAAAGAAACTCAGATTTATAAGCCCAAGCTAATAAAAGAAGTTAGAGGTGAGTGGTTCAAATATGCTGAGACTGTTTCAGAAGATTATTATCTTTTATCAAGCGTTTATGAAACTAAAAATAAAACTAGGGAGGTCTGGGTATTATTTGATTTAAAAAAATCCAGCAAATATGGTCATGGCTCAATAAAAGTTTTATATGAACATCAGTGCTCGAGCGAGTTAATTCAGGGAAGAACAAGGGCTTTGAAGTCAGTTTCCTATGATGGTCCAATGGGTCAAGGTAATGTAACTCAAGCCATTCACTCAAAAAATGAATGGAAAAAAATTCAACCGTTTACGATGAGTTCTGAAAGACAAAGCATTATCTGCAATTAAACCCCCTTTAGTTTCTATCTTCGCTCGCCTAATAAGGCATCATGCCTAACAACTGCTTCAGCTCCCAAGAGCTTATATATTTGTACAAGCAACAACCCTTGTTTGCGAACTTTATCTCTAGAGTCCTGAACTTCTTGTGAATATGAACTAATAAAAAAGGTAACAAATCCGCAAAAAATTATTGTGATGATCAATATGTGAAATTTACGATGCATTTTATACTTTAATAATTATTTTTTTTCCGTCATCTTTTTTTTGGTTGAGTCATTTTTTTTATCAGTTTTTTTCTCTACTGATTTTTTTTCAGTTTCGTGACTTGGGTTCTTTAAAATTAAATCAACTACTTTTTTGATTTTATCAGTTTCTTTCTTAATATTCTCTTCTCTTTTAATGTTGCTTTTTTTTATTTCATCGACACTTTCGTTATCTGTTTTTTGGTCTCCCTCGGACATCAATTTATACCCTTTTCCATTTTGGTAAATACTTGCCATTTATATATCTAGATAGCCAAAATCCCATAATTATTGTTTTGGCATCCGTTATATTATTAGTCTCTATCATTTTAATAAATTCGTTAACATTTAATTTTAACAAATCGATACATTCACCATCATCTAAATTTCTAGTTAGTTTTTCATCAAGGGAACGAGCCATGTACATATAAATAACTTCAGTTGAATATGAGGTAACAGGATGGAATTCTCCCAAAAAAGCCCACTCTTTTGCTAAAAAACCAGTTTCCTCTAATAATTCCCTCTGAGCGCTAACAATTGGTTGTTCACCACAATCTATTTTTCCAGCCGGAAATTCCAAAAAACTTCTATTTAAAGGGTACCTCCACTGTTTTTCAAGAAGTAATGTTGACTCATTGACAAAGGGCATAATTGCAACGGCGCCTGGATGAATTGCATACTCTCTAACTGACTCATGTCCGTCAGATGATGAGACCAAATCGCAAAAAATTTCCAAAAAACTACCTTTGTACACTGATTTTCCCGAAATCCGACTTTCATAAAGGTTGGGAGAAGCCTCATCAGGCAAGATTTTGGGTCGTAAATCTGTTCCCATGAAAAAATCAGTAAGTTAAAGAACTTTGAACTGCGTGAACACAAATTGTCATTACTTGACCAGGAATCAAACCTAGGAAAATTATGGCAAACCCATTAGTAGCTAATACTAATTTTGAAGAAAATAACGTATCTCTTTGAGTAAAAAAAATATTGTGATTATCATTAAGGTCATCAAATACAATAATTTTGATAATTCTGAGATAGTAAAAGGCACCAACAACAGACGATAGAGCGGCAAGAACTACTAAAGAAAAATAATCGGAAGAGATCAGTGATTCTAAGATTACAAATTTTGCATAAAAACCAACTGTCGGCGGAACTCCAGCCATTGAAAACATGAAAACAACCATGCACCATCCTGCCAGAGGATTTTTATTTACTAATCCTTTTAAGTCATTAATGTCATCTTTATCATCTTTTTCTTTGCTGATTAAAAGTAAAACACCAAAAACGCCCAACACAGTAATAGTGTAAGTCAAGACGTAAAATATTGAAGACGAGTATGCCTCTAGTGCTTGATCAATATTCGAGTTTAATAGCCCAGACCCAAAACCCAAAAGTATAAAACCAACATGGCCAATCGTAGAGTAAGCCAACATTCTCTTTATGTTGGATTGAACAACTGCCACAAAGTTGCCCAGAATAATGGATAACAAACCCATTAACAAAATCATTTTTTCCCAATGGTTTGCCAAATCAGGCAGTCCCTCAATGAGAAGCCTAATTAACAAAGCAATTGCGGCAATTTTTGGAGCAGCACCCAATAATAGAGTAGTAGAAAAAGATGACCCTTGATATACGTCAGGAACCCACATATGAAATGGTACAGCGCCAAACTTAAATCCAATACCGGCAAGTAAAAAAACCAACCCGAACACCAACACTAAACTATTACTTGTCTCAGAGGCTATTTGATCGGAGATTGTAACCAAATCAAGAGAACCCGTAGTTCCATAAATCATTGACATTCCATACAGCATGAATCCCGAAGCAAGTGCGGCTAAAACAAAATATTTCATTGCTGCCTCAGAAGAAATATTGTTGTCTCTTCTTAGAGCAACTGCAGAAATTAGAGCAAGTGATAATAATTCTATACCCAAGTAGACTAAGAGCAAATGATAGGCAGAAATTATTATAAATTGCCCCAGTAATGCAAATAGACTTATTAAGTTGAACTCAACAACTGATATACCAATTATTTTTAAATATTTATATGAATAAATAAATACAAATGCCAAGAGAATTGCAGAAAATCCTTTGAAAAGATGAGACATTGAATCATGTATGTACATACCATTCATCGCAGTTTGAGGTTCTATATTTTTCATCAAAAACAACTGACTAAGTCCTAATAAAAACAAACTAATGAATAGAAATATGTTTAATTTTTTTATTTGAGATGGTTTTGTTACCAGGCTAAGCAATAAATAAACAACTAAAATCGNAAAAAGTAACAATTCCGGGNCTAACAAATTTATCTTCAAANTAACAAAATTACTCATTTAGAAGCTCTGTTAAAGAAATTNACATTGAGTTGTTCATTNATAATGTTGGGATCCGCGCGCTCTTCAATAGCAAAGTCCTTACCATATTCCAATTGATCAATTAACCTATTAATAGAAACATCCATTTTATCAGTCAACAAATTTGGTTTGACACCAATAATTAATACAAATAAGGCAAGTACAGTCATTATAAAAAACTCTCTCCTGTTTAAATCAGCAAGCTTCGCAACATTTTCGTTTGTAACCTCCCCAAAAATTACTCGCTTTACTAACCACAAAGAATAGGCTGCACCTAGAATTAGAGTTAAAGCGGATAGTAGCCCTAACCAAAAATTTATTTCTAATGCGCCTAAAATTACAAAAAACTCTCCAACAAACCCGCTTGTACCAGGCAAACCAGCATTAGACATAGCAAAGAAAACAAAAAAAACTGCAAAAATGGGCATTTTGTTGGCAACGCCGCCATAGTCTGAAATTTCTCTAGANTGCATTCTGTCATAAAGAACACCAATGGAAAAAAACATAGCTCCTGAAATAAAACCATGAGAAATCATTTGGAAAATCCCACCATTAATTCCGAGATTAGAGAAAAGGAAAAAACCTAAGGAGACAAAACCCATATGAGCAACAGAGGAATATGCGACTAATTTTTTCATATCAGTCTGAACTAAAGCAACAAGCCCGATATAAATAATTGCAACTAATGATATACCAATGATAATAGGCGAGAAAAATTGAGATGCATCTGGCGTAATTGGAAGAGAAAACCTTAAGAATCCGTATGCACCTAGTTTGAGCATTATAGCAGCCAAAACTATTGAACCACCGGTAGGTGCTTCAACGTGAGCATCAGGGAGCCAGGTATGGACAGGCCACATAGGAATCTTTACAGCAAAAGCCAAAAAGAACGCCATAAAAAGGTATATCTGTATATTTAAATTTATCGGAAGAATATGCCAATCAATAATTGAAAATGAGTTTGAGTCAACATAAAGATAAATAATAGCTAATAAGGCCAAAACAGACCCAAGGAATGTATAAAGAAAAAACTTAAAAGCTGCGTATACTCTCTTTGGCCCACCCCAAATTCCAATGATAAGGTACATTGGGATCAGAGTTGCCTCAAAAAATAAATAAAAAAGGAGTCCATCTAGCGCAGAAAATACTCCAATCATTAGGCCAGAAAGAATTAAAAAACTACCCATATACAGGGAAACTTTACTTTTGATCACTTCCCATCCAGCTACAACAACAATAATAGTCATAAATGCCGTCAAAGGGATAAACCACAGTGAAATTCCATCGACTCCAAAAAAATACTCAATATTAAATCTACTAAACCATGTGAATTTTTCAACTAATTGAAATGCATCTTTATTTGAATCAAATAAAAAAACTGGGAGCATGGTCAAAATAAAACTAACTAATGAAAAAAAGAGGGATAAAAACTTGATATTTGTAATCGAGAATTTAGAATCCTGCTTTCCCAGATAAATGATGAGAGATCCAGAAAAAACTGGCATCCATATGGCTAAAGAAAGCCATGGGAACGATGAATAAATCAATGAAAGTGACATATGTTAAATGTAGTTATTTATCATAGAAAAAAATCTATTGAATGGGTTGGGGTACATACCACCACAAAAAAACCGCAATCGCCAAAAACATCGTAATTGCATAATGGTAAAGATAACCAGTTTGAAGCAGTCTCATCAAGGCAGCAACATTACTAACAAGCCTAACAACTCCATTTACCAAAAAATTATCAATGAATCCCTTGTCGGAAAAATTAAATAGTTTTTCTCCAATAAATCTAGTGCCATTAGCAAAGAACCAATCATTAAACTTATCGAAAAAATATTTTTCCTTAAGCAAAATATTGATTCTAGGAAATGTAGAAGAAAGAAAATAATTAATCTTAGGAGAAGCCAAACTCACAATATATGCGCTTGAGGAGCCTAGAATTAACAAAAGAAATGTAGGAGTTAAAAAACCATGTTTAGCAAAATTTAAAAAATCATCAGATGCTAAATTTAGATTAAGTAAAAAATCGTGATTTGGCAAAACAAAAATAGCACCATCAAACCAATCAGAGAAAACTAAGGGCTCAAAGATTACTCCACCTAACAGAACTGAGGGTACGGCTAATAAAATGAGAGGGAAAGTTACTACGAATTTAGATTCCTTTGGAGGATGAGATATGTCAAATCTTGCCTTGCCGTGAAAGACGAGTAAAAACATTCTCAAACTATAAAATGCAGTGATAAAAACACCTGCTTCCAAAAGCAAATGAATGAAACTTGCAAATTGAAGATTTGATACTCCAACAGCCATTATGATCAAATCCTTAGAGTAAAACCCCGAAAAAAATGGAAACCCTATGAGAGATAGAGTTCCAATTAAACTAACAATCCATGTAATTGGCATGTATTTCCAGAGACCGCCCATTTTTCTGATGTCCTGTTCATGATGCATTCCAATAATAACCGAACCAGCAGCCAAGAAAAGCAATGCTTTGAAGAATGCGTGGGTTATCAAATGAAACATTGCAAGGGAATATGCTGATGATCCCAAGGCAACGGTCATGTATCCTAATTGTGATAATGTGGAATAAGCAACAATTTTTTTTATATCGTTTTGGACCATGCCCAAAATACCCATAAAAAATGCAGTTACAGCTCCAATCCCCATTATAAAAGTTAATGCATGTTCGGATAATTCAAAAAGAGGAGACATCCTAGAAACCATGAAAATACCAGCCGTTACCATGGTTGCAGCATGGATGAGAGCTGATATTGGTGTTGGGCCTTCCATTGAGTCTGGTAGCCAAACGTGAAGAGGAAATTGTGCAGATTTTCCCATTGCGCCAATAAACAGACATATGCATATCAGGGTAATTAAAGAGACACTATAGAAGTCCAAAAGATCGTACTGTAGTTCAGCTAGTATTGAAATCGAGTCAAAAATTTCCAAATAATTTAAAGAGCCGGTCGCTGAAACAATCAAACCAATTCCCAATAAAAAACCTAAATCACCAACTCTGTTTACCAAAAAAGCCTTGAGGTTTGCATAAATAGCCGATTCTTTTTTGAACCAGAATCCAATCAGCAAGTAGGAAACAAGACCAACTGCTTCCCACCCAAAAAAAAGTTGCAAAAGATTATTGCTCATTACAAGCATTAACATTGCAAAAGTAAAGAGAGAAATAAATGAAAAAAATCTTTTATAGCCAGGGTCGTTATGCATATAACCAATTGTATAAATATGAACCATAAGAGATACAAAATTCACGACCAACATCATCGAAGTAGTCAGAGAATCTACCAAAAAACCAATTTCAAATTTCAGTTCGCCTAATTGTGCCCAGGTATATAAAGAGTATTCATAGCGATCACTTTTTATGACGTCATTAAAAACAAAAGCTGATAAACACAAAGAAACAAAAATGCAAAAAATAGCAAATCGATGTACAAATTTTTCACTAAGTTTGCTTCCAAAAACTCCTATAATTAAGGCACCTAAAAGTGGGAAAAATGGCACAAGTGACAAGATTAATTTCATTTTTAACCCTTTAAGTGATCAAGTTTATCAACTTGAACTGTCTTAAGATTCCTGAAAAGCCCTACTAATATTGCAAGGCCGATTGCAGCTTCAGCAGCAGCAACTGTTAGAATAAAAAAAACAAAAATTTGACCAGACAAATCACCTAAATAGTAAGAGAAAGATACAAAATTAATATTTACTGCCAATAACATGAGTTCGATTGACATTAGTAAAAGAATAATATTCTTTCTATTCAAAAAAATTCCAATCACACTGATAGAAAAAAGTATTGCTCCAAGGACTAAGAAATGTGCAAGACTCAAATTATTTCCTTACTAATTAGTTAAATTCTAAAAAATTATTTTTTAGGGTCAATATCGCTGTTTACGGAAACATCGAAAAAACTAAGTCGATCCTTTGGATTTACTCTTACTTGAGACGAGGGATCTTGGCCCTTTGCATCTTGTTTTCTACCTCTTAGAGTTAAGGCAATAGCAGATACCATGGCAAGTAACAACAGTATTGCAGCAATTTGAAATGGATAAAAGTATTCTGTATATAGTCTTAAACCAAGTTGGTATGTATTGCTGGAGGATATTTGATAAGTTAATTGAGGTTCATTATCCCTGAACGTATGTAAAATGATTGCAATCATCTCAAAGACGACTAAAAGGCATACCGGCGCTGCAACAGTAAGGTTAGTCCAAAAACCTTTTCTTAACTTATCAATTTCTTTAATAGAAGCCATCATTACAACAAAAAGAAACAAAACCATTACTGCTCCAACATATACTAAGACCAAAGTTATAGCTAAAAATTCTGCTTTTAAAATAATCCAAATTGCTGAAGCAGAAAAAAAGGACAAGACCAAATACATCGCAGAGTGAACAGGATTTTTTGAGGTTACAACTTTTAATGCGGCAAAAATTAAAATTGACGAAAAGGCATAAAATAAATAAACCAAATAGCTTGCATTATCTGTACTGAGCATCTTTGTCTCTCGCGTCGGCTATATTTTTTTCGTATTTATCTCCAATGGCCAACAACATTTCTTTAGTAAAAAACAGGTCGCCGCGTTTTTCACCGTGGTACTCATGAATTTGTGTTTCAACAATTGAATCAACAGGACAACTTTCCTCACAGAACCCGCAAAAAATACATTTTGTTAAATCAATGTCGTAACGGGTTGTACGTCTACTTCCATCATCTCTTTGTTCTGAATCTATCGAAATTGCTAATGCCGGACAAACCGCCTCACACAACTTACACGCTATGCATCTCTCTTCTCCATTTGGATATCTTCTTAGAGCATGTAATCCTCTAAAACGGGGAGAGGAAGGAGTCTTTTCCTCAGGGTATTGAATCGTAATTTTTCTTCGAAATAGGTTTCTAAAAGTAACAGAAAGCCCCTGAAGCATTTCAATTAATAAAAAAGAACGAAAAAATTCATATATTGTATTCATTTTCAACCCCAAATCGAAAAAGGACTTTTGATCCAAAAAGCAACTAGTACCAACCACACCAATGTTACTGGAATAAAAACTTTCCAACCTAATCTCATTATCTGATCATAACGGTATCTCGGAAAAGAAGCACGAAACCAAATAAATAGTGTAAAAAAACCGAATGTTTTAATACCCAACCAAATCCAACCAGGTATGAAACTAAGCTGTGAAAAAGGTGCATCCCAGCCACCGAAAAACATTATAGATGCCAGGACTGAAATTAAAATCATATTGGCATATTCAGCTAAAAAGAAAATTGCGTAGGCCATTCCAGAATATTCGACCATGTGACCTGCTACTATTTCGGACTCACCTTCAACTACGTCAAATGGATGTCTATTGGTCTCAGCGACTCCAGAAATAAAGTACACCACCAAGATAGGCAAGAGAGGTAACCAGTTCCATGAAAGTAGATTTAAGCCCAAATTAGCAAAATATCCCTCCTGTTGAGTTATTACTATGTCAATAAAGCTTAAACTTCCTGAAACCATTAGAACCACAACAAGAGCAAACCCAATAGCTAGTTCATATGAAACCATTTGAGCTGAAGCTCTCATAGCGGCAAGAAAAGCATATTTGGAGTTCGATGCCCAACCGGCCAAGATAACCCCATAAACTTCTAGCGAAGTAATTGCTAACAGGAACAACACTCCGGCATTGATGTCAGCCAAAATTACTTGAGGCCCAAAAGGAATTACCGCCCACGCAGCTAACGAGGGCATTATGGTCATAACAGGAGCAAGTAAATACAAGCCAGAGTTGGCATTAGAGGGTATAACTATCTCTTTCGAGAGTAACTTTAATGCATCCGCGATAGGTTGGAAAATTCCTAAAGGGCCAACTCTGTTTGGCCCTAATCTAACATGCATCCAGCCAATAAGTTTTCTCTCATATAAAGTGGAATATGCAACTAACCCCATTATGGGAAGTACAATTGCAACAATTTTTACCAGATTCCATATAATCGGCCAACTCCAGCCGAATATTTCAATTCCATAGGACTCGATACTTTCAATAAATGAATTCATCCTTACCCTTGATCAATTACAATCCTGACGAGCTGATTTGGTGGAAAAAAATTATTTTGGTCAGGATGGCCCTGCGCAATAGCGATAACACCCTCAGCAACAGAAAAATCCGCAGAGTACTTTCCCTCAAAATATTCATCAGAATTATTTACAGTAATTTTTAGTTTCATTTCATCGCCATCCTCAAAAGATAAATGGCTCAAACTTCTTGGGTTAATCAGGAAACGAGGTTTTGCGGATTGAGTGGTTGTCAAAAGTGACTCTGATCTTCTCACAATGGGGTCGGAAAGATAAATCGGGAAAAAACTTGAGTACTCTAAAATATTTTCATCTTCAATAGTTTTAGGGGAGGTGATATTATTTTTTTTTGCTAAAAAATTTACATTCTTAAGAAAAGAATTATCGTTAATTTCGCTAGAAAACAAATTTTTTACTTCGTTAATATTTTGATATTTAAACTCTTCAATACCCAATAAATTTCCAATAACGCGAATTATTTTCCATGATGGTCTTGAATTACCTTGCAAATCGGCTACAGGACGAATACTTTGTACCCGGCCTTCTATGTTTACAAACGTACCAGTTGACTCAGTAAAAGGTGCAATAGGCAACATTACTGTTGCAAAATCTGCAACTGCACTTTTAAAGCTAGTCATGGCTACAACACCCAATTCTGATGCTTTCATAGCTTTGACCGCATTAACACCAAAAACTAGGTCCTTCGCTGGTTCAACATTCATGAGTAAAAAGGCAGCGCAACTATCATCAAACATTGAAGCTGTATTATGGCCATCGTTCTCTGGTAAGGCTTTCGCAAGAAATCCCCCAGCGACGTTTCCCCCAGAGGGCAACAATGCAAGTCGACATTCTAATTCTTTTGAAATTTCACATAGCATACCAAGTAGAGACGAAGCTTCAGGATGAGAGAATACTGATGGACCGGCTATTATTAAAGATTTGTTGGGCTTAGTAGGGTTTTTACAGAGCATGTCTGAAATTTTGCGGATTTTTTTGTCCAAATTCAATTTTTCTTGGGAATTGGAGATGGTGGTTTTTTTATTACATATATTTAAAATATCCTGCAGAATGGTTGCCCATTTACTGGGTTTTTCAAGAATTGACTCCTCTATTGGCATCAAAAGTGGCTGTTCCACAGCATTTAATTGACCAACTCGCAGACCAAATTGTTTGGTAGCTACTCTAAATTTTTGGGCCAACAATGGGAATTCATCTCTAAGCCTTGATCCCACAATAAATACACTGTCAATCTCAGATAGTTCTGTAATACTTAATCCCAAATTTGGAACGCCAGAAACATTTTCATCAAATTTTGTATCGGACAACCAAACCCTAAAATCAACTGAATCACTACCACAACTCTTAACCAACTGACTAAAAAGTTTTAGTTCTTCTGTTGAACACAGGGGTGAGGTCAAGCCCCTAACACCAAATTTACCTAATTTTTTTCCTCGATTAATAATTTCAATAGTTTTTTCAAGTGCCTCATGCCATTCAACAGCAACCCAGTTCCCACACTCATCTTTAATCATTGGGTCCAACAGTCTGTCATCAGAATTTAGTGCTGAGTAAGAAAAGCGATCTCTGTCCGAAATCCAACATTCATTAATTAACTCATTTTCAAAAGGAACAATTCTGGCAACTTTTCCAGAGTTAACTTGGGCAATGAGGTTGGTACCCATTCCATCATGAGGACTGATTGTTTTAAATCTTTTTAGCTCCCAAGTTCTGGCAGTATAACGGAATGGTTTGCTCGTTAATGCGCCAACTGGACAAATATCAATCATGTTTCCAGACAATTCACTCTCAACTGCGTCATCAAGAAATGTAGTTATTTCTGAGTGTTCCCCTCTGCCTGGCATACCCAATTCCATGACTCCGGCAATCTCTTGTCCAAAGCGTACGCATCTTGTACAGTGAATGCACCTACTCATTTCTTCAGCAGAAATAAGAGGCCCCATATTTTTGTGAAACACTACTCTTTTCTCTTCTGTAAACCTTGAATTTGAACCTCCATAACCTACAGCCAAATCTTGTAATTGACACTCCCCACCTTGGTCACAAATAGGACAATCAAGTGGATGGTTAATCAATAAAAATTCCATAACTCCCTGTTGCGCCTTCTTTGCCTTCTCAGAGTTTGTAAAAACTTTCATGCCTTCATTAACAGGAGTGGCACAAGCAGGTAAAGGCTTTGCCATTTTTTCAACCTCAACAAGACACATTCTGCAATTAGCAGCAATTGATAATTTTTTATGGAAGCAAAAATGTGGAACATACAAGCCGAGTTTTTGTGCGGCTTCCATGACCATCGAACCCTCAGGAACCTCTATTTTTTTTCCATTGATTTCTAACTCAATCATTTAAAACCCTGAAATTTATTAAAAAAATGATCACTGGGCGTCATTGAAATAACAACCTTTATTCTCTATATGTTGAACGAATTCGCTTTTAAAGTGTTTGATGAATGCCCTAACGGGCATTGCAGCCGCATCACCTAGGGCACAGATTGTTCTCCCCTGAATATTATCTGCAATCTCATTTAACTTATCGATGTCCTCAAGATTTCCTTCCCCATACTCAATTCTCCTTACCATTCTCCACAACCATCCCGTTCCCTCTCGACATGGGGTACATTGTCCACAAGATTCCTCGTAATAAAAGTATGACAATCTCAATAGAGATCTGACCATACATCTTGAATCATCCATAACTATTACCGCTCCAGATCCGAGCATTGACCCAGCTTTTGCAATTGAATCATAGTCCATATCTATGTCCATCATCACATCCCCGGGAATAACTGGCATCGATGAACCACCCGGTATAACAGCTTTTATACTACGGCCTGAACGAACTCCACCAGCAAGTTTTAGCAACTCTGAAAAGGGGGTACCTAAAGGAACCTCATAATTTCCAGGGATTTCGACATCACCTGATACAGAAAAAATTTTTGTTCCGCCATTATTTGGTTTGCCAACCTTTAAATAGGCATCTCCTCCATTATTTATTATCCATGGAACAGCTGCAAAAGTTTCAGTATTGTTTATTGTTGTTGGCTTACCATACAAACCAAAACTTGCTGGAAAAGGTGGCTTGAATCTTGGCTGCCCCTTTTTTCCTTCTAAGGACTCGAGTAAAGCTGTCTCTTCTCCACATATATATGCTCCATAACCAGGGCTTGCATGGAGATCAAAAGAAAAGCTTGATCCTAGAATTTTACCTCCTAACAAATTAGCCTTTTTGGCTTGCTCAAGCGCTTCTTCAAATCTTTCGTATACATCCCATATTTCACCATGTATGTAGTTATACCCACAATTAATTCCCATTACATAAGCTGCGATGGTCATCCCCTCTATAACAATATGGGGATTGTAGCGAAGAATGTCCCGATCCTTGAATGTTCCAGGTTCACCTTCATCGGAATTACATACCAAGTACTTTTGTACCGGAAGTTGCGATGGCATGAATCCCCACTTTAATCCAGTAGGGAAACCTGCTCCTCCTCTCCCTCTCAAAGCAGAAGCTTTTACCTCGGCAATGACCTCCTGCTGAGACATAGGGTTTTCACCATTAGCACCAAAAATTTTTTTTAATGCTGAATAACCACCTCTTTTAAGATAGCCATCAAGGTTCCATGAATCTCTTGAAAGATTTGCCAAAATTTGAGGTTGGATATGTCTACCATGAAAGCAAGTTTCTATCGGGGGAATTTCAGGCACGCCCATTATAAATTATCCTTATTTGTAATTACATTAGATTTGGATGAACTCAGTTCTCTAATCATTGCGTCAATGCTTTGCTCATTCATCCAACTTAGCATTTTATGATTGTTCACCAACATCACAGGAGCATCAGCACAAGCACCAAAACATTCTCCCTCATGCAGACTAAATAAATCATCTTCAGTTTTTTCTCCAACATCAATGCCAAGTCTATTTTTGAGAATAGTGATTGCATGTTTTGAGTTTCTAAGGGCACAGGGTAAATTTGTGCATACAACAATTTTAAATCTTGCTTTTGGAGTTAACTCAAACATATTATAGAAAGTTGCAATTTCATGAACTGCAATAGGTAGCATTTCCAAATAGTCCCCAATTTCCTTTTCTATTTCAGGTGAAATAAATCCGTTTTCCTTTTGAGCAATTATTAAAGATGCAATCACAGCAGATTTTTTATGATTAGGTGGATATTTGTTTAATTCCTTATCAATAAGCGAATACGCTACTTTACTTAGTATTTTATTTTTTTTAGAATNAATAAATTTTAAATGTTGCATTTTTTTACCTGTCAATTTCACCAAAAACTATATCTTGTGTGCCAATAATTGTTACAACATCAGCCAACATATGTCCTTTGCTCATTTCGTTCAATCCCTGAAGATGAGCAAATCCAGGGGCGCGAATTTTCAGTCTATAGGGTTTATTTGCTCCATCTGATAACAAATAAATACCAAACTCACCCTTGGGATGCTCAATTGCTGAATAACACTCGCCCTTTTGAACATGAAATCCCTCTGTAAATAATTTAAAATGATGAATTAACTCTTCCATACTCGATTTCATCTCCAGCCTTGGAGGTGGAGCAATTTTATGGTTGTCAACTATTACACTCCCTGGGTTTTTTTTGAGCCAATCAAGGCATTGAATTATGATTTTATTGCTCTCTCTCATTTCTGCCATTCTAACGAGGTACCTGTCGTAACAATCACCCTCTTTGCCCACGGGAATTCTAAAATTCATACGATCGTANACTTCATAAGGTTGAGATTTCCGTAAATCCCACGGTACCCCTGAACCTCTTAACATCGGGCCAGTAAAACCTAAAGCTTTTGCCCTATCAGCAGTTACAACACCTATCCCAACAAGGCGCTGTTTCCATATTCTGTTATCCGTTAATAATGTCTCGTATTCATCAACACAAGCAGGAAAACGAGTAGTGAAATCATCAATAAAATCAATAAGACTGCCCTCACGATTTCTATTTAAACGCTTGATCGAAGACTTACTTCTAATGCGGCCAGATTGATACTTTGGCATTTCATCAGGTAAATCTCGATAGACACCACCAGGTCTGTAGTAGGCGGCATGCATCCTGGCTCCAGAAACGGCCTCATAAGTATCAAGTAGATCCTCACGCTCCCTGAAAGCATAAAGAAAGGCAGCCATTGCACCAACATCTAGTGCATGCGCTCCAAGCCATAACAGATGATTAAGAATTCTTGTAATTTCATCAAACAAGACTCTAATATACTGGGCTCGAATTGGAACTTCGATTTCCAATAACTTTTCAATCGCCATAACATATGCATGCTCATTACACATCATTGATACATAATCCAACCTGTCCATGTATGGAACTGATTGGAGAAAAGTTCTGGACTCAGCTAGTTTTTCAGTGCCACGATGCAAAAGACCAATGTGCGGATCAGCTTTTTGGACAACTTCACCGTCAAGTTCAAGGATCAGCCTTAAAACTCCATGTGCGGCAGGGTGCTGTGGTCCAAAATTTAAGGTGTAATTTTTAATTTCGGCCATAGTCTAAAGTTTTACCGTAATCTTCTTCTCTAATTATTCTCGGCACATTTTCTCTTTTTTCAATTGTTACAGGTTGGTAAATAACACGTTTTTGGTTTGGATCATATCTCATCTCAACAAAACCGGAAACCGGAAAGTCTTTACGAAATGGGTGGCCAACAAAACCATAATCAGTCAAAATTCTCCTTAAATCATCATTGCCATCAAAAACAATCCCAAACAGATCAAAAGCCTCGCGTTCATACCATTCTGCAGCAGGCCAAATTTTTGTTAGTGAAGGAATCTCGGGTAAATTTTCATCTGAACAAAAAACTTTAAGCCTCAGACGATGGTTTTTTGATGTTGATAGTAAATGAACAACTACTGCAAACCTGGAAACCCCATTAAAGTCAGGATAATCCAAAAAATCTACTCCACATAAATCAATGAGGGTATCAAATTCAAACAAATCATTATTACGAAGGGAATCACAAATCTGTAATAGATTTGATGAAGATGCTTCTATGGTCAATTCTCCAAAAGACGCAAAAACTTGAGCTTTTAAAACCACTTCCAGATTGGATTTAAGATTGGTTACATTTTGACTAATACCACTGTCCAAGATATCAGAATTCAAGTTAACCCCTCATAATGCTACTATTTTTTTGGATTTTGTTTTGAAGTTGAATTATTCCGTAAATCAAAGCCTCTGCTGTGGGAGGACAACCCGGAACATAAATATCCACTGGTACAATCCGATCGCAACCTCTAACAACAGANTAGGAGTAATGATAATATCCACCTCCATTAGCACACGAGCCCATGGAAATTACCCATTTTGGATCAGGCATTTGATCATAAACCTTTCTCAAAGCAGGAGCCATTTTATTGCAAAGGGTACCTGCTACAATCATTACATCAGATTGTCGAGGACTTGGTCTAAAAACAACACCAAATCTATCCAGATCATATCTTGATGCACCAGCATGCATCATTTCGACAGCACAGCAAGCAAGCCCAAAAGTCATAGGCCAGAGCGAACCAGATCGAGTCCAGTCGACTAACTGTTCGGCGGTTGTAGTAATAAAACCGTCTTTTTGAAAATTAGTTTTTTGATCCATAACTACTCCCAATCAAGTGCGCCTTTTGCCCATTCGTAAATAAAACCTAACACCAAAATAGCAAGAAAAATAATCATTGAAATCAATCCAAAAAACTCAATATCTTTAAGAACCACTGCCCAAGGAAACAAGAAAGCAATTTCTAAATCAAAAATAATAAAAAGAATTGTCACAAGATAATAACGAATATCAAATTGCATCCTTGAATCTTCGAATGGTTCAAATCCACATTCATATGTTGAAAGTTTCTCAGAATTCGGAAGATGCGGAGCAACAACTCGCCCAATAATCATAGGTACAACTCCAACAAGAAAACCCACTATTAAAAATAGTAGGATAGGTAAATATTCTTCAACGTTCAAAAAGACCCCACATAGAATAAGAAAATTTATTGAAAAGACACTAGCAGTTGATAAATGTCTTTAAGAAGGCAGTCTATTTAGGTTAAATGAGCCCCCAAGTAACAAATTCCCCAAGATTTATCTTCAAAANCAAAGTAAAAAGTTAAAAGTTTATTTTTAAGCTTAATATTACTTCAAAAACCGATAATAAGCTAAAGGTTGGTGTCGACGGCGAGACTTGAACTCGCACGGCTTGCGCCACTACCCCCTCAAGATAGCGTGTCTACCAATTCCACCACGTCGACNAAATNTANTCNTTAGGNACATTTTCNNTNNCNGNNGGTATATTTTTCTTCNATNGANTTNTCTTTNANCGTCAGATGAANNATCNANTGGAATCGATTCCATTACNCCNCCCTCTTGNAANNNTTCNGNGGTTNTTAAGGGGTAANCCNTTNATATATGCCAANCCAAGNGTNCTNGAAAAAAANATAGTCGCNGTNATTGCAGTNGTTCTNGATAAAAAATTTGCAGANCCNGANGCNCCAAANAAAGAACCAGCNCTNCCNGANCCGAATGCNGCTCCCATATCNGCNCCTTTNCCNTGTTGTAATAAGACCAAAGCAATAGTAACCAATGCTGAAATTAGTTGAGCTGTTATTAATATTGTATATAAAAGTGCCACAAGAATATCCTCACTTATTTTGAGTAGTCCGGATAGATTTATCAATAATTTTACAAAATTCAGAAGCATTAAGAGAAGCACCACCAACCAAAGCCCCATCAACTCCGGGTTGAAGGAAATACTGCTCTACATTACTAGATTTAACGCTGCCGCCATACAAAATTTTAATCTTTTCTGCTGGGTCTACTCCAAGAACTTCTGAAAACTCAGATCTAATTATTCTATGCATTGTTTCTGCATCCTCTGGTTCAGCACTTTTCCCAGTTCCAATTGCCCATAAGGGCTCATAAGCAAAAACACAATTTGATAAATCCTCGCTCTTTAAACCCATTGTAAACTGTTTAACTTGTGTCCTAACAACAATGTTTGCATTACCCTGATCTCGATCTTTAACACTTTCACCAACACAAATAATTGGAATTATATTGTTTTTCAAGGATACTTTGGCTTTGTTAACAAGATCAATCTCAGACTCTTTATATTTATTTCTTCTTTCCGAATGCCCGATAACCACAAAAGAACAATCAAATTCATTAATCATTTTTGCTGATATGTCTCCTGTGAAAGGGCCATCTTCATCTTCGGAAGAAATTTCCTGTGCACCTAAATGTATATTTCTGTCTAGTAATCTATTGCTAAACTGAAAAAGGTAGACGTTAGGAATAGCCAAACCGCAAAAAGAAGATGGGTCAAACTTCATAACTTCAATTTTGGCTAAAAGTTCCTCCAAATAATCTTCATTGAATAGCAAACTGCCATTCATTTTCCAATTTCCAATAATCCACGTGTCAATTTGTGAAACTGGATTTTTTATGAAGTCAAACATTTGAGTTTATTAAATTTCGGTTACTCTTTTTTTTAAAAATCATACCTCTGAAGATTGATTGGCATCTTTTGAACTCTCTTTTTTTTCATCCTTAGAGGGTGAATCATCTACCAAGAGTGCTTTCATAGAAAGCCTGAGTCTTCCCTTGTCATCTGCATCGATGACCTTCACTTTAACAACCTGTCCTTCTTTTACAAAATCTGAAACTTGATTTACTCTTTCGTTAGCCAATTGTGAAATATGTAGCAAACCATCTTTGCCAGGTAGAATGGAGACAATTGCCCCAAACTCAAGTAACCTTAGCACCTTTCCCTCATAAACATTTCCAACCTCTACTTCAGCTGTTAATTCTTTGATTTTTTTAATTGCCAACTCAGCAGATTCCGCAGAAGTGGCCGCCACTGTTACGTTCCCATCATCACTAATGTCGATTGATGTATCTGTTTCTTCAGTCAAAGCTCGAATTGTGGCTCCGCCTTTTCCGATCACATCTCTAATTCGTTCGGGATTGATCTTTAATGTATAGAGTCTTGGTGCAAATTCAGATAATTCAGACCTAGATGATGAAACAACAACTTTCATCTTTTCCAAAATAGTCATCCTAGCATCTTTTGCCTGAGCCAAAGCGACCTTCATTATCTCAGAGGTAATTCCTTGTATTTTAATGTCCATTTGGAGTGCAGTAATGCCATGTTCAGAACCTGCCACCTTAAAGTCCATGTCTCCTAAATGGTCTTCATCACCTAAAATATCAGTTAAAACAGCAAACCTTGTTCCTTCTTTAATAAGCCCCATCGCTATTCCAGCTATATGATTCTTCAGAGGGACGCCAGCATCCATCATGGCCAGACAACCACCGCAAACGGAAGCCATTGAAGAAGATCCGTTTGATTCTGTGATTTCACTAACTACTCTTATTGAATATGCGAATTCATCAGGATCTGGCAAGGCTGCAACAAGTGCTCTCTTGGCTAGTCGACCGTGACCGATCTCTCTTCTTTTGGGAGTTCCAACTCTACCAGTTTCACCAGTCGCATATGGAGGAAAATTATAATGCAACATAAAACGATCTCGGTATTCTCCACCAAGTGCATCAATAACTTGCTCATCCTTGTTAGTTCCGAGAGTTGCTACGACAAGCGCTTGTGTTTCACCCCTAGTAAACAGCACTGAACCATGCGCTCTTGGTAATACACCTGCTCTGATTTCAATAGGGCGAACAGTTCTGGTATCTCTTCCGTCAATCCTTGGTTCACCGCTTAATATTTTAGATCTAACAACCCTTGACTCTAATGAATGCAGAATATTCGAAATTTGATTTTCATCCAGAGCATTATTTAGATTTTCAGGGTTTTCACTTGAAGAGGACGCAATTGTCTCTGTCACGGAATTGTATATTTCTTTTAATTTAGAGGATCTCTCTTGTTTGTTCTGAATCAAATAAGCTTCCTCAATATTATTTTGAGCCATTGAGCAAATTTTTTCCTCTAATCCTTCTTCAAACTTTGCAGCTTCCCATTCCCAAGCAGGTTTTCCAGCTTTCTCTACAAGCCTATGAACAGCATCAATTGATGATTGCATTTGTTCGTGTCCGAAAACCACAGCACCCAACATTTGGTCTTCAGATAATTGATCCGCCTCGGATTCCACCATCAAAACTGCACTTTCAGTACCAGCTACAACAAGATTTAATTTAGATCGTTCAAGATCGACTGTTGATGGATTCAAAACATATTTATTATCTATAAAACCGACTCTTGCTGCACCGAGTGGACCATCAAAGGGGACACCTGATAATGATAATGCAGCTGATGTTCCAAGCATGGCAACGATATCAGGGTCAATTTCAGGATTTAATGAAACAACAGTACACACAACCTGAACTTCATTGTAAAAACCGTTAGGGAAAAGTGGTCTGACAGGTCTATCAATTAGTCTAGAGGTAAGTGTTTCTTTTTCACTAGGCCTACCTTCTCTTTTGAAAAATCCGCCCGGGATTTTACCTGCAGCATAAGTTTTTTCAATGTAATCAACCGTCAAGGGGAAAAAATCTTGTCCTTGTTTGGCATTTTTAGCTGCAACNATAGTACACAACACAGAAGTGTCTTCAATACTTGCAAGAACGGATGCAGTTGCTTGTCGAGCAATCTCTCCTGTTTCAAATGAAACAGAATGCGAACCATACGTGAAAATTTCTTTTTCAATTTTAAACACAAATAACCCTTGTAATGGTTTTTAAAAAATTTTAACTACTTGCGAAGACCTAATTTTTCAATTAGAGCTTTATAAACTTTAAAGTTTCTTTGTTTCAAATAATCCAGAAGTTTTCTCCTGCGACTTACCATCTTGAGGAGTCCTCTACGGGAGTGATGGTCTTTAGCGTTTTCTTTAAAGTGGGAAGTTAATTCGTTTATTCTTTTCGTAAGGATAGCAACCTGAACTTCGGGCGATCCAGTGTCTTTGGCAGTTCTTCCAAAAGATGAAACAATCTCGGACTTGTCCGATGCGGCTAGGGCCATAACTTAGTACTCCTATAATTTACCCAAACTCACTATGAGTTACTTGCGGTCACATTTGCCTGAATGTGCCGTGCTATTTATAGACTGTAAAGGTTTTCTTACTTTCAATCAACAAATTTTTCTTAAGGCAAATCCTCAATTCCATCATCATAGTGTGGATTAAGTCTGGGTTCAGACTCTAGACGGTTTAATGCGTTTAAATAAGCTTTAGCAGAGGCCACTACTATATCAAGGTCAGAACCAACACCGTTGACAATCCTTCCGCTTTTAGACAATCTCATAGTAACTTCACCTTGAGCCTCAGTACCATTAGTTATGGAATTTACTGAAAACAACAACAGGTCTGAACCGCTATTAACTAATAACTCAATAGCTTTAACTGTAGCGTCTACTGGCCCGTTACCTGTTGATTCTGAGGAAACCTCAATACCACCGTCAAAAAATACTACTTTTGACTTAGGAGCTTCACCAGTTTCAGAGGTCTGAAATAATGTCAACAATCTGTATCTTTCAAGAGCAGATGACCCGTCCCCAGTGATCAAAGTTTGAAGATCTTCATCAAATATTTCGGTTTTTCTATCAGCTAAGTGTTTAAATCGTCCAAATGCCTCATTTAATTGTTGTTCACTATCAATTCTAAGACCTATATCTTCAAGTCTTTTACGAAATGCATTTCTACCAGAAAGTTTTCCTAAAACAATTCTATTTGTTGCCCAACCAACATCCTGAGCATTCATAATTTCATATGTTTCCCTATGCTTCAAAACACCGTCTTGATGAATGCCTGACTCATGAGCGAAAGCATTTGCTCCAACTATAGCTTTATTGGGTTGAACTGGATAACCAGTGATTTGTGAAACCAACCTTGAAGTTGGAACTATTTGAGTGGTGTCAATACTGCTNGTACATTTAAAGATGTCACTCCTTACTTTAACGGCCATAACAATTTCTTCAAGACTTGCATTTCCAGCTCTTTCACCTAGACCATTAATAGTACATTCAACCTGCCTTGCTCCAGCAGCAACCGCAGATAAAGAGTTGGCAACTGCCATACCAAGATCATTATGGCAATGTGTCGACCATGTGACATTCTCACTACCATTTGTCCTTTGAATTAAAGTTTCGATCCTTTTCCCCCATTGGTTTGGGTAGCTATACCCAACTGTATCTGGAACATTGATTGTTTTTGCCCCTGCTTTAATAACCTTTTCAAAAATATTAATTAAAAAGTCAATATCTGATCTCACAGCATCCTCTGCTGAAAATTCTACATCGTCAGTGTAATTGAGAGCCAATTCGACAGCCTTTATAGCAGATTCAACCACCTTCTCCGGTGACATTCTTAATTTTTTCTCCATGTGGATGTGACTTGTGGCAATGAAGGTATGAATTCTCCTGTTTGGAGCAGCAGAAATCGCTTCGCCCGCAGCCTTAACATCTTTGGTAGTGGATCTGCATAGAGAACAAACTGTACTTTTTTTTATGTTTTCAGCCACGGCTGTTATAGCCTCAGAATCGCCTTGACTAGCGGCAGCAAAACCAGCTTCNATAACATCAACTCCCAATCTTTCAAGCTGCTTAGCGATCAAAACTTTTTCATCCTTAGTCATTGACGCACCAGGACTTTGCTCTCCGTCTCGAAGTGTTGTGTCAAAAACAATTAATTTATCAACCATAAATCAAAATACCCAAGTTATTAGGAACCACGCGTATGGTTAGAATGTTCATCAGAATCTAAAATCTTATCTTCAAATAAGTTTTCATCGTCAATAAAACCAGGATTAAAACCCTTGGCCCTACGATAAAAATACAAAAAAAACCCTGAAAAACTGTAACAAACAAAAGTTATGAATATTATCAACGGTGGATCTTGTGACACTAAAACTAAACCCAACGCTATCATTACAACCATTAAAAAAGGCACGCTTTTCCTCAATTTCAAGTCTTTAAAGCTATAGTAAGGNAAAACACTAACCATACAAAAACCAGCGTAGATCACTAGTACCCAAACTAACCAACTTAAATAATCGTTAGCAATCACCNCATCTCCGGCTACAGAAAAATCAGTTATAACCCAAACTACACCCGCAACCAATGCTGCTGCTGCTGGACAGGGAAGTCCTTGAAAAAATCGATGATCAACATTACCTTTATTAGAGTTAAATCTGGCCAATCTTAGAGCTGACCCGGCCAAATATATAAAGGCTGCCAACCAACCTAATTTTCCAAGATACTGAAGAATCCAAACATAACTGACAATTGCAGGTGCAATACCAAAAGAGATGATATCAGCCAAACTATCATAATTTTCACCAAAGCTTGAAGTGGAATTGGTTAATCTAGCCACGCGGCCATCAAGACTATCTAAAACCATCGCAATGAAAATTGCTATGGCAGATTTTTCAAAATCGCCACTTATCGCCATGATTATTGAGTAAAACCCCGCAAAAAGACAACCTGTTGTGAACAAGTTAGGCAGTAAGTAAATACTCTGCTGCCTAACTTTTTTTAAATTTTTATTTTGTTTGTGTACCATAGTAAATTTAAGTCTTCGGCCATAATGCTAAAGCTGACGAATGTGCATAAATTTTGTCCCCAACAGTTATTAGGGGGGTGCAGTCTTTGGGCAAATAAATGTCGACCCTTGAACCAAATCTTATAAAGCCAATTCGGGCTCCTCTTTTAACTTTGTCTTTTGAAGAAACATAGCAACAAATCCTCCTTGCAATCAATCCCGCAATTTGAACGCAAGTAAGACTTCGACCTTTATTATCAACGATAACTATTGAATTTCTTTCATTAGATTCAGATGCTTTATCTAGGTCTGCATTAAAAAAATCACCTGGAATGTATTCCACACTTTGAACCTCACCTGCAATAGGAGATCTATTAGAGTGAACATTAAAAACATTCATAAATATGCTAATTTTGAGCGATTGAGAATTTTTGATCGGATTTTCTCTTATCCCAACAAAGACCACCCTTCCATCCGCTGGACTGCAAATCGTATTTTCATCAGCAAACGTTTTCCTCATGGGGTCTCTAAAGAATTGAACAACAAAAACAAACAAAAGGAAAAATATCCCCATCATCCAAAAATTACCGGCGAAAAAAACTATTAGAAACAAAGAAAAACTGATGGCTATAAAAGGCCAACCCTCTTTTGCAATTACGGGATGTGGATAGCTGGAAATATCTGATGTTTTCAATTGATTTTCAGTTCAATTTTTATCTTTATCAACCAGCTTATTTGCTTTTATCCATGGCATCATATCCCTAAGATTAGCTCCAACTTTTTCAATNGGATGATTTTCCGTCAGTCTCCTATGAGATAAAAGTCCAGGGGCTCCAGCCTGATTCTCTAAAATAAATTCTTTNGCATAGTTGCCGTTTTGGATGTTTATCAGAGCCTCTTTCATTGCAACACGAGCCTCTTTTCCAATTATTTTTGGTCCAGTCACATATTCCCCAAATTCCGCGTTGTTGGAGATTGAGTAGTTCATGTTTGCAATACCACCCTCATAAATCAAATCTACGATAAGTTTTAATTCGTGAAGGCACTCAAAATATGCCATTTCAGGTTCATAGCCCCCCTCAACGAGGGTTTCATAACCTGCTTTAATTAGTTCGACTGCTCCTCCACATAATACAGCCTGCTCACCAAACAAATCGGTTTCTGTTTCGTCCCTAAAAGTTGTTTCTATGATACCGGCTTTCCCACCTCCTATGGCGCAAGCATAAGATAGAGCAACCTCTTTTGCAGATTTACTCGCATCTTGATTGATAGCTATCAAACATGGAACTCCACCTCCAGATTTATACGTTGAACGGACTGTATGTCCTGGCGCCTTGGGTGCAATCATAATGACATCTAGGTCATTAGTNGGAAGAACTTGACCATAGTGAATAGTAAAACCATGGGCAAATCCNAAACAGGCATCNTTTCTTATATTTGGTAAAACTTCAGTTGTAAAAACAGATGAAATCGTTTCGTCAGGAATAAGCAACATAACTACATCGGCTTCCCTCACAGCAGATGCGACATCCATTACCTTTAAACCAGCTTGCACGACTTTTTCCCAAGANNTNCCAGATTTCCGAACACCNACTCTCACGTCTACTCCACTTTCNCTTAAATTTAATGCGTGAGCATGTCCCTGAGATCCATAGCCAATTATCGCAACTTTTTTACTTTTAATTAACGATAAATCACTATCTTTGTCGTAAAGTACTTTCATTAAATGTCCCCTTCTAATTATCTGATTATAATTTTAAGCATCTTTCACCTCTTGCAATTCCGGACGAACCAGTTCTGACGACTTCCAAAACTGTTTCATCTTCTAATGCATCAACAAAAGCATCAAATTTTAGAGTGTCACCTGTAAGCTCAATTGTGTATGTTTTGTCTGTAACGTCAATAATTTTCCCTCTGAAAATGTCTGACATTCTCTTAATTTCATCTCGTCCTTTGCCAACAGCCCGAACTTTTATCATCATCAATTCTCTCTCAATGAATTCATAATCAGTAAGATCAACAACCTTAACAACGTCTATTAGACGATTTAAGTGTTTGGTAATTTGTTCCACAACGTCAGCTGAACCAGAGGTTTTGATTGTCATTCTGGATAAAGAACTTTCTTCAGTTTGAGCAACTGTCAGTGATTCAATGTTGTATCCTCTGGCAGAAAACAATGCAACAACTCTGGACAAAGCCCCTGGTTCATTTTCTAGTAAAATTGAAATAATATGGTTCATGGCTACTATAGGTCCTCCGAACCAAGCAACATATCGGAAAGTCCTTTTCCAGTTTGAACCATGGGCCAAACGTTTTCTTCTTGATCGGTGATAAAATCCATGAAAACCAACTTATTTTNCATACCAAAAGCCTCTTTCAGAATTGGTTCAACATCAGAAGGGCTTTCTATTTTGTAGCCAACGTGGCCATAGCTNTTTGCCAAGCTAACAAAATCTGGAAGTGACTCCATGTAAGACTCAGAATAACGGCTTCCATACTCNATTTCTTGCCACTGTCTTACCATTCCAAGATACCTATTGTTTAGATTAATTATCTTTATAGGTAATTTGTACTGATGACAAGTGGATAACTCTTGAATACACATTTGAATTGATGCTTCACCAGTGATGCAAGCAACTTCGGATTTTGGATTAGCTAGCTTTGCTCCCATCGCATATGGTAATCCTACACCCATGGTGCCAAGGCCTCCTGAATTAATCCACCTTCTTGGCTCATCGAATTTGTAGTATTGAGCAGCCCACATCTGATGTTGCCCAACATCAGATGTAATAAAAGCCTTACCCACAGTAACCTCATAAAGCTTTTCAACTACATATTGAGGTTTTATAACTGACTTAGAATCTTTATAAAATAGGCAATCCTTGTCCCTCCACTTCTGGATTTGATTCCACCAATCATTAAGTTTTTCAGGATCAACTTTGTGTCCAGAATGAGTTAAATCCTCTATCTGCAAAAGCAATTCTGTTACTACATTTTTCACATCTCCGACTATTGGCATGTCAACTTTTACTCTCTTGGAGATCGATGAAGGATCAATATCAATATGGATAATTTTTCGAGCATGCTGTGCAAAGTCTTTTGGATTGCCGATAACTCTGTCATCAAATCTCGCACCTATCGCAATTAGGACATCACAGTTTTGCATTGCCAGATTACACTCATATGTACCATGCATGCCTGGCATACCCAAAAATTGTTCATCAGTTGCGGGAAATGAACCAAGTCCCATTAATGTATTAGTACACGGAAATTTTAAAAATTTTATTAACTTTTTAACAACTTCACTTGCATTTGAGAGTATTACTCCACCCCCTGTGTAAACCATGGGTCTTTGTGCTGACAGGATTAATTGGGCAGCTTTCCTAATTTGGCCAGAATGACCTACAACCGTAGGGCAGTATGAGCGTAAGTTGATCTTTTTAGGGTATTCAAATTTACACCTGTCTCTAGTAATGTCTTTTGGGATGTCTACGAGAACTGGGCCTGGGCGCCCACTGCTTGCAATATAAAAAGCTTTTTTCATTATTGAAGCAAGATCCTTAACATCTTTGACTAAAAAATTATGTTTAACACAAGGCCTAGTGATCCCGACCGTGTCACATTCCTGAAAAGCATCTAACCCAATAGCATGAGTTGGCACTTGACCAGAAATTATCACCATTGGAACAGAGTCCATATAAGCAGTCGCTATTCCAGTAACGGCATTAGTAACGCCAGGACCGCTTGTAACAAGACAAACTCCAACATTTTTACTCGATCTTGCATAAGCATCAGCTGCATGAACCGCTGCTTGTTCGTGTCTTACAAGAATATGTTGAAATTCTTTTTGTTTAAAAATTTCATCATAAATATATAGTACTGCCCCACCAGGGTAACCAAATACATGTTTGACCTTTTCTTCCTGCAAACACTTGACAACTATTTCTGCACCATTATGTTCCATTATACCGATTCCTATCCAGTTCAAGAATTCCCCAGGCGCCGCATTTTAAAAAAATTAGAGGCCTTAACCTAGGGCCTTTGAGCCGACAAATCGCCTTCACAACATTCTTGTGGAATGAGTTCCGCGTCGCTTATCAAAATATAGATTGTCACATATTATGAAACAAATTGTTGATCCCTGTAAGATACTTGTTAGAACTTAATCAAATAAAAAACAAAAATGACAGAAAATTACACTATTCCTTCTATTTGGCGACGTTTCATGTCTATGTTTTATGAGGGATTTCTGCTAATTGGACCAATTTTTTTCATTGTTTTTCTTTATATATTTTTTTTTACTGATCAAACTCGAAATGAAATTATTCCCTTTTATCAGACCTTGATGATTCAAATTCTTATATTCATTACTGTGGTTCTTTATTTTGTTTGGGGCTGGAGTAACGGCAGAGGCACTCTTGCAATGAAAACGTTATCTCTTGTGGTTGTATGTAAAGATGGTGGAAAAGTTGGTATTAAAAAAGCCCTTCTGAGAGCTATCTTAGCAATACCAAGCTTATTAACTGGAATATGGTTAGTTGTTAGTCTGCTAAGAAAAGATCGTCAATGCCCACACGATATTTGGTCAGGAACCATGTTGTTAATGAAAAAAAAATAACTGTTTCACTATGATAAACTTTATTGAGTCGGAGCGACACCAAACGTAAATTTTTGGGTTGAGTTATCGAAGTCAATTGTAACAATTCCACTTGGCATAATTTTCCCTTCCAAGATCAGTTTTGCAAGTTTATTCTCCAATTCTGACTGCATTGCCCTTTTGAGAGGTCTAGCACCATAATCCGAGTCAAAACCGATTTTCACGAGCTCATCAATCGCGGCTTCGGACACCTCTAACTTCATGTCTTGTTGTGCCAGCCTAGAGGACAAAATTTTTATCTGAACTGAAGCAATATCTTTAATGTGATTTTCCAAAAGAGCATGAAAAACTACAATCTCATCTATCCTATTTATAAACTCAGGCCTAAAGTGTTGTCTAACTTCAGCCATTGCAATTTCTTTAATCTGCTCCGAAAGCCTTCCACCCATTTTTTGAATTTCTTTAGAACCCAAATTAGAGGTCATGACAATTACTGTATTTCTGAAATCCACAGTTCTACCTTGGCCATCAGTTAATCTTCCGTCATCTAACACCTGTAACAAAATGTTAAATACATCTGGGTGAGCTTTCTCGACTTCATCCAAAAGAATTACACTGTATGGTTTTCTTCTAACCACCTCAGTGAGTGCCCCGCCCTCTTCATACCCAACGTATCCTGGAGGAGCACCGACTAATCTGGAAACAGAATGTTTTTCCATAAATTCACTCATATCAATTCTAACTAGATGTTCCTCTGAATCAAACAGGAATTGAGCTAAAGTTTTACAAAGTTCAGTTTTGCCAACACCAGTAGGACCTAAAAAAAGAAAAGATCCATATGGTTTATTCGGATCTGAAAGACCTGATCGGGATCTTCTTATAGCGTCTGAAACCAATACAACTGCTTCATCTTGACCAATAACTCTTTCATGCAAAAAGGACTCCATTTCCAATAGTTTTTCCCTTTCTCCTTGCATCATTTTAGACACTGGGATTCCTGTTGCTCGAGACACTACTTCGGCTATCTCTTCAGACCCAACTTGAGTTCTCAAAAGTCTTGGGTGATTATTTGTAATTTCCTCTCCTTGGCTGTCGATGTCTTTTAAACCTTTTTCCAATTGAGGAAGTTTTCCATATTGAAGTTCAGAAACTTTTTGCCAATCTCCTTTTCTTGTATGAACTTCAATTTCCTTTTTAACTTTTTCAATTTCTTCTTTCGCGTTTTGTGCTCCTTGAACCTCAAGCTTTTCAACTCTCCAGATTTCTTCAAGCACTGAAAGTTCACCAGAGAGCTTTTCCATCTCTTCATCAATTAGATTTAATCGCTTTTTTGATGCATCATCTTTTTCTTTTTTGACAGCTTCTTTTTCTATCTTTAATTGAATAACTCTTCGATCAATTTTGTCAATTGCCTCAGGTTTAGAATCTATTTCCATTTTTACTCTGCTTGCTGCCTCATCAATAAGATCAATTGCTTTATCTGGTAAAAATCTGTCAGTAATATACCGATTAGATAACTCAACAGCTGAGACAATAGCAGGGTCGGTAATATCCACACCATGATGAAGTTCGTATCTCTCTTGTAACCCACGTAAAATAGCAATGGTTGACTCAACAGTTGGCTCACCAATCAATACTTTTTGAAACCTCCTTTCTAAAGCAGCATCTTTTTCGATAAATTTTCTATATTCATCAAGTGTTGTAGCACCAATACAATGCAATTCACCTCTTGATAAAGCAGGCTTGAGCATATTACCAGCATCCATTGCTCCCTCAGCTTTACCAGCACCGACCATAGTGTGGATCTCGTCGATAAAAACAATTGGATGACCACCATCATTTTCTGCAATCAGAGACAAATCTTTTAAAACAGACTTCAACCTCTCCTCAAATTCTCCTCTAAATTTTGCACCTGCAAGTAATGAGGATAAATCTAAGGAAAAAAGTTTTTTATTTTTTAAACCCTCCGGTACTTCATTATTGTTTATTCGTTGAGCCAAACCCTCTGCGATAGCAGTTTTTCCAACACCAGGTTCACCTATCAAGACCGGATTATTTTTGGTTCTTCTTTGTAAGATTTGTATGCATCTTCTAATTTCGTCATCTCTTCCTATTACAGGATCCAAAACACCTTTTGATGCCTTTTCAGTCAAGTCAACTGTATATTTTTTTAATGCTTCACGCTTGGTCTCTGCATCGGAAGAGTCAACAGAGGCCCCTCCTCTCATGGCAAGAATTGTGGCTTCAAGATTTTTTTTAGTTAAGCCATTTTCTCTCATTATCTTGCCGATATCACATTTATCATTCGACAACACTAAAAAAAATAATTCGCTAGCAATAAATTCATCTTTTCTGTTTTGAGACTCTTTGTCGGTTAAATTAAAAATTCTTGATAATTCCGAGCTAAATCCAACCTCGCCAGAAGGATTAGTGAGCTTTGGAAGAGAATTTATAATATTTTTTAAGGACTCTAAAAGATTATTGGTATTTCCACCGGATCGAGCAATTAAAGATCTACTTCCCCCTGAATGATCTTCTAGCAATGCAACAACAACATGTGATATTTCAATATTTGGGTTATCATTCCCGACTGCTAAACTTTGGGCTCCACCGAGTGCTTGCTGGAAAGTTGTAGTTAATTTATCAAGTCTCATATTTTTAGGTTTTTTATACTGTTATAAGATATCGTTGTGTCTCGAGGGGTAATTTTCAAGTTCTTTTTTTCCACTTTTTTACTTGAATTTCATCTTGTTCTCTAGCTTCAACCCACCTTTTTCCAATTGCAGTTTCTTCTCTTTTCCAAAAAGGAGCCTGAGTCTTTAGATAATCCATAATGTACTCACATGCTTCAAACGAAGCTTTCCTATGTTTAGAACTCACTCCTACAAAAACAATGTTTTCACCTGGAGTAAGGAATCCAATTCTGTGAACTACTCGAGCAGTTAAAATCTTCCATTTTTCATAGGAATTCATTAAGATCTTTTGAATGCATGCCTCAGTCATTCCTGGATAATGTTCAATGAACATAGATAGTATTTTTTCACCTTCGTTTTCATTTCGAACTGACCCAACAAAGGTAGCGACAGCGCCAATTTCATTATCTCTTGTTTTGTCTGAACTGCATTTTAGTAGATCAATTTCACTACCAACATCAATGTCTGTTGTCTGAATTAAAACAGAAGAGTAAAACTTTTTCATTAAAGCACTACATTCTCAATAGAAAGTTGAAATTACATAATCCATATTAACCACCTGTTACAGGAGGGAAAAAAGCTACTTCATCTCCATCCCTTAACTCAAAATCATCTGCTACAAATTGTTTATTTACAGCGGCTTTTACCACCATGCCACCACCAAAAACAGTTTCCCATGGATGACCACGTAGGGATAAGTTTTTTTTTAAATCTGTGACTGTTTCAATATTTTCATAAGGAAAAAATTCCTCTTCGGTATTGGTTAATTCCTTTATTGAAGCAAACATACGAACATGTAACATAAAAAAACCTCACGCAATCATTGAAAAAGGATAGTAATTTAATTTATCGCCTTTCGAAACAAAAGTTTTAATTGGTATTTCTATGAGGCCCTCAGAAAAACAAATTGATGACAAAATTTGAGAATTTTGGTTATTAAACAATTCTAATTTTCCGTCATTGTTCACTTTACCTCTCAAAAATTCCTGTCTATCATTTGATTTATTCCATTCAAAATCACTTTCAATTGTTAAAGGCTGAGGACTAAAATGACTGCCACCTGCAGATTTTATGATGAAAGGTCTGCACAGCAAAGCAAATGTGACCCAAGCAGAAACAGGGTTGCCGGGCATTCCCATAAAAGCTGTTTTACCAATAAAACCAAAAGCAAAAGGTTTGCCTGGCTTGATTTTTATTTTCCAAAGTTTTATGGAACCTAATTTTTCAACAGCATCTTTAATATGATCCTCTTCACCTACCGAAACTCCTCCACAAGTAAGAATAATATCTACTTTTTTACTTGCTTCATACAGGAGTTGGGTGGTTTGAACTAGATCATCAGGCAAACACCCCATATCTAAAGTTTTTAGCCCCAATGATTTGACCAAACTCAGTATCATAGGCCTATTACTGTCATAGATTTGTCCTGCTGATAATTTTTCACCAGGCTGTTTCAACTCATCACCACTTGAAAAAACTCCAATCTTTAATTTTTCAAAAACTTGAAACTCTTTTAAGCCTACTGATGCACACATGCCAACATCAGCTGCAGATAATAATCTACCTTTGTGAAAAAAAATCTGATTTTCTCGTAAATCTGCACCTTTTTTTCTAACGTTTTGCCCAGAATAAATTCTACTTTTAAACAATACTTTTTCATTTAGGATTTCAACATCCTCCTGCATTACAACTGCATCGGAATTTCTAGGTATGGGTGCGCCAGTGAAAATTCTTGCGGCTGATGAATGTTCAAGTTCAAAAGGATTAGAGCCGGCCGTAATCCTTTGACTAACAGTAATGGGAACATTCATTACGAAATGCTCGGAGTTTACTGCATAACCGTCAACTTGACTATTATCAAATGGTGGGATGCTCAAGTTGGATTTTAAGGAATTAGCCAAAATCCTACCGCATAATTCTTTAACCGAAACCGTTTCCTGTTTCGGTGGGGATTTAATATTTTTTAATATAAAACTTAAAACTTCATCAAGAATCATTTTTTTCTATCTCTTCTTTAATAAAACTTTTCAATGATTCAACGTTGGCTTCAATATTTTTTATTTTTTGAGGTTTTTTTTCAACATCAATAAATTTCAACGGTGTTTGGGGTATGTTGCCAAGCGATTCAAAAACAGTTTCTGCAAATTTTACAGGCAATGCAGTTTCCAAACAAATCATTGGGATCTCAGGTTTAAGGTTTTTTCTAGCAACAAAAAGTCCGTCGGCAGTATGCGGATCGATTATTCTGCTATATTGCTCCTTTACATTTTTTATAGTTTCTAGTCTATTTTGATGATTTGAGGAACCAGAAACAATACCACTTTTTTTTATATTTCTAATGGACTCGACATCATCGATTAAAAAGTTGCCTTGCAAGTTCAACTGTTTCCAAAGTGAACATACTCTTTCAAAATCATTATCAACGACGTCATATATAAATCTTTCAAAATTAGAAGCCTTTGAAATATCCATTGATGGTGAAGAAGTTTTGAATGTTTCACTCAAGCCTCTAACTCGGTAAGCTCCTGTTTTGAAGAATTCATCCAACACATCATTTTCATTAGTCGCAAGTACTAAATTTTGAATAGGTAAGCCCATTTTTTTGGCTGTGTAGCCGGATAAAATGTTACCAAAATTCCCTGATGGAACAGAGAAAGAGACTGGAGACATGAAAGGATTACCAGTTTTTTCAATTGCTCTAAAATACCCATAAAAGTAATAGACAATTTGTGATGAAATTCGTCCCCAATTGATTGAATTTACTGAACCAATTCTATATTTATTTTTAAAATTTATATCAGATGAAACACCCTTGACCAAATCTTGACAAATATCGAAAGTTCCAGGAATTACTAAATTATGAATTTTTTCGTCCATCAAAGAATACATTTGAGCTTTTTGAAAACTGCTCATTCTACCCTCAGGAGAAAGCATAAAGACTGAGATTTTGGATTTATCTTTCATTGCATATTCAGCAGCACTTCCAGTGTCACCAGAAGTAGCCCCCAGGATATTAAGAGTTGATCCTTTTTTTTCCAAAACAAATTCAAAAAACTGTCCCAACATTTGCATCGCAATGTCTTTGAATGCTAGTGTTGGGCCATTTGACAGTTCTAAAAGAAAAATATCTGTATTTTCTTCCATTCCAAGATAAGTGAGAGGAGTAATTTCTTTTGATCCAAAAGATTCCGGAGTATAGGCAGAGTCACATAATCTTTTAAGTGTTTCAATGTCAATATCATCAACAAAACATTTTAAAACGTGAGAAGCAAGTTCTGGATATGACAATTTCGACAAATCCTTTAATTCGTTTTTGTCAAAAAACTTATACCTTGAAGGAATAGCAAGCCCTCCATCAGGCGCTAACCCTTCAAGAAGAATGTCTGAAAATGAACCCAGATTCTTCAAACCTCTAGTTGAAGAGTATGAAATAAAACTCACTTTAACGACTCAACTCTCAAAATAATTGGGTCATCGATAACATTTTTAACCAATTTGATAGCCTTTATTGAGTCTAAAATATTTTTGCCCAAGCATTCATGTGTAAGCAACACAACGTCTGTTGAATTCTCATCTTCACGAGGTTTTTTTTGAAAAAAAGATTCTATTGAAATATCCTCATTGGATAAACACCTGGTTACGTCTGCAAGAACTCCAGCTCGATCCAAAACTCTGAGTCTTATATAGAACCCAGACTTAATAAGTCCATCCTCAAGAATATTTAGATCACGAATGTGATTTGATTGATACGACAAAGCTGGAACCCTGGCAGAAACATTTCCAATTGAATTCCTAGCAATATCTACTAAATCAGCCACCACAGCACTTGCAGTTGGTTCCGCGCCGGCACCCTGGCCATAATATAGTGTGTTTCCCACTGAATTACCTTTAACCATAACAGCATTCATCGCACCATTAACATTAGCCATTAAGCAATTTTCTGGTATCAAAGTCGAATGAACTCTCAGCTCCAGGCAAGAGTCTGTCCGACGGGCAATCCCTAGGGATTTAATCTTGTACCCTAGTTTTTTCGCATAAATTACCTCCTTTAAATCCAAGTCCTTTATTCCTGAAACCAAAATTTTATCCAAATTTATTTTTATACCAAAAGCCATGGATGCCAGTAATGAAAGTTTGTGAGCTGAATCATTACCTTCTATATCAAGAGTGGGGTCTGATTCAGCAAAACCAAGGTCCTGAGCTTCTTTCAAAGCTTGATCAAAGGATATACCCCTGTCCTCCATTTCAGAGAGGACATAATTCGATGTGCCGTTTATGATTCCAGCAACCCAATCAATGCTATTGGCAGTCAAACCTTCCCGCAGGACTTTCAGGATGGGAATGCCACCAGCAACCGCTGCCTCAAAACCTACAGTTACACGATTTTTCTCAGCAACCTCGAAGATTTCATTGCCATGTTTGGCTAGGAGTGCTTTGTTAGCAGTGACTACATGCTTGCCATTTTTTAACGCTTTAAGAACAAGCATTTTTGCAAATGTATCTCCACCAATTAATTCGACGATAACGTCAATCTCAGGTACCTCAATTAATTCCATTGCATCAGAAAAATAACTAATACCATTTTCACCTAGGCTTAGAAATTTGTTTCTTGCAGGTTCAGCTACCGCAACAATCTTAACTTTTCTACCAGCTTTTCTAATAATTTCATCTGAGTTTTTTTCACATACCTTCCAAGTCCCGCCACCTACAGTGCCCAGACCTGCCAATCCAACCTTCAAAACAGTCATAAATTTTCTCCAGATTAAACTTTAGATCAGGTCCTAACTAAGAAACCATCTTTTTTAAACATTTCTTTTATTCCTCTAACAGCTTGACGGACTCTTTGTTCATTTTCAATTAATGCAAATCTTACGTAATCATCGCCATATTCGCCAAAACCAATTCCTGGAGATACTGCAACTTTTGCTTGAAGAAGTAATTTTTTTGAGAATTCCAACGAGCCAAGTTTTTTATAAAAATTAGGTATTTCAGCCCACAAATACATTGTTGCTTTAGGAGTTTGAACTAACCAACCGATTTCATCCAACCCTTTAACCAAACTATCCCTTCGAAGTTGATACATTTTACAAATTTCCTCAACACAACTTTGATTATCTTCCAATGCGATTACGGATGCCACTTGTACTGGGGTAAAAGTTCCATAGTCGAAATAGCTTTTTATTCTTCCCAAAGCATTAACCAATGAGGAATTACCCACCATAAATCCAACTCTCCAACCCGCCATGTTGTAAGACTTGCTTAAAGAGAAAAATTCTACAGCAACATCTTTGGCTCCATCAACTTGTAAAATTGAAGGTGCTTTGTACCCATCAAAACAGATATCAGCGTATGCAAGATCATGCACAACAAGAATTTCATGTTGTTTGGCTAAATCAATTACTTTTTTAAAAAAATTAATATCAACACATTGACCAGTCGGGTTACTGGGAAAACCAAGAATAATCATTTTGGGTTTAGGAATTGACTCCTTGATTCCTTTTTCAAGTTCTTCAAAGAAATCAGTTTTAGGAACCATCTTTATTGATCTAATATCAGCACCCGCAATTATTGCACCGTATATATGTATTGGATAACTGGGATTTGGCACCAAGACAGTATCACCCCTATCCAAGGTTGCAAGCATCAGATGCGCCAATCCTTCTTTAGACCCAATAGTTGCAATAGCTTCAGTCTCTGGGTTAAGCCCAACACCAAACTTTACCTTATACCAGGAGCAAATTGCTTGTCTTAATCTCAAAATACCTTTTGACAGTGAATACCTGTGTGTATGTTCTTTTTTGACAACCTCAATTAACTTTTCAACAATGTGGGTGGGGGTTGGGCGATCCGGATTGCCCATGCTCATATCAATGATATCTTCACCTCTTCGACGAGCCTGCATTTTTAATTCTCCAGTTACTGAAAAAACATAAGGAGGTAAGCGTTGGATTCTGTTAAAAGGTTTAATTTTCATAAATAAATAAAAAAGTTGTAAGACTTAAAAAAATACACAAAAATTATATAAAATATAACTATGAGCTCAACTCTACAACCAGAATTAAACAACAGCCAATTTTCTATAACAAGCTATGGAAAAGACTTTATTGAAATCAACGGAAAAAAATGGCGTCAATCCTGTATAATATCAACTATATGCAAGCCAGTATCGTGGGATCCAGTATCTATATATGAAATTGATGAATCAAATTTATCTGAAATAAAGCCACTACAGCCTGAAATTTTAATTCTTGGAACCGGTACAAAGCATCTATTCCTCCCTCCAAACTTAATTTGTTTGGAATTAGACGAAGAAGATGAAATTTCCGCATTTTTAGGTGTAAAAAAAAATAAAACTCCTTCGCTTAACATCGAGTGTATGACTACTGCTGCTGCATGCAGAACTTTCAATATTCTAGCATCTGAGGGTAGAAAGGTTGTGGCTGCAATTTTAATTTCTGGAGAAAATCTAATATGATTGATAAAAAACCTTCTTTATCCGAAGACTTTCATGAAAAAATTATACTTCAAACTCAAAATCAAGAGGTCATTGATTCAAATTTTCTCCCCAAAAAACAGCCTCTAACTTCTTTGGAAAATGGAAGTTTAATTCCTAATTTNCCTATTAAAACAATATTCGGAGAAACTTCACTACACAAATATAAAACACACAACCTTGTAATATTTTTTTACCCAAAGGATAACACCTCTGGTTGCACTATAGAGTGTGAGGATTTTAGTAAACTACACTCTAAATTCTTACAATCAAACACTCAAGTTGTTGGGGTTTCCAGGGATAGCATTAAATCGCATGAAAAATTTTTTAAAAAATTTAACCTTTCCATNAATTTAATTGCAGATGAAAATGAGAAGTTATGTTTACTGTTTGATGTGATAAAACAAAAAAATTTGTACGGNAAAAAAGTTAAGGGAATAGAAAGAAGTACTTTTTTCATTGATTCTTATTTTTTTCTAAAAAAAAGTTGGAGAGGAGTTAAGNCAAAAGGCCATGCAGAGCAAGTTTTAAAAGACGTAAACTCTTACTTTAAAAATCAATCACAAAAGAACTCATAAAAATGCCACTACCCAAAGCTCCTAACAAGCTTGCGACAATTCTTGATACAAAAAATCTGCCNAGCAAAAGCAGACAAAAAAAAACAAGTNCTAAAAAAATACAACCCAAAAAACAACCTGTTCCAAAACCTCTTTNCAAATCATTATCAAAAAAATCNAATAGAAGAATCTTATCCCAAAATTTCCCACAAGAAAATAAACCTCNATCACAACCTAAACCAAAAAATATCAATCAGAAAAAAAATAAAAAACTATTTGTTCTCGATACTAATGTACTCATGCATGACCCTACAAGTTTATTTAGATTTCAAGAGCACGACATATATATTCCCATGGTGACTCTTGAAGAATTAGATAAACACAAAACTGGTATGTCAGAAGTCTCAAGAAATGTTCGTCAGGTAACTAGAAGTATTGACTCATTAATTGGAGCTACGTCAAGTGAATCAATAAAGGATCTAAATACTGGAATTTTTCTTAACTCATTAGGCAACTCAGACGCAACAGGCTCGTTGTTTTTCCAAACTGAAAAAATAGAAATGGTGATTTCTCCGGGACTTGAACTGGAGAAACCAGACAACCAAATTTTAGCAATTGTTAAAGTTCTAGGAAATAAAAACAAAAAAAAAGAAGTNGTTTTAGTATCTAAGGATATTAACATCAGAATAAAAGCAAAAGCTTTATCCTTGGCTGCTGAAGACTACTTTAACGATAGTATTGTTGATGACGACGATCTTCTATACACGGGCACAAAAACTTTACCTGAATCTTTCTGGGAACTTCATTCAAAAAACATAGAATCTTGGCAACAAAATGGTGATAATTTTTACAAGATATCCGGACCGATAGTTAGTGAACTTCACGTAAATCAGTTCATTGTCCAAGAAAAAGACGATAGTTTATTTGCTATTGTGGAGGAGATCCATGGTAAAAGTGCTATTTTTAAGACTCTTAAGGATTTTTCTCATGCTCGCAATTCAGTCTGGGGTATAACGTCTAGAAACAAAGAACAAAATTTTGCTTTAAATCTTTTGATGACTCCGGAAATAGATTTCGTTACTCTACTAGGCCAAGCTGGCACTGGAAAAACTTTACTTGCACTAGCAGCCGGACTTACTCAAACCCTCGAATCTAGACTTTACAGTGAGATTATTGTNACTCGTGCAACCGTACCTATTGGAGGGGATATAGGTTACTTACCNGGAACTGAGGAAGAAAAGATGATTCCATGGATGGGCGCTCTTGAAGATAATCTAGAAGTGCTTCATGGAGGAGTAGAAACTGGAGGAGANTGGAGTAGGTCTNCNACAATGGATCTTATTAAAAGCAGAATAAAAATTAAATCCTTGAGTTTTATGAGAGGTAGAACTTTTATCAATAAATTTTTAATCATTGATGAAGCGCAAAATCTGACTCCCAAAGAGATGAAAGCTCTTATTACAAGAGCTGGGCCAGGTACGAAAGTTATCTGTTTGGGTAACATTGCTCAGATAGATTCACCTTATTTAACAGAGTCATCATCAGGGTTAACATATGTGGTGGACAGATTTAAATGCTGGCGACACGGTGGCCATATAACCTTACAACGTGGTGAAAGATCTAGACTTGCAGACTTTGCTAGTGAAATGTTGTAACTTAGAAAATCTTGGATTGATTGTTGCTTATTTTCCATAGAAAAGGAGAGGCCTAAAATGCTACAATCACTCAAAAAGAAAAAAGTTTTGTTTATTTGTATTCCATTTTTTTCTTCAATTCTATTTTGTGGATGTACTACTAAATCTCAAAAAGTTGTGGGCAATCTTGACGTAACATCTCCAGCTTTTAATTCACTAGAATGTCAAAGAAGTATTAACGACATTGAATTTCACAGCGATGTAAAGAAAGCGAAAATAATAGCAGTTCCAACTGCGGTAATTATGTCTGGTGGCTTGTTGATAATACCTACAATTGTTGCCAGCGCTGGACTCAATGCTTTAGACGAAATAGACGCTTTTAATATTAATTCCAGATGTGGTGGTGAACTCATTGAAAAGAAAACAATTCAAAAGAATATTTCAAAAGATTTAATATTAGAGTAGGTTACAATAATTCCTATGTTTTAATTTTTGTGTAACGAGGTTCCCAAGAAACCACCACTTTGTAATTTCCATAACCTTGAATACAGGCCATCTTTTTTTAGTAATTCTTTGTGCGTTCCATCCTCTATTATTTTTCCTTTATCAATAACAATCAGACGATCAAGCTGTGCAATAGTACTCAAACGATGTGCAATTGCAATGACTGTTTTTCCTTTCATCAAGGTTTTTAAACTCTCCTGTATTGCGGACTCAATCTCGCTATCAAGCGCACTTGTTGCCTCATCTAAAATTAAAATTGGCGAGTTTTTTAAAATTACTCTGGCAATTGCAATTCTTTGTCGTTGGCCACCACTTAATTTAACACCTCTTTCACCAACGTGGGCATCATAACCACTTCTCCCTCTTGAATCATTAAGTTTTAAAATAAAGTCATGTGCTTGTGCCATCTTTGTAGCCGCATACATTTCAACGTCTGAGGAACTTGGACGACCGTATTTAAGGTTATCTCTTACTGAGCGATGAAGCAGTGAAGTGTCTTGTGCAACCATTGCGATATTTTTTCTAACAGATGACTGTGTAACTTTAGAAATATCCTGTTTATCCAATAGGATAGAGCCATTATCTAGGTCGAAGAAACGTAACAATAAATTGACTAAGGTACTTTTTCCTCCACCTGACTGACCGACTAAACCTACTCTTTGTCCAGCTTTAATATTTAAATTTAAATTTTCTATGACGTTATTTTTCTTATCATAAGAAAATGTAATTGAGCGAATGTCAACATTCCCATTCATGACTTTTATATTTTTTGCTCCACCAATATCCTTAACAGAACACCTTTTTGAAAACATTTTAATACCGTCCCTTACAGTACCAACATGCTCAAACAATGCGGCCATCTCATACATAACCCAATGAGAAAGACCCATTAATCTGAATGACATGGCGAAAGACGCTGCTACGGCTCCTACTCCAACATTTCCTTTAGACCAGAGCCATAAAACAGTAGCTCCAGTCATAATAATCAGAAGAACACTTAATGCATGGTTAGACATTTCCAGTAAGCTAGTTAGCCGGTTTGATGGATTTATATAACTTGTACATTCCTCCATAGATTCTCTTGAATATTCAGCTTCTCTATCCGAATAAGAAAATAACTTAATAGTTGAAATATTTGTATATGAATCCGTGACTCTACCTGACAACAAGCTAATTGCATCAGCGCGTTTTTTTGAAACGAAACTTATTCGTGGAATAAAATATTTAAGTAAGAAAATATAAAGGATCAACCAACTTGCAAAAGGTATGAGCATAAAAATGCTAAAAGTTCCAAGAACAAGAACCATTGTTAAAAAATAAATAGTTATGAACACCAATATATCCCCGAGTATTATAAAAACACTTCTAAGAGATAAGGCCGTTTGCATCACTTTGGCTGAAATTCTTCCTGCAAATTCATCGTTAAAAAAATCCATGCTTTGACCGAGCATAAGCCTGTGCAAATTCCAACGTATTCGCATTGGAAAATTGCCAAAAATAGTCTGATATTTAAGAACATCAGCCAAAACAACTAAAGGGATACTGGACAATAAAAAAATAATTACAACAAAAAAAATGTTAGAGTGGCTTGACCAAATTACTCGAGTTGAAGATCCGGTCAACCAGTCGGTTATATCTCCTAACATTGCAAATAAAAGTGCTTCAAAAACACCAATCAAACCAGTAGAGAAAGTAAGTAAAAAAAATTGCCAACGACAACCATCACTCATAACCCAAGCAAATTTGAAAAAATTATTAGGGGGAACTATTGGTTGACTTGATGGATACGAATTAATTAATGATTCAAACAACTTAAACAATATTTTTTCCTAAGGTTTATAGACTAAAATAGTTATTCAACTTTAAATCAAACTTACCTTGCTTTGCGTTTATTTACATCAAGAGAGGGCAAATGAGCCAAAAAACTTACAGTCCGTACGGAATTATTTCTGAAAGGTTAAAAAGAATTTACTCTGAGTTAGAGAAGGTGCCAATAGACAAGAGTCTTCTCTACCAACTATATGGGTGTATTTCGCTTGCCGATGGTGTTGAGAATCATTTGGAGGAAAGCACTTCGCCTGAATCAGAAAATCTATCAAATCTTTCACGACTGACTTTTGAGCACGATTGGGACTTGGCACTTGAAAAAAAGAAATCTTCAGGATTTTTAGGAAGTCAAATGCTTTGTGGTCACGTTGAAGGACAGTTTTTAAAAATGCTTGTAACAATAACTAAGGCAAAAAAAATTCTAGAACTTGGGATGTTTAGTGGATATTCTGCCTTAGCAATGGCTGAAAGCTTACCAAAAGGAGGTGAAATATATGCATGCGAGCACAACCCTTACGCAATAAAATTTGCTCAAAAAATCTTTAAAAAAATTCAAGAAAATCGAATAAAAATAAAAAACGGGCCAGCATTAGAAACTTTAAAAAAATTGACCTGTAAGGATATTATATTTGATTTAGTATTCATTGATGCTACTAAAAGTCAGTACCCTGAGTATTTAGAAATACTTATCAAAAATTCGCTTATAAATAAAAATTCACTAGTATGTATTGATAATACTTTTTTGCAAGGAAAAGTTTTTTCAAAGCTTGAGAATACAAATGATTCTAGCAAAATTATGAGAAAGTTTAATTTGAATATCGCAAGAAATCCAAAATTTCATGCGGTAATGCTCCCATTGAGAGATGGATTTACTCTTCTAAAACTTAACAAGTAAAATATTAGTTTAATTTTCTATCGAATGAGAAATATAAAATGAAAATAACAATTAATTCATTGACTAACAAACCATAATGCATCATATAAACTTGTTGGCTATTACCAGTTACCAAAAGATAATTTTCAAAATATTTGTATGCAACAAATGATATTGCCAAACCTGACAAGTAACCTAGTTGTTTAAAAATATCCACCTTGGATAGAATTTCTTTAGAACCCAACAAAAGAGTTTCGCAGCGAACCAAGTAAGAACCAAAAAAAAATGTAACCTGGTAACTAATATATACAAAAGCAGCAATTAATGGGTTTAGTGAAAAAATTAATACCGCCAAAACAATAATCAAAATTACAATTTCCACAAAAAGAGAGATTAAATAAAAAAACTCAATTTTTATTAATCTATTGTATTGGGTAGCAATTACCATTGTAGCAAGTGCAAGTGAAATACCTCCTACCGAATATATAGAGGGGTCTAAAGGGGAATAGATGATAAATACTGTTCCAAGTGATAAGCCAGTGAACATTGAATTAAAAAATTTAAATGCTAAAAATCTTTTAAAGTTGATAACCAAAATATTCCATATTTCTGAGAATATTATGAATTTTCTTGTTCGTCTTATTCATTCATTTATATTCTTAAAAGTTAACATGTGTAATAAATCTATTTATTAAAAAAACGAACTAACCTTGCGAATCTGTATTATTCTCAATAAAAAGTTCCGCCTGTTTAAAAATGTTTTTTTTTCTTTCACTTTCAATTTTATTGAGTGCATTGACCATTAAGGATAATCTTGGATTTTTACCTAGAAAAACTTTATTATTATCAACAAATCTCCAATAAAGCCCGTCCAAAGTATCACACCAATCACCTTTTTTGTAATCACTCATTTTCAAAATATAATTAGACCCGCATATGTAAGGCTTGGTTGACATAATTCCTCCATCAGCAAAAGTAGCCATTCCATAAACATTGGGAACCATGACCCAATCAGAGGAATCTACATACATCTCCATGAACCAATTGTAAATTTCTTTTGGATGAATACCAGAAAGATTCATAATATTTGCAATTATCATTAATCTATTAATATGATGTGAATACCCAAATTTGAGCGTGAAATTGATTGCATCATCAAGAGGTTTTAATTTAGTTTTACCAGAATACCAATTTGAGTTTAATTTCCTTGTGTGTGAAAAGAAATTACTAGTTTCTTGAACGTCACTTTTTTCTTGATATATTCCCCTAATAAATTCTCTCCAACCAATGATTTGCCTTAAAAAACCTTCGTAAGAGTTCAAAGGGACTTTTTCAAAATATTTTTCGAGGCTTTGCAAAACCTCCAAAGGAGTAATTAATCCGATATTTAACATCGGACTTAAAGTTGAATGAAACATAAAATTGTGTTCTGAACTCACAGCATCCTCATAAAAACCAAAGTTAGATAATCTTTCTTCAAAAAACGAAGAAAGCCATTCTCGTGCTGCTTTTCGAGTTACCGGCATCCAACGATTATCAACATTACCTGGATGATGATTAAAATGTTTTAAAATCTCTTTTTTTAATTCCCCCTCGTATTTAGAATTATCAGGTTTTGGAAGAGCTGGAACATCAATTTTTTTTGGTAATTTCTTTCTATTTTCCTCGTCAAAAGACCATTTGCCACCAAAAGGTTTCCCATCTTCCATTAAAAATTTTAATTTTTTTCTTTGTAACTGATAATAATTTTTCATTAAGAGAACATTTTTGTCCTGAGAAAATTTTTTATAATCCTGACGAGTTGATAAGAACATAGGTGATTGAATTACCGAAAAATCTAAATTATTCTTTTGAAGAAAATTTGTTAATCTTTTTTCAAAAAATTTATCCTCTATTTCAAAAAAAAATAATTTATTAATTTTATTTTT